>NZ_JACCQA010000026.1:0-97905 GCF_015712215.1 Burkholderia sp. 9779_493
CGGGGAGGCCGCGCGGCGGGCGGGCAGCGCGGCGTGAGGGGCCGGGCGGGACGCCGTCAGGCCGGCAACGCGAACCGCGTCACCGCGTCGCGCAGCGCCTCGGCCTGATCGCGCAGCGAATGCGCGGCCGCCGCGGCCTGTTCGACGAGCGCGGCGTTCTGCTGCGTGACCTGGTCCATTTCGCCCACCGCGCGGTTGACCTGCTCGATCCCGGCGCTTTGCTCGCGGGACGCGTGGCTGATTTCGTCGAGGATTTCGTTCACGCGCCGCACCGACTGCACGATCTCGGCCATCGTCTCGCCTGCATGCGTGACGAGCGTCGCGCCGTGCTGGACCGTCTCGTTCGACGATACGATCAGCGACTTGATCTCCTTGGCCGCCGTCGCCGAGCGTTGCGCGAGCGAGCGCACTTCGGCCGCGACCACCGCGAAGCCGCGGCCCTGTTCGCCCGCGCGCGCCGCTTCGACGGCCGCGTTCAGCGCGAGGATGTTGGTCTGGAACGCGATCCCGTCGATCACGCCGATGATGTCGCCGATCTTGTGCGAGCGGTCGGTGATCTCGTTCATCGTGCGCACGACGTCGTCGACCACCGCGCTGCCGCGCGTCGCGACCTGCGCGGCCTGGCCGGCGAGCGACGCGGCCTGCGCGGCGCTGTCCGCGTTCTGCTTCACGTTCGCGGTCATTTCATCCATGCTCGATGCGGTCTGCACGAGCGCGGCCGCCTGTTCCTCGGTGCGCTGCGACAGGTCCGTGTTGCCGGAGGCGATCTCGCTCGCGCCGACGTTGATGTTCTCGGTGCCCATCCGGACGCGCGACACCATGTCGATCAGCCCGCCCTGCATCGTATGCAGCGCATGCAGCAGGCTGCCGCGATCGTCGTGCTTCACCGTCACGCGCGCGGTCAGGTCGCCCTGCGCGATGCGCTGCGCGGCGTCGAGCGCCACTTCGAGCTCGCCGCCGAGGTTCGCGCGCACGCTTTTCAGCACCAGCACCATCACGGCGGTCGCGATTGCACCGAGCACGGCCGTCATCGCCAGCCAGCGGCCGACGCTCGCGAGCACCGCCGAGCGCACGTCGTTCATGTACATGCCGGTCACGAGATACCAGTCCCACGGCGCGAAGCGTTGCACGGCGCTGGTCTTGTCCTGCGGCTTGTCCGCGCCCGGCTTCGGCCACAGATATTCGACGAAACCCTTGCCGCCTTCCGCGTTGCCGGCCTTCACGATCTCGACGAACAGGTGCCGGCCGTTCGGATCGGTGAAATTCGACACGTCCTTGCCGTTGAGATCGGACTTGATCGGATGCATCACGATCACCGGCTTCGAATCGTTGATCGAGATATAGCCGTCTGCACCGTAGCGCATCGCGGCGATCGCCTCGAGCGCCTTCTGCTTCGCTTCGGCTTCCGGCAGCGCGTTCTGCTGCGACAGCTTGTAGTAGTGATCGGTCACGCTCGCGGCCTGCGCGACCAGCGACGCGAGCTGATCGCGGCGATCCGCGATCATCGAGGTACGGGTCTGCCATGCGCCCAGCCCGGCGATCACGAGCAGGCCGAGCCACAGGATGACGATCATCGAGGCGAGTTTCTGATTCAGGGAGAGAGTGCGCATGGTAGGAGGTCGGTCAGTCGTGGAAGCTCGCCGGGTCGGCGTGACGGGATAAGTCTCTTGACGGCGCGCCATGCGTGTCGCCGTAGACGGGAAATCCCTTAGAGGCGGCCATTTCCGCATGCCCGGGACGCAAGCGCGGGCATCTATGCATATGCATAACAGCGGCCGCTATACTGTCGGGCGATGGCGTGCGCGCCGCGCCCGCACGGGCGGCGGCGCGACGCCGAACCAAACCGAAGGGAGGCAACGATGCGGATTCTGGTGGTAGGGGCCGGCGCGGTCGGCGGATACTTCGGCGGCCGGCTGGCCGCGGCGGGGCGCGACGTGACGTTCCTGGTGCGCGACGGCCGCGCCGCGGCGCTCGCCCGCGATGGCTTGCTGATCCGCAGCCCGCGCGGCGACCTGACGCTCGCGAACGTGCAGACCGTGCGCGCGGGCGACGCGGGCGCCGACGTCGCGCCGTTCGACCTCGTGCTGCTGAGCTGCAAGGCGTACAGCCTCGACGACGCGATTGCGTCGTTCGCGCCGTTCGTCGGGCCGCAGACGCTGATCCTGCCGATGCTCAACGGGATGCGCCACCTCGACGTGCTGCGCGAGCGCTTCGGCGCCACGCAGGTGCTCGGCGGGTTGTGCGTGATCGCGGCGACGCTCGATCGCGAGCAGCGCATCGTGCACCTGAACGACACGCACGGCGTGTCGTTCGGCGAGCTGGCCGGCGGCGAATCGCCGCGCGTACGCGCGGTGGCCGACGTGCTCGGCGGCGCGGGCTTCGATGCCACGCTCAGCGACGACATCGCCGCGCGGATGTGGGAGAAGTGGGTGTTCCTCGCGACGCTCGCCGCGAGCACGTCGCTGTTTCGCGGGTCGATCGGCGACATTCTCGCCGCGCCGGACGGCCGCCGCCTGCTCGAGACGATGCTCGCGGAATGCAGCGCGATCGCCGAATACAACGGCCACCGGCCCGACCCGGCGGCCAGCGAGCGGATGCAGCGGATGGTGCTGACGCCGTCGCCGCTGACCGCGTCGATGCTGCGCGACGTCGAGAACCATGCGCGCGTCGAAGCCGATCACGTGATCGGCGACCTGCTCGCGCGGCGCGACCCGCAGGCGGCCGATACGCTGTCGCCGCTGCGGATCGCGTACAACCACCTGAAGACGTACGAGGTGCGCACGGCGCGCGAGCACGCGGCGGCGTAAGCCGGCGCGGGCGGCCGTCCGCGCCGTTCCGCGCTGCAACAAATTTGCCGTCCGGCACCGTTTATGGCCGGATTGCGCAAAAAAGTATCGGAAATCAGGCGTAAAGTTGGTGGAGCCGCGCGCTCGATCGACCTACATTGCTTCCCATGCGACCGGTCGCATCGCCGCGCGAGACACGCGGCGATGCGCGCACCGCCGAACAGGCCGGCCAGCGAACCATGGGAATGGAGACGCCAACATGATGCACCCCGATCTCGAAGTGGTCGAAGTGCGACGCGACGAGTCGTTCAAGGTCTGGTCGCATGGCTATCCGTATCGCACGATCCGCTGGCATTTCCATCCCGAATTCGAGCTGCACCTGATCGTCGCGACGCACGGCAAGTATTTCGTCGGCGATCACATCGGTTCGTTCGGCCCCGGCCATCTCGTGCTGCTCGGTCCGAACCTGCCGCACAACTGGGTCAGCGACATGGCCGAAGGCGAAACCGTCGAGCGCCGCAATCTCGTGATCCAGTTCGATCCGTCGTTCGTGCGCCGCTGCATGGACGCGTTCCCCGAATGCCGCGACGCGCAGGCGCTGCTCGACGATGCGCGGCGCGGGGTCGGCTTCGACGCGGCGACGAGCGCCGCGATCGCCCCGCTGTTCGATGCGTTGCTGACCGCGCGCGGGATGCGCCGCATCGCGCTGTTCATGACGATCCTCGAACGGCTGTGCGGCGCGGCCGAACGCACGTTGCTCGCGAGCCCCGCGTACGACCAGGCCGACGTCACGCCGACGCGGCTCAGTCATGCGCTGTCGTATATCGGCAAGAACCTCGCGTCCGAGCTGCGCGAATCCGATCTCGCGCAACTGACCGGGCAGAGCGTCAGCGCGTTCTCGCGCGCGTTCCATCGCCACACCGGCATGCCGTTCGTCCAGTACGTGAATCGTCTGCGGATCGAATCCGCGTGCCAGATGCTGCTCGCCGACGACGCGAGCATCACCGATATCTGCTTCCAGGCCGGCTTCAACAACGTGTCGAACTTCAACCGCCAGTTCCGCGCGGTGAAGGGGATGGCGCCGTCCGAATTCCGCGCGCTGCAGCGCCTGAACGCGCGCAGCCGCGAGCTGGCGCTGCATGCGGCGCCGACCGGCAATCCGCTGCCGCCGCGCGTGCTGACGCCCGGCGCCCCGGAGCTCGTGCCGCAGCCCGGATGATCGCCGGGCCGTTGCCCGCCTGAGTTTTCCTAACCGTTTCACCCCGCCGATCGCGCCGTTCACGTCGCGAGGGGCGCATTCACCCACGAAAAAGCTGCACACAATTCAGGAGACACCGTCATGACGCACGCATCGCCCGCTTCATCCCCCCGTCGCGCCGCCCGCCTGGCGGCCGTTGCCGCGCTCGCCGTCGCGGCCCTGTTGCCCGCCGCCGCGCATGCCGCGCCGCTGCGGATCGGCATGACGTTCCAGGAACTGAACAACCCGTATTTCGTGACGATGCAGAAGGCGCTGAACGACGCGGCCGCATCGATCGGCGCGCAGGTCGTCGTCACCGACGCGCATCACGACGTCAGCAAGCAGGTGAGCGACGTCGAGGACATGCTGCAGAAGAAGATCGACATCCTGCTCGTGAACCCGACCGATTCGACCGGCATCCAGTCGGCGATCACGCAGGCGAAGAAGGCCGGCGCGGTCGTCGTGGCGGTCGATGCGAACGCGAACGGCCCGGTCGATTCGTTCGTCGGCTCGAAGAATTACGACGCGGGCGTGATGTCGTGCGAATACCTCGCGAAGGCGATCGGCGGCAGCGGCGAGGTCGCGATCCTCGACGGCATTCCGGTCGTGCCGATTCTCGAGCGCGTGCGCGGCTGCAAGGCCGGGCTCGCGAAATTTCCGAACGTGAAGCTCGTCGACACGCAGAACGGCAAGCAGGAGCGTGCGACCGCGCTGTCGGTCACCGAGAACATGATCTCCGCGCATCCGAACCTGAAGGGCCTCTTCAGCGTGAACGACGGCGGCTCGATGGGCGCGCTCGCCGCGATCGACGGCTCCGGCAAGGACATCAAGCTGACGAGCGTCGACGGCGCGCCCGAGGCGATCGCCGCGATCCAGAAGCCGAACTCGAAGTTCATCGAGACGACCGCGCAGTTTCCGGCCGACCAGGTGCGCATCGCGCTCGGCATCGCGATTGCGCGCAAGTGGGGCGCGACGGTGCCGAAGGTGATTCCCGTCGACGTGAAGGTCGTCGATCGCGGCAACGCGAAGGGTTTCAGCTGGTGAACGACGTGCGACGCGACGCGAAGGGCGGCGGCGCGGCCGACGCCCTTCGCACGGAGAAGCCGATGGACACGATACTCAGGCTCAGCCACATCACGAAAAGCTTTCCTGGCGTGAAGGCGCTGTCCGACATCGATCTGGAGATCGCGCGCGGCGAGATCCATGCGCTGCTCGGCGAGAACGGCGCGGGCAAGTCGACGCTGATGAAGATCCTGTGCGGCATCCACCAGCCGGATGCCGGCACGATCGAGATCGACGGCGCCGCGCGCCATTTCGCGGACTATCACGACGCGGTCGCGGCCGGCGTCGGCATCGTATTCCAGGAATTCAGCCTGATTCCGCATCTCGATGCCGTCGACAACCTGTTCCTCGGCCGCGAGCTGCGCAACCGCTGGGGGGCGCGCGACCGCAAGCGGATGCGCGCGGCGGCCGCGGCCATCTTCGCGCGCCTGGGCGTGGCGATCGATCTCGACGCGCCGATCCGCACGCTGTCGGTCGCGCAGCAGCAGTTCGTCGAGATCGGCAAGGCGCTGTCGCTCGACGCGCGCATCCTGATCCTCGACGAACCGACCGCCACGCTGACGCCGGCCGAGGCCGAACACCTGTTCGCGATCATGCGCGAGCTGAAGCGGCAGGGCGTCGCGATGATCTTCATCTCGCATCACCTCGACGAGATCTTCGCGGTGTGCGACCGCATCACGGTGCTGCGTGACGGCCAGTACGTCGCGACGACCGAGGTCGCGCGCACCGACGTCGAGCAACTGGTGCGGATGATGGTCGGTCGCCGGATCGAAAGCAGCTTTCCGCCGAAGCCGGCGCTTGCGGCCGACGCGCCGGCCGTGCTCGAGGTCGACGCGCTGCAGATCGAGCGCGACGGCCCGGTGAACCGCTTCGCGCTGCGGGCCGGCGAGATCCTCGGCTTTGCCGGCCTGGTCGGCTCGGGCCGCACGGAAACCGCGCTCGCGGTGATCGGCGCGACGCGTGCGCATCGCAAGGAGTTGCGCGTGCGCGGCACGGCGGCGAAGCTCGCCGATCCGGCCGACGCGCTGCGCGCGGGCATCGGCATCCTGCCGGAAAGCCGCAAGACGGAAGGGCTCGTCACGTCGTTCTCGATTCGCGACAACATCTCGCTGAACAACCTCGGCAAGTACCGGTCGATGCGCTGGCTGATCGACCGGCGCGGCGAGGCGCGCACCACGCACGACGTGATGCGGCGCGTCGGCGTGAAGGCGCCGTCGATCCACACCGAGGTCGCGACGCTGTCCGGCGGCAACCAGCAGAAGGTCGTGATCGCGCGCTGGCTGAACCATCACACGTCGGTGCTGATCTTCGACGAGCCGACGCGCGGCATCGACGTCGGCGCGAAAGCCGAAATCTACGGGCTGATGCGCGAACTCACCGCGCGCGGCTACGCCATCATCATGATCTCGTCCGAGTTGCCGGAAATCGTCGGCATGTGCGATCGCGTCGCCGTGTTCCGGCAGGGCCGCATCGAGGCGACGCTCGCCGGCGACGAGATCGATCCCGACACGGTCATGACCTATGCCACGGCCGGCACGCGAGGAGCGACCCATGAACCTGCCTGATTCTTCTTCCACGCCTTCCACGACGCTCGCGGCCACCGCCGGAAACGGCGACGCGCCGCCGCCGCGCGCGATGTGGGCGCAGCTGCGCCGCTCGACGCTGTTCTATCCGCTCGTCGGCCTCGTCGTCGTGTGCATCGCGATGATGATCGCGAGCCCGAGCTTCCTGTCCGCCGCGAACCTCGAGAACGTGCTGCGCCAGGTGTCGATCAACGCGATCATCGCGGTCGGCATGACCTGCGTGATCCTGACGGGCGGGATCGACCTGTCGGTCGGCTCGGTGATGGCGCTGTCGGGCACGCTCGCGGCCGGGCTGATGGTCGCGGGCGTCAACGCGGTCGCCGCGCTGGCGATCGGCATCGCGGTCGGCCTCGGCTTCGGCTTCCTGAACGGCGTGTTCGTCGCGTTCGCGGGAATGCCGCCGATCATCGTCACGCTCGCGACGATGGGCATCGCGCGCGGCCTCGCGCTGATCTACACGGGCGGCTATCCGATCGACGGGCTGCCCGACTGGGTCGCGTTCTTCGGCAGCGGCAAGGTGCTCGGCATCCAGGCGCCGGTGCTGATCATGCTGGTGGTCTATGCGATCGCGTGGCTGCTGCTCGACCGGATGCCGTTCGGCCGCTACGTGTATGCGATCGGCGGCAACGAGCAGGCGACGCGGCTCACCGGCGTGCGGGTCGCGCGCGTGAAACTGATCGTCTACACGCTGGCCGGCGTCACGTCGGCGCTCGCCGCGATCGTGCTGACCGGGCGCCTGATGAGCGGGCAGCCGAACGCGGGGGTGGGCTTCGAGCTCGACGCGATCGCGGCGGTCGTGATGGGCGGCACGTCGATCTCCGGCGGGCGCGGCGCGATCCTCGGCACGCTGGTCGGCGCGCTGCTGCTCGGCGTGCTCAACAACGGGCTCAACATGATCGGCGTGAACCCGTATGTGCAGAACGTGATCAAGGGCGGAATCATCCTGCTCGCGATCTACATCAGCCGCGAACGGTCGCGGTAATGAAAAAATCATCGGTTATCCGAATCACTCAGGAAAGAGACAACTCATGACGACACCCGAAGCCCAGCCGCGCATGACCGCGGTCGTCTGCCACGGCCCCGAGGACTATCGCGTCGAACAGGTCGCGAAGCCGAATCCCGGCGCGAACGAGCTCGTGATCCGCATCGCCGCGTGCGGGATCTGCGCGAGCGACTGCAAGTGCTACACCGGCGCCAAGATGTTCTGGGGCGGCCCCAGCCCGTGGGTGAAGGCGCCGGTGATTCCCGGCCATGAATTCTTCGGCTACGTCGAAGCGCTCGGCGACGGCGCGGCCGAGCATTTCGGCGTCGCGCTGGGCGACCGCGTGATCGCCGAGCAGATCGTGCCGTGCGGCAAGTGCCGCTACTGCAAGTCGGGCCAGTACTGGATGTGCGAAGTGCACAACATCTTCGGCTTTCAGCGCGAGGTGGCCGACGGCGGGATGGCCGAGTACATGCGCATTCCGCCGACCGCGATCGTCCACAGGATTCCGCTCGGCGTATCGCTCGAGGATGCGGCGATCATCGAGCCGCTGTCGTGCGCGATCCATACGGTGAACCGCGGCGACGTGCAGCTCGACGACGTCGTCGTGATCGCGGGCGCGGGCCCGCTCGGGCTGATGATGACGCAGGTCGCGCACCTGAAGACGCCGAAGAAGCTCGTCGTGATCGACCTGATCGACGAACGGCTCGAGCTCGCGCGGCAGTATGGCGCCGACGTGACGATCAACCCGAAGCGCGACGACGCGCGCGAGATCGTCCGCGCGCTCACCGACGGCTATGGCTGCGACGTATACATCGAGACGACCGGCGCGCCGGTCGGCGTGAACCAGGGGCTCGACCTGATCCGCAAGCTCGGCCGCTTCGTCGAGTTCAGCGTGTTCGGCGAGGATGCGACCGTCGACTGGTCGATCATCGGCGACCGCAAGGAGCTCGACGTACGCGGCGCGCACCTCGGGCCATACTGCTATCCGGTCGCGATCGACCTGCTCGCGCGCGGGCTCGTCACGTCGAAAGGCATCGTCACGCACGGTTTCGCGCTCGAGGACTGGGACGACGCGATCCGCGTCGCGAAATCGCCCGAATCGATCAAGGTGCTGCTGAAGCCGGCCCGCTGACGGCCGGCGTGCGCCTCACCGGAGAGATCATGGAATACGTCATAGGCGTCGACATCGGCACGCAGAGCACCAAGGCGCTGCTGGTCGACCGGCACGGCGCGATCGTCGCGCGGCGCTCGGCCGGCTACCAGCCCGATACGCCGCGCCCGCTGTGGGCCGAGCAGTGGCCGCAGGTGTGGTTCGACGCGGTGCTCGACTGCATCGGCGGCTGCGTGAGCGACGCGCGCGCGCAGGGCGTGCCGGCCGACGCGATCCGGGCGGTGTGCGTGAGCAGCCTGTACGGCGGCTCGGGCATCCCGGTCGACAGCGACATGCGGCCGCTGCATCCGTGCCTGATCTGGATGGACCGGCGCGCGACCGCGCAAGTCGACTGGGTAGACGAACACGTGAACGTCGAGCGGCTGCGCGTGATCACCGGCAACGGCGTCGACAGCTACTACGGCTTCACCAAGATGCTGTGGCTGCGCGACCAGCGGCCGGACGTGTGGGCGAACGTGCGCTATTTCCTGCCGCCGAACGCGTATGTGATCTACCTGCTGACCGGTGAAGTCGCGGTCGATCACAGTTCGGCCGGCAATATCGGCGGCGTGTACGACGTCGCGCGCCGCGAGTGGTCCGACGACGCGCTCGACATGCTCGGCATTCCGGCGACGATGATGCCCGAGCGGCTGGTCGATTCGACGGACGTCGTCGGCGGCCTGCTGTCGCAATGGACCGCGCAACTCGGGCTGCCGGCCGGCACGCCGGTCGTCGCGGGCGGCGTCGATGCGGCGGTGGCGACCTTCGCCGCCGGCGCGACGCGCACCGGGCAGCACGTCGCGATGATCGGCACCAGCATGTGCTGGGGTTACGTGAACCGGCACGTCGATGCGCGGCACGGCCTCGTCAGCATGCCGCACGTGTTCAACGGGCAGCGCGACCTGTACGTGTTCGGCGGTGCGATCGCGGCCGGCGCATCCGTCGCGTGGTTTCGCGACCAGTTCTGCCACGCGGAAACCGACGCGGCGCGCCTGCTGCCGCACGGCGATCCGCACGTGCTGCTCGAGGAGGCGGCCGGGCGTGTGCCGGCCGGCGCCGACGGCGTGCTGTTCCTGCCGTATCTGATGGGCGAGCGCAGCCCGGTGTGGGATGCGAAGGCGAGCGGCGCGTTCGTCGGGCTGAGTCTCGCGCACACGCGTGCGCATCTCTATCGAGCGGTGCTCGAAGGCGTCGCGTTCGCGTTGCGTCACAACATCGAGGCCGGCCGCCGGGGCGCGGCGGCGCTGGACGATCGGTTGATCGTCGTCGGCGGCGCCGCGCATTCGGCGCTGTGGATGCAGATCATCGCGGACGTGACGGGTTTTCCGGTGTGGACGATCGAGCAGGACGTCGAAGCCGCGATGGGCGCCGCGCTGCTTGCGGGCGTCGGCGCAGGGCTCGTGTCGGACGATGACGCGCAGGGCGGCTGGGTCACGCTCGTCGAGCGCGCACGGCCCGATGCCGAGCGTGCGAACACGTACGACGCGCGTTTTTCGCTCTATACGGCGTTGTATCCGGCACTCAAGCCGATCATGCACAGGCTGGGCACCTCATCATGAACACACGATTCGATTTCACCGGGGCAACGGTGCTCGTCACGGGCGCGTCGAGCGGAATCGGCCGCGCCTGCGCGGTCGCGCTGGCGCAAGCGGGCGCGCGCGTCGTCGCGGCGGGGCGCGACATGGCCGCGCTCGACACGCTCGCCGGCGAGATTGCGTGCGATACGTTGCGCCTGGACGTCGGCGGTGACGAGCAATCGATCGATGCCGCACTCGCCGCGTACGAGGCGTTCGACGGCCTCGTCAATTGCGCGGGGATCGCGTCGCTCGAACCGGCGCTCGAGGTCGGCGCCGCGCAGTTCGATCGTGTGATGGCCGTCAATGCGCGCGGCGCGGCGCTCGTCGCGCGGGCCGTGGCGCGCAGGATGATCGAGCGCGACGGACGCGGCGCGGCGCACGCACGGGGCAGCATCGTCAACGTGTCGAGCCAGGCCGCGCTCGTCGGGCTGCCCGCGCATCTGAGCTATTGCGCGTCGAAGGCGGCGATGGACGCGATCACGCGCGTGCTGTGCATCGAACTCGGGCCGCACGGCATTCGTGTGAACAGCGTGAACCCCACCGTCACGCTCACGCCGATGGCGCAGTTCGCGTGGAGCGAACCGGAAAAGCGCGCGCCGATGCTGGCCGCGATTCCGCTCGGCCGGTTCGCGGAGCCGGAGGAGGTCGTCGAACCGATCCTGTTTCTGCTGAGCGATGCGGCGTCGATGATCAGCGGCGTGTCGTTGCCGATCGACGGCGGGTATACGGCGCGCTAGATCGCGTCACGGAAGTCGCGGCGCGGCCGGCGCGCGGCTAGACCGGGTCCTTGCTCGGCGGCCCGTCCGGTTGCTGCGGATTGTCGTGATGACCGGGCGGCGACGCGAACGGATCGTCTTCCGGATCGCGGTTCGGGTCGGCCGGTGGCTCGGGCGTCGGGGTCGTGTGATCGCTCATGGAGAACTCGCGCGGTGCGTGACGGCGGTGGCGCGGCGGATGCGCCTCGTCTCCGTTATAGCCAATCGGGCGCGTGTTTGCAGCGCGATTCTTGCGACCGGTGGACGATCGTCGGCGAAATTCGTCCATTGACGGTGTTCGTGCGGGATCGTGCAGAACCGCACCATCGAAGTCAGCGCAAATCCGCCGGCGTATCGACGTCGCGCAGGATGCCGGGATCGTCGACATCGAGCAGGGTCACCGGCACGCTGGCGAACAGCGCACGGGCGCCCGTGTCGCCGTCGAGGGCGGCGAGCGCATCGAAATGGTGCGCGGCGAAGCCGACCGGATGGCCGCGCACGCCGCGATGCGCGGGCGCGACGATCGACGCGTTGTCGGCTTCGAGCGCGCGGGTGACGGTTTCGTAGGTGGAAGCGGCGATCCACGGCATGTCGCCGAGCGCGACGAGCCAGCCGTTCGAATCGGGCGTGGTGCGGACGCCGGCCGCGAGGCTTGCGCCCATCCCGCGCAACGCATCGGGGGCATAGACGACCTGACAGCCGGCTTCATTCAGCAGAATCGCAAGCTTTTCGGCGCCGGGACGCACGACGGCGATCACGTCGGCGGTGGCGGCCGCGAGACGGCGCGCGGCGGCGACCGCCACCGGCGTGCCGTCGGGAAGCCGGGCGAGCAGCTTGCTGTGCAGGCCGCTCGGGTCGAAGCGTTGACCAAGGCCGCCGGCGAGCAGGACGCCGGTGGCGAGTGACGCATAGGACATCGGCGCGGGGGGAGGGAGACAGGTGCTGCGATTGTGCGGGAGCCCGCGGGGATCGGCAAGTGAGGATGTTACCGAGTCACGCGTGTCGGATCGGGAAAACCGTCATCGCGACGTTTCGTCGAGCAGGCTTTCGTCGACGGGACCGCAAATTGCGTGCGATTCGTTCTGCATGACGGCCCAATAGCGGTCGCCGTATGACCAATGCCACCATTCGGACGGGTAATGCGTGAGGCCGGCGCGGGTCAGTGCGTCGATCAGGAACTGGCGGTTTCGTGCGGCCGGGCGGCTGATGAACGGGTTATGTGTGTAGCAGGCGCCGGATGATTGGTGGTCGGTGGCATCGAGTATGCAGCCGATGTCGAGTTCGGCGGCTGCGGTCGTTTTGGTCAGACGAATCGCCGATATGCCAGAGTCTGGTGGAAGATGCGCCTCGGTTCGAGCGGCGGGGCCGGCGACGCTTGCCAGAGCGTCATGATGTGCGCGTACGCGCGGATTTTTTCGTCGCGGGTGTCAGCTGAGCGCCGAGTCGCGTACTGCCCACCACACCGATGCATGCGTATCCAGCACGATCACCGCGACGTCTCCCAATCCTCTTTCGCAATCGGATCGAGAGGATTGTCGTAGCGCATGACCGAACCGCGCAATATGTCCAACGGCTGAGCTTCGCGCGAGCGATACGGCCGAATCTCGAACGTCGGTTTGCCGTGGTCGGTGACGATCAATCCCTCGCCCGACACTTCGACGAGCCGGAAGTATTCGAGTGCGCGCCTTGAATTCGGATTTCGATACGGGAGCGTGCGGCATCATGATATGAGCAGGGTCATTTGACGAGGTCGTTTTGGACCCGTCTTTCGACGCGGCATGACCGACTCACGCTACGCATCCGCCCACTTCCTCAACAGGTTGTGATAAATCCCGGTGAGCGAAATGACCATCGGATCCTTCGCCCCTTTTTCCGCGGAAAGCGCTTGAATCTGCGTATCGAGCTGAAACAGCAGCGTGCGATCGCCGTCGTCGCGCACCATGCTCTGAATCCAGAAGAACGACGCCACGCGCTCGCCGCGCGTGACCGGCGTCACATGATGCAGGCTCGACGCCGGATACAGCACGAGGTCGCCTGCCGGCAGCTTCGCGCGATGCACGCCATACGTGTCCTCGACGCACAGCTCGCCGCCGTCGTACGCATCGGGTTCCTCGAGGAACAGCGTCGCCGACAGATCGCTGCGCACGCGGAAATCCGTGCCGCGCAGCAGCCGGATCGCGTTGTCGACGTGCGTGCCGAACGTTTCGCCGCCTTCATAACGATTGAACAGCGGCGGAAACACCTTGAGCGGCAGCGCCGCCGAAAAGAACAGCGGATGGCGCGCGAGCGCATCCTGGATCGCGTCGCCAACGGTGCGTGCGACCGGCGAGCCTTCCGGCAATTGCCGGTTGCGTTTCGCGAGCGCCGACTGCGCGCCGGACGTTGCGTTGCCGTCGACCCATTCGGCGGCATCGAGCAGTTCGCGGCATTGCGCGACTTGCGCTTGGGTCAGTACGCCGGGGATGTGAAGCATCATGATGCGGATTCCATTGCGTGCGGCGCGAGTTGCATGGCCGCCGAACGAAAAGCATCGAGCGGCGACGACACGAGATACGCGCGCATTTTCGCGATGAACGCGGGGGTCGCGGTGGCCGGCACCCGCGCGAGCCAGACGAGCGCCTCGTCGACGCGCCCGCGTTCGGCGAGCAGCCGCGCATAGTTGAACTGGCCGCGGAAGTCGCCGGCGACGGCCGCGCGGCGATAGTGGTCGAACGCGGCGTCGGTGTCGACCGCGACGACCCATCCGTCCTCGTAGAAACCGCCGATCAGGTTGATCGATTTCGCATGGCCGAGCGCGGCCGCGCGGCGGAACCAGTCGAGCGCGTCGGTGCGGTTCTCGTCGACGCCGTTGCCGAGAGCGAGTGCGGTCGCGTAGTTGTACATGCCCCAGTCGAGGCCCGCCTGCGCGGCCAGCCGGTACCAGTACACGGCGACCGGCGCGCAGGCGGCCGTGCCCCAGCCGAACTCGTAGCAGCGTCCGAGCATGTTCATCGCCATCGGGTGGCCGGCTCGCGCCGCGTGCCGGAACCAGTTGAACGCGGCGGCCGGATCGCGTGCGACGCCGTGCCCGTCGAGCAGGTATTGCCCGTAGACAGCCTGCGCATCGACGATGCCGTGCTCGGCCGCCGCCGCGACCCACGCGGCGGCGCGCTCCGGCGGCCCGGCCAGGATGTCGGCGAACTCGCGCGGCGATACCGACGCGAGCGCCTTCAGCGATACGGCCTCCATCGATCAGTAGCGCGCGTTCAGCGTGACGAACGCCGAACGGCCCGGCGCGATCGACGCATAGTGCGCCGGATACGCCTGATCGAAGTAGGTGCGGTTGAACAGGTTGTTCACGTTCAGTTGCAGGTCGAGCTTCTTGTTGATCCGGTACTGCGCCATCGCGTCGAAGCGCCAGTACGACGGTACGGCGCGCAGGTTCGCGGGATCGCCGAACACTTCCGACATGTAGAACGCGCCGCCGCCGACCGTGAATTTCGGCGTGACGTCGTAGTTCGACCACATCGTGAGGCTGTGCTTCGGCGTATTCGGGAAGCGGTTGCCGTTGTTCGCGGTGTCCTTGCCGTTGTCGCGCAGTTCGCTCTTCATGTACGTGTAGCCGCCGAACACCTGCCACTGCTTCGTGATCTGGCCGGCGAGGCCGAGCTCGAGACCCTGCACGCGTTTGTTGCCGACCATCGCGTACTGGTTGTTCGGCAGCGTCACGCGTGCGTTCGTCGTGTCGATCTGGAACAGCGCGGCCGTCAGCGACAGCTTGTCGTTCAGCACGTTCCACTTCGTGCCGAGTTCGATGCTGCGGTTCTTTTCCGGCGAAAGCTGATCGGCGTTCGGGCCGACGCCGCCGCGGCCCGGCGTGAGCGACTGCGTTTCGCTGCCTTCGCCGAGCAGCATGCCGGCAGGCGTCGACGACGTCGCATACGACGCATAGATGCTGCCGTTCTGCGCGGGCTTGAACACGAGGCCTGCCTGCCAGTTGAAGAGCGTGTCGTCGCGCGTGTACGTCTTGCCGCCATTCGCCTTGGTATCGGTGAAGCGGGTCGAGTAGTCGTCGACGCGCACGCCGGCGTTGACCTGCCAGCGCGGCGTGATCTCGATCGTGTCGAAGCCGTAGATCGACTTCGTCGTGGTGCGCGCATGCGCATAGTCGTTGTTGCGCGTGATCGAGCCGGCCCACGGATCGTTCGGGTTCGGCGACCACAGGCTCGTGCAGTTGTAGCCCGACGGCGCGCCGATGCCTTTCTGGCAGATCGTGCCCTTGTCGGTCGCGACCGTGTACGAATCGCGCTTGCCCCATTCGCGCGACAGTTCGATGCCGGTCGTGAAGCTGTGCTTGAACGGGCCCGTGCGGAATTCGCCGAACAGCTCGGTCAGGTTCGCGAGGCTGTTGATCGAGCTGTTGCGGTTGTTGTTGCGGCGCCAGACCTTGCCGTTCACCACGTTGCCCTGGCTGTCGTCCGGCTGCGTCCAGATGTAGTCCTGCGTCGATTCCGTGTAGCGCGTGGTGTTGCGCACCGTGAGGTTGGGCGTGATGTCGTGCTCGATCTTGATCGTGCTGATGTCCGACGTGGTCTTGCGGAAGTCGCGGTCGATCAGGCCGTAGAAGTTGTGGCGATCGACGGGCGCCGGATAGATCGTGTCGACGTTCGCGGGTTTGTTCGACGTCGTGTAGAAGTACGGGATGCCGCCGTCGGGCATGTCGTCCGTTTGCAGGTGGTAGTAGCTCGCGGTCACGCGCGTCGACGTGCCGAGGCCGAACGCGATCGACGGCGCGACGCCCCAGCGCTCGTTGTTGACGGCGTCGCGGCCGGCGACGTCGTTGTTGTGGCTCATCAGGTTCAGGCGGAACGCGGCGTGATCGGCGAACTGCCAGTTGCCGTCGGCGGTGAAGCGGCGATAGCGGTCGGTGCCGAGGCCCGCGCTCGCGGCGGCCGTCGTGCCGAGATGCGGGGCCTTCGTGATCAGGTTGATGCTGCCGCCGGCGCCGCCGCGGCCGCCGTACGCGCCGTCGGAACCCTTGGTGATCTCGACGCGCTCGGTGTTGAAGATCTCGCGCGTGGTGGCGCCCGTGTCGCGCATGCCGTCGACGAACATGCTGCCCTGCGTGTCGTAGCCGCGGATGAACGGACGGTCGCCGAGCGGGTTGCCGCCTTCGCCGGCGCCGAACGTGATGCCGGGCACGGTGCGCAGCGCTTCGGTCAGCGTCGCCGCGCCGCTGCTCTGGATCAGTTCCTGCGGGATCACGGTGACGGATTTCGGCGTGTCGACGAGCGGCGCGGTGAATTTCGCGGAAGCGGAAAAGTCGGCCTTGTAGCTGTGCTCGGTCTTGCCCTGGATCTCGATCGGCGCGAGATGGCCTTCGGTGCTGGCGGGCGCCGCGGGCGGCGTGCCGTCGGCGAACGCGGGGCTGGCGGCGAGCACGCTGCAGAGGGTGGTGAACTTGCCGAGCTTCAGCTCGTCGGGACGGGACTTCATGGTGCGCTTCGACCTCGCGGTGTGGCCCCGGGGCAGTGCGCTGCGGAAATGTGCATGCCGGCGGGAATTATTACGATTTGTTTTCAGGCGGCATTCTATGTAATTTCCTGTTAAATGAGAAGCGTTCTTGTTCGCGTTTGTGGGGGAATTGTTGACGAATGTGACGGGGTGGTCGCGAGGCGGCCCAGGAGGCGCAAGCATGGCCGAATGGCTGGATATGACGGACCGGCAGGTCGGATTGGATTGGTTGTGTCGCGACGCTCGCCATGACAGCAAAGTGATAGTAGGGGCGTGTCATGCCGGTGATCACCGTTCGAAATTTGCCCGATGAAGCGCGCCGCGCGCTTCGGATCCGTGCGGCCCGACACGGGCGCAGTACGGAAGCGGAGGTGCGCGACATCCTGGAGCAGGCCGTTCTGCCGGGCGGGCGGCTCGAGCTCGGAACGCTGCTCGCGGAAATCGGGCGGGAAGCGGGCGATGTCGATATCGGCGTGCCGCGCGACGAGACGCCAGCCGGTCCGATGGGCTTTGAATGATCCTTGTCGATACGAACGTCATGTCCGAACCGCTGCGGCGTGAGCCGAACGCGGCGGTGATCGAGTGGCTCGATGCGCAGAACGTCGAGACGCTGTATCTCGCGGCGATCGGTCTCGCGGAATTGCGGTTCGGCGTGGCTGCATTGCGGGAAGGGCGCAGGCGGGATTGGCTGCAGCAGAGTATCGGGCAGCGTGTGCTGTCGCTGTTTCGCGGTCGGATCCTGCCGTTCGACGACGCGGCGAGCAGGGCGTACGCGAGCTTTTGCGCGCGGACGCGTGCCGCGGGCAACGCGATCGCGGTCGCCGATGGCTACATCGCCGCGACGGCCGAGGCAAACGGCTCGATCGTGGCCACACGCGACGTCGCGCCGTTCCAGGCGTTGGGGCTGCGCATCATCGATCCATGGGCCGTCCGGTTCGCGATCGCCGGTTCTTTTGGCGTGCCGAAATGCAAAACGCGCCGTGCGTGGCGGCGCGTTTTGAATCGAACCATCAGGCTCGTTCCCTGACGCAACGGCGGCAGGGCGCGAGCGTTTCGCAGTGGCGTCAATCGATCCCGTGAAACACCGCGTCTTCCGGGCCGAGGTACGCCGGCGGACGCCACGTCGCGTCGCGCATCGAATGCTGGACGAGATTCTCGACACCGAGCAGCACCGCGAAGATCGCCATCCGCACCGGAATGCCGTTGTCGGTCTGCCGGAAGATCGCGAGACGCGGGTCGCGGTTCAGGTCGACCGACAGGTCGTTCGCGCCGGGCCGGCTGTCGCGCGGCAGCGGGTGCATGATCAGTGTGTCCGGCTTGCATACCGAGTCGACGAGCGCCTGATTGATCTGGAAATCCGGCGTGTAGCCTTCGAACGACTCGTCGGTGAAGCGCTCCTTCTGAATTCGCGTCGCGTAGACGACATCCGCGCCGCGCAGCCCGGCCGCGAGGTCGGTCGTCTGCTCGACCACATGGCCGTTCGTCGCGATCTGGTCGACGATGTACGCCGGCATCTCGAGCGTCGGCGGCGATACGAGCGTGAACTTCAGCCCGCGGTACAGCGCGAGCAGCTTGACGAGCGAGTGCACGGTGCGGCCGTACTTCAGGTCGCCGACCAGCGCGATGTGCGCGCCGTCGACGATCTTGCCGAGCCGCGAGAATTCGCGCTGGATCGTATAGAGGTCGAGCAGCGCCTGGCTCGGGTGCTCGCCGGGGCCGTCGCCGCCGTTGATCACCGGCAGGTTGGTCGCGCGCGCGAATTCGGCCACCGAGCCTTTTTCGGGATGGCGGATCACGAGCGCGTCGACGTAGCCGGCCATCACGCGGCTCGTGTCGTAGATCGATTCGCCCTTGGCCATCGACGAGAACGTGAAGCCCGTCGTGTCGCACACCGAGCCGCCGAGCCGGCAGAAGGCCGCGCCGAACGACACGCGTGTACGCGTGCTGGCCTCGAAGAACAGGTTGCCGAGCACGGCGCCTTCGAGCACGCGCGAAATCTTGTGGCGTCGCGCAATCGGCTGCATGACGTCGGCCACGCGGAACAGCGCCTCGACCGAATCCCGCGAGAACTGGTCGACCGAGATCAATTGCGGCTTGCCTTCGAACAGGAACTGCTTCGCGAGCCCTTGTTTGTCTACGCTTTGCGTATAGTTCTCGCCATCCGGCGCCGAGCGCTCGACGATCTCCGACACGAAGCGCTCGACGATCTCGGGCATCCCTCGCGATTCCTGCGAATCGTCGGGAAGTAGCCAGGTATCCAGCGCGCGCCGGCTGACGCCGATGCGATTCGCGAACGCCTCGCGGGTCATGTTGAGGCGGCGCATCGCGTCGCGGAGGAAGGCTTGCTGGGGAACGGTCATCGGCGGCTCCTGGGCGGAAAATATACGCGGTGCGTATATTAGTTCCTGGCGCAATGAAGTCAAGAAAAATCTGCGTGCAAGCGGGGTGTGGCGCGCATGACACTCGGCGGGGCCGTACTGGCGCGCGGCGTGCGTCTCCGTATAATCAGGTCAGGCCCCGTGTCCGGCAGCGTGCCGGGCGCCAGCCGCACACGATTCGCCCGATCGGGCATGTTGATTCGAAGGAGAATGAGAATGACGCGTACGATTGCTGCAATGCTGCTGGTGGTGACGGCGGCGCTCGCCGGGTGCAATACGGTCGCCGGCGTGGGCCAGGACATTTCGAAGGGCGGCCAGGCGATCAGCGATTCGGCTGAAAAGGCCAAGTAAGCCGACCGGTTCCGGCATGCAGAAGGCGCCGGCCTTCCCGCGGTTGCGGGGAGGCCGGCGCCTTTTTTTGCGCCCGAGTCGACGCCGGCGGCGTCAGGCGCGCTCGACGAATGCGTAGCGGCCGTCGACCTTGCGCGGCGTGAACCAGCCGTAGTCGGGGAACACCCGGTTGCGGACGAACCATACGTAGCCGACCAGCACGACCGTGATCGCAAGGCTCGGCAGCGCGGCCGACGGATCGCGCCCGAGATCGGCGACGGTCTTCGGTACCTGCAGCAGCGACAGCAGAATGAACGCGTGATACGCGCCGACACGATGGGTCGCAAAACCCCAGATGAACAGCAGCGACAGCGGCACGGTCAACGCGAGGAACACGGTGACCAGCACGCCGCCGGCGCCGGACGCGAAGAAGTAGTACGCGAGCATCAGGCTGATGACCAGCTGCGCGATGCCGAGCGCGATCAGGATCCGGATGTGCACCTTGTTCTTGCGGCAGCGTTCGGGGTCCGGGCGCGACGCGATCAGATGCGCGAGCACGCGATCCTTGAGCCCCTGTCCGGACAGCTCGGCCAGTGCGTCGGCCTTCCTCGTTCCCGCGGACAGCAGCACCGCGATTCTTGTTTTGGCTTCCTTCCTGTTCATTGCTTGGCCTGGCGGATTGTTGTTCGATGGTTGTCAAAGGGTCCGGCCACGCGAATATTGCATCTTGCGCAGTCGTGCGCAACGGTTTTGCGGGGCGCGGACACATTCCTACAGTCGTTGGCTGCATGGCCGGAAGGCGGTGCGACGGGAAGACGCCGCCATCGTTTTCGGCGGGACCAAGGAACGCGAGTCAATCGGTGGCGGTTCGCGCGGCGAGCGTGGCGGGTGATTCGACGGGCGGCTCGCGCCGCCGCGTCGCGCCGACGAGCATGCCGGCGACGACGAGCGCGATGCCCGCGACACGCGTGCCGGTCAGCGTTTCGCCGAACAACGCGACCGCGAACAGCACGGCCGAAACCGGCGCGACCGCCGTGAACAGGGCGGCCTCGGTGCCGCTCGTGCGCGCCGAGCCCGCATACCAGCACAGGTAGCCGAGCACGGTCGGAATCAACGCGTAGTAGACGATCGCCGACACGGCGCCGACGGTCCAGCCGCTCGCCACCGCGCGCCATTCGAACGCGGCCGGCACGAGTGCGAGCACGAAGCCGAGGCCCGACATCGCGGTGGAAAGCGCCAGCGGCGGCAACGGCGCGGCAAGCCGCCGGTTGAGCAGGATGAAGACCGCTTCGCAGGCGACGGCCGCCAGCACCAGCGAATCGCCGGCAAGCGTCTGGAGCGACGGCATCGCGTGGCCCGGCGCGAACGTGACGAACAGCACGCCGGCCGTGGCGAGCGCGGCGGCCAGCCAGTCGCGCGGCGTCTGCCGCTCGCGCAGCACGACGGCCGCGATCAGCGTCGACATGGCCGGCAGCGTGCCGAGCATCACGCCGGCATCGAGCGGCGACGACAGTTTCGTGCCGCTGATCAGCAGCACCGTATAGCCGACGCCGCCCGCCGCGGCCTGGATGACGAGCAGCACGGCGTCGCGTGCGGCAATGCGCGGCCAGCGCATGCGCTGCGCACGCATCAGCGCGAACAGCAGCGGCGTCGCGATCAGGAAACGCAGCGCGGTGGCCGCGAACGGCGGCAGGCCGCCGGCCGCGAGACGGCTCGCGATGACGGTGCTGCCGACGCCCGCCATCGCGGCGGCGAGATAGAGATAGCCGATCAGTCGTGTCTTCATGCGCCGCATCGTCGCGTACGGCGGTGGGGGGTGTCTTGAACGAAATTGCAGCGGGGCGGGCGTCGAATGTGGTGCGCCGTCGACATGCACCGACGCAAGAGGTCACGGCTGACGTCTAGGCGGCAACCGCCGTCGAATGCAATGCGCGCGGCGGCCCGCGGCCCGCGCACCGACAGCGCTATTGACCCGCCTGCGTGAACCGCCCCGGCGTGATCCCGAACTGGCGCGCGAACGCGCGCGTCAGGTGGCTCTGATCGGCGAAGCCGGCCTCGGCCGCAGCCTCGGCGATCGGCAGGCCGCCGGCCAGCAACGCGCGCGCCAGCCGCGTGCGCGACTGAACCAGATAGGCGTGCGGCGTGATGCCGAGCTCGCGCGCAAAGCCGCGCAGCAACTGGAAGCGGCTCACGCCGCTCAGGTCCGCCAGCTCGGCGAGCGATACGGGTACGGCCGGCGCTGCGTCGAGCCGCTCCCGGGCGACGCGGACCGCCGGCGCGACACCGGCCGCCGGCAGCGTGCGGCTGGCGTGCCGGGCGAGCAACCCTGCGACGAGCATCACGAGCGCTTCGTCGCGAGCCAGCGGCTGGGTTTCGCCTGCGACGATGCGTGCATGCAGCCGGCCGACGGCGGCCGCGAGCCGCGCGTCGCGCACGGCCGGGTGCGCAAGCTCGACGCCGCCGAGGCCTTCTTCCGCCGCGACGCCCGCGACCAGCGCCGGCGCGAGGTACAGCATCCGCCAGCGACGGCCGGTGCCGGCCTCGAGCGGCGAGCCGTCGTGCATTTCGCCCGGGTTGACCATGATCGCGTCGCCGGCCAGCGCGTCGACTTGCCCGCGGCCGCTCCACGACCGGTGCGCACCGCTGACGATCACGCCGACCCCGAATTCGTCGTGCGCGTGGCGCGGAAACGCGCGATCGGATTCGAGGCTGATCGCCTCGATGCCTTCGCCGGTGCGTCGGTAGTGGGTGACACGGTGCATGTGCGCTCCTCGCGCCGGTCGCGGCGCGGATCACGTGCACTTTAGCGCGTTCCGGCGCCGTGCGCCCTTCATCCTTTTGGCGGATACCGCGCGGCGCGCGCAGCCCGCACCATGTGCACATCGGCAGCGTACACGGCCCGCCGGGCCTGAAGCTGCGCGGGAGACGGCAGGTGGAACGACAGGATCCGGTATTCATTCAGGTGGGCGCGCTCGCGGACGGCTTCGCGCCGGAGGCGAACACCCTCGCGCCCGTCGACGCGCTCGTCGGGCGGACGCTGGCGCTCGAAGACGCATCGGGCGTATGGCGCGTCGATACGTTCGAGCCGGGCGCGTTGCAGTGGCGCGATGCGGCGACCGATACGGGCGGCCGCGCGCCGTGCCGCGTGACGCGGCTGCGCGACGGTCTGTACTTCGTCGACTACATCGATACCACTGCCCGCGCGACGTCGGTCAGCCTCGTGATCGATCTCGACAACGGCGTGTGGACGTCGGTCGTCGGTACGCTGCCGACGGAGGCCGACACGCGCATCGATGCGTTCACGCGCGTCGCGCGCGGGCTGCCGCTGACGGCCGTCGACGCGCAATTCCGGCACGGCACGCTTGGCGGCCACGCCCGGCCGGGGCCGCTGCATGCGCCCACGCGCGAGCTGATCGGCAAGCGGACGATGTACCGCTACAGCCCGACCGAATGCTACGAGCACATCTACCTGAACGAGAACTTCTACGCGTGGCAGTGCCTGCAGGGCGTGGAAGGTGGGCTGGCCGACGTCGACCGCTGTCATTACTTCAAGATGGCCGATGAGCTGTATCTGTTCGTGTGGCGCGAAAAGGTGGTGCCGACGCTCGGCGTCGTGCTGATCGACCTCGCGCAGCGCAAGACCGACGGCAAGATCTTCGGCTACCAGGGCGGCGATTTCGGCACGCTGTCGAATTTCCAGATCGGCGCTTATGCGCAGGTGCTGAACGAAACCGTGCATCCGCTCGGCGGCGAGGCGCAACGATGACTGCCGTGCTGGGCAGCGGCCGCCTGCGTGCGGATTTCGGCGGACGCGTCGTGCTCGTCACGGGTGCTGCGCAAGGGATCGGCGCGGCGATCGCGCGCCGTTTCGCGGAATCCGACGCATTCGTCGCGGTGGCCGACCTGAACGGCGAAGCAGCCGCCGCGCAGGCCGAGGCGCTGGTCAGCGCGGGCGGCGAGGCACGCGCGTATCAGGTCGACGCCGCGAGCCGGGACGAACTGGATGCGCTCGTGGCGGCAGTCGAGCACGACGGCGGCCGGCTCGATGTCGTCGTCCACAATGCCGCGTATTTTCCGCTGACGCCGTTCGAGCAGATCGACGCGCCGACGCTCGACCGGACGCTGTCGGTCAACCTGTCGGCACTGTTCTGGCTCGCGCAGGCTGCGTTGCCGGCATTCGAGCGCGCGGGGGCCGGGCGGCTGCTCGTCACGTCGTCGGTGACCGGGCCGCGCGTCGTCTATCCGGGGCTCGCGCATTACGCGGCGTCGAAGGCCGGCGTGAACGGCTTCATTCGCGCAGCGGCGCTGGAACTGGCGCGCCGCCACGTGACGGTCAACGGCGTCGAGCCGGGGATGATCCGCACGCCGGCGGCCGGCAATCTCGGCGACGCATCGGTCGCGGCGCAGATCGCACGCGACATTCCGCTGGCACGAATGGGCGAGCCGGAGGACATCGCGAACGCGATGCTGTTTCTCGCGTCGGCCGACGCGGCGTACATCACCGGGCAGACGATCGTCGTCGACGGCGGAGCGACGTTGCCGGAAAGCGGGGCGGTGCTGGCGGACGGGTAGCGGTAAGCCCGCGAGGGGGGGAAGCGTCGAGGCCGTGTCGGCGTAGGCGTGCGACCCACGCCATGGAGGGCCGCGCTATACGCGCCCGCCGCGACTACAGCCAGCCGTTGCGGATGAACTCGACGATCGAATAGCGACGATGCTCGAGATCGTGCCGGCGGACGGCCTCGACGATGCGCGATACGCCATCCGCATAGGGCGTATCGCCGGACACGCGCGATTCGAACTGCAGGCTGCATGCGCCGTCGTCGATGCGTATCCGGTGAAGCGCATGGCGGCCGAGCTGATCGTCGCGGATGCCGAATTCGCCGCGCTGCACGGCCGGGTCGCGTACGGAGCGAATGTCTGCCGGCCGCACGCCGAGCGACTCGGCGATGCCGACGGCCGTGCCGGGGACGGACGTCTTGCCGGCCTGATGCGACTCGGTCACGCTGATGTCGCAGTCGCGGAACAGGTGGCCGCTGGTTTCCAGCATGCTCATGAACTTGAGCATCAGGATGTTCGTGTTCGGACACAGCACGACCGGAAAGCCGTATGTCCCGGTTTCGAGGTCGGAGCCGGTCGACAACTCGACGAGCGGCGATGCGGTGGCCTGGCAGAACGCGATCGCCGCGGCGAGTTCGCGGCCGGAACCGGCATGGACGACGATCGACCGGGCGTCGGTTCGCGTGGCGTCCGACCACGGCATCACGCGACAGGTGGCCGGGTCGAGCCGGTGCGAGCCGAGCAACTCGTTGGCGAGCTTGCCGGTTCCGATGACGAGTACTTGCATGGGATGGACGGGTTGAGGTTCGGGATGCGTGTCCGCAGTGGCGCAGGCCGTCGGGCGGGCCACGCTGGTCCGACTGTCGTGCCGCGCGCCACGCCTGGCGGGCATCGCGCATTATGCCCGGCCGTGCGACCGCGCGCTCGTCGAGCCGCGCCCGCGACGTCGCGGCGCCCCGCGCCGCATGGATCGCGATCCATCTCGCGATGCCGCCAACCGCGCTTGGCGCCCGATAACCACGGCGAAACGACAGCGGAACTGCGCTGCCGCACCGTCATCCCGTTCGCACGAACGCGTGAACGGCGCTACGCTGTCGGCATTTCATCTCATCACCCTCGATCCAGGAGAACACATCGATGGAACACGACCTGAACGGCAAGGCAGTCGCGATCACCGGCGGCTTCGGTCATCTGGGCGTCGCGACGGCCGCGTGGCTCGGCGCGCGCGGCGCGCGCGTCGCGCTGATCGGCCGCGGCGCGGCCCCGGCGACGCAGGCGCTGCCCGGCGTGCCGGCCGATGCGCTGCGCATCGGCGGCATCGATCTCGTCGACCCGCAGGCCGCCACGCAGGCGCTCGAAACGGTCAACCGCGAATTCGGCCGGGTCGACGCGCTCTTGAACATCGCCGGCGCATTCGTGTGGCAGACGATCGCCGACGGCGATGCCGCCACGTGGGATCGCATGTACGAGCTGAACGTGAAGACGGCGCTGAACGCGTCGAAGGCCGCGCTGCCGTACCTGATCGCGAGCCAGGCCGGCCGCATCGTCAACATCGGCGCGGGCGCGGCGTTCAAGGCCGGCGCGGGGATGGGCGCGTATGCGGCCGCGAAGGCCGGCGTCGCGCGGCTCACCGAGGCGTTGGCGGCCGAGTTGCTCGATCGCGGCGTGACCGTGAACGCGCTGTTGCCGAGCATCATCGACACGCCGCCGAACCGCAAGGACATGCCCGACGCCGACTTCTCGCGCTGGGTCCGGCCCGAACAGCTCGCGGCGACGATCGGCTTCCTGCTGTCGGCCGACGCGCAGGCGATCACCGGTGCGTCGATTCCGGTGAGCGGCCGCGTGGCGTAGTGCGCCGAGGGCGGGCTCGTCGGGTCCGGGCGTGCGTACAATGTCGCACCGGATTGCGCGCCCCGAACCCATGACTCAGCCCACCATCCTGATCGTCGAAGACGAACAGGCGATCGCGGATACGATCGTCTACGCCCTCGGCACCGACGGCATGCAGACCGTCCACTGCACGCTCGGGCAGACGGCGCTCGACCGCCTGCGCGGCACGCGTGTCGATCTCGTGGTGCTCGACGTCGGCCTGCCGGACCTCAACGGCTTCGAGGTATGCCGGCGGCTGCGCACGTTCACCGATGTTCCGGTGATCTTCCTGACCGCGCGGCACGACGAGATCGACCGGATCGTCGGGCTCGAGATCGGCGCTGACGACTACGTCGTCAAGCCGTTTTCGCCGCGCGAGCTGGCGGCGCGGGTGCGCGTGATCCTGCGCCGCTTCCACCGGACGGCCGCGCCGGAACCGACACCCGCAACCGCGCCGGCCGATGCGCCGGCACCGGTCGCGTCCGGCTTCACGCTCGACACCGACGGCGCGCGCGTGTCGTGGCTCGGCCACGCGCTGGACCTCACGCGCTACGAATTCGGGCTGCTGGCGCTGCTGGTCCGGCATCCGGGGCGCATCTACTCGCGCGAACAGTTGATGGATCTCGTCTGGCACGAGGCACTCGATTCGGCCGACCGCACGGTTGACACGCACATCAAGACGCTGCGCGCCAAGCTGCGCGCGATCGATCCCGAGCGCGACCCGATCCGCACGCATCGCGGGATGGGTTATTCGCTGCAACCGTAACGACCGGCACCACCCATGCATATCGGCCTGCGCATCTTCTTCGGTTTTTTCCTGATCGTCGGTCTGGCCGCGCTGATCACGCTGCGCGTGTTCGTGCAGGAGGTGAAGCCCGGCGTGCGCGAAGCGATGGAGGACACGCTCGTCGACACCGCGCAGGTGCTGGCGACGCTGGCCGCCGACGACATGGCGAACGGCCATATCGCCGACGGCACCTTCGCGCGGCAACTCGGGAAACTGCACGAGCGGCCGGTCAGCGCGAACGTGTGGGGCATCCAGAAGAACGCGATCGGCTACCGCCTCTACATCACCGACGCGCACGGCATCGTCCGCTACGACTCGTCCGGCAGCGCGGTCGGGCAGGATTATTCGCGCTGGAACGACGTGTACCGGACGCTGCGCGGCGAATACGGCGCGCGCAGCACGCGCAGCGATCCGAACGACGACAGCAGTACCGTGATGCACGTCGCCGCGCCGATCCGGCGCGGCGACGAGATCATCGGCGTGCTGACGATCGCGAAACCGAACCAGACGGTCGCGCCGTTCATCGCGCGCAGCCAGCGCAAGATCATGCTGTACGGCGCGTTGCTGATGGGCGGCGCGATCCTGATCGGCGCCGCGTGCACGTGGTGGCTGGTGCTCGGGCTGCGGCGCCTGCAGCGCTATGCGCGCGCGATCGCGGCCGGCGAGCGCGCGTCGATGCCGCTGCAGGGCGCGAACGAGCTGGCCGAGCTCGGGCGCGCGGTGGAAAGCATGCATCAGCGGCTGGAGGACCGGCAGTACGTCGAAACCTACATCCACACGCTCACGCACGAGATGAAGAGCCCGCTGGCCGCGATCAGCGGCGCGGCCGAGCTGTTGCAGGAAGACATGCCGGTCGCGAACCGCCGGCGCTTCACCGAGAACATCCGCCGCCAGGCCGGCCGCCTCGAACAGATGATCCGCAAGCTGCTCGCGCTGGCCGAGGTCGAGCAGAAGCAGCGCCTGTCGGTGCACGAGCCGGTCGCGCTGCGGCCGGTGCTCGAACAGCTCGTCGACGATATCGAGCCGCGCGCGCGGCAGCGCGGCGTGAGCCTGCGGATCGATGCGAACGACGCGGCCGAGCCGGCGGTCGTCGACGGCGATCCGTTCCTGCTGCGGCAGGCGCTCGGCAACCTGCTCGACAACGCGCTGGATTTCGCGCCGCGGGGCAGCACGATCCGGATCGCGCTCGAACGGCAGCCGGCGGGCAGGGCGCACGTCGCGGTCGTGCGCGTCGCCGACGACGGCCCCGGCGTGCCCGACTATGCGCTCTCGCGCGTGTTCGAACGCTTCTATTCGCTGCCGCGCCCCGACGGGCAGGATCGCAGCACGGGCCTCGGGCTGTGTTTCGTCCGCGAAGTCGCGATGCTGCACCGCGGCCAGGTCGCGCTCGCGAACCGCGCGGAAGGCGGCGCGTGCGCGACGCTCACGCTGCCGTCGGCGGGCTGACCGCGCTTCACGCCCACCACACATTCGCTTCACGCCGGCTTCAATCGCCCTTCACCGGGGCCGCTCATGCTGACCGTACCTTCCACTCCGGTACCTCCCAGCAATGAATCGAGTCCTGTTGTTCAAGTCCATGATCACCGCGTTGCTCGCGCTGGCGATCCTGATCCCGCTGCAGATGGTCCAGAGCATCGTGCGGGAACGCGCCGACTATCGGCAGAGCGCGCTGCAGAGCATCTGGGCGAGCTATGCGGGGCCGCAGACGGTGACGGGGCCGGTGCTCGTCGTCCATTACACGGAAGTCACGCGCGCGAGCGACGACGTGCGGGCCGGCGGCAAGGCGAAAACCGTCCTGAAAAGCGAGGCGAAACGGCTGCTCGTGTTCCCGAAGACGCTGAACGTCGACGGCACGCTGTCGGTCAGCACGCGCTATCGCGGCATCCACAAGGCGCTCGTGTACGGGCTCGACAGCCGGATGACGGGCACGCTGCCGCTGCCGGACCTGAAGAAGCTGCCGCAGGCCGACGGCCACGTGAGCTTCAAGATCGACAGCGCGGTCGTCGCGCTCGGCATCGGCGACCTGCGCGGGCTGAAGGCGCAGCCCGACCTGCGCATCGGCGGCAAGCGGATCGACGTTGAGCAGGGCACGCGGCTCGAGAGCCTGCGCCAGGGCGTGCATGCGAACGTCGATCTCGCGGCGCTGGCGGAGGCAAACGCCGGGGCGACGGTCGTGCCGTTCAGCATCGGCCTGCCGCTGGCCGGCGCGGAATCGGTCGCGTTCGCGCCGGTGGGCGACCAGAACGACTTCTCGCTGAAATCGACGTGGCCGCATCCGAGCTTCGGCGGCGAGTTCCTGCCGGCCGAGCGCACGATCGACGCGCGCGGCTTCGTCAGCAACTGGCACGTGACGTCGTTCAACACGAAGGCGCGCGAGCAGGTGGCGTCCGGCAACGGCAACGGCGACGGCGGGATCGAGATGGCGTCGGTGTCGGTGATCGAACCCGTGAACGTCTATCTGCAGGCCGAGCGCGCGACGAAATACGGTGCGCTGTTCGTGATGCTGACGTTCGCGAGCTTCTTCATGTACGAGCTCGTGAAGCGGCTGCGCATTCACCCGATCCAGTACACGCTGGTCGGCCTGTCGCTCGCGCTGTTCTTCCTGCTGCTGCTGAGCCTGTCCGAACACATTGCGTTCGGCTATGCGTATCTCGCGGCGAGCGGCGCCTGCATCGGGCTGCTCGGCTTCTACCTGTCGTTCGTGCTGCACAGCGTGAAGCGCGGCGCGACGTTCACCGCGCTGCTCGCGATGCTGTACGCGGCGCTCTACGGGCTGCTGCTGTCGGAGGACAATGCGCTGATGCTCGGCTCGCTGCTGCTGTTCGCGATTCTCGCCGGCATCATGACGCTCACGCGCCGCGTCGACTGGTATTCGCTCGGCGCGGCGTGGCAGCCGCTGGCCGACAAGCCGACGGCCATGAAGCCGGGCGCGCCGGCGAAGTAAGCCGGCGGGCTGCAGGCGAGTGCGCGCGCCGGCCGGGAATGCCGCGACCGGCGCGCGCTTTCATGCGAGCCCGATGCGTTTCACGCAGCCGTCTCGGGACGACGGAACCGCGCCCGCGGAATCTCGGCGATGGCCGCGATCTCGATCAGCAGGTCGGGATGGTAGAGACGCTCGACCTGGACGGTCGTCGTCACGGGATAGGGGGCGGCGAAGTACGTGTTGCGGATGTCGCCGGCCTGCATGAATGCGTCGATGTCGGTCGCGTAATGGACGAGCGAGATCACGTCGCGCATCTGCCCGCCCAGTGCGGCCAGTACGTCGCGGAGATTGCCGAGTGTCTGGCGAACCTGCGCGCGCATGTCGCCGGCGCCGACTACCTGCCCGTCGCGGTCGAGCGCGACTTGCCCCTTCAGATGCACGATCCGGCCGTCGCCCTGGATCATGGCCATCGAGAACGCGCCGAACGGCGCCCAGACTTCCGGGGGATTCACGGCTTCGGCCATCGCGCAGCTCCTATGGAACGGAAACAGGACGAACGCAGCGGCATGCGGCGTCCGACGATCGCACCATGATGGACGCGTTCATCGTCGATCCGGCCGCCCTGCCGAAAGCGGCGGCGGCCCGGATCGCCCTATACTGACCACTCCACCTTACCGGACCACGCCGTGCCGAACCAAGTTTCCGGAGATCCGTCCGTCGACGATCCCCGTCCGACCCCGCCTGTCCAACCCGAACTGGAAGACTGCTGCAACAGCGGCTGCTCGCCGTGCGTCTTCGACCTGTACGACGAAGCGCTCGCGCGCTATCGCGTCGAGCTGGCCGAATGGGAGGCGCGGCAGGCGCAGCGCGAGCCTCACCGATGAACCGGAGGCCGACGAGCCGTCACGCCGCGCCGCGCATGCGCCGTGTCCGTGTCACGCACCTCCACTGACGGTGCGGATTCCGTCGCGTGTCGCGCGTCACGCATCCGCATGCAGCCGCCGATGCAGCGGGCCGAGCGCCATCGACAGCGCGATGCAGGCCAGCAACACGACCGTCAGCGTGAACATCGACGCCCTGAATCCCTGCACGTAATCGAGCGCGGCCGGATGCACGCCGAGCCGCGCGAAGAACACGCCGCCGATCGTCGCGGCGCCGACGGCCGCGCCGATCTGCAGCATCGCGCTGACCATCCCCGACGCGACCCCCGCGCGGGCCGCATCGACTTCCGCGAGCACGATCCGCACGACCGACGGCAGCACGAGCCCTTGCCCGACGCCGATCGCCGCGATGCCCGCGTAGAAGCCGGGGCCCGGCGCGCCGTCGCGGGCGAGCGCGGCGGCGATCGCGACGCCCGCCGCGAGCATCGCGAAGCCGAGCGTGAGCACGCGATAGCCTCCGAACCGGGCGACGAGGCGCGGCATCAGCAGCGGGCTCGCGAGGAAGCCGAGCCCGAGCGGCAGGATCGCGAACCCGGACGCGAGCGGCGACCAGTTCAGGCAGCCCTGCAGATAGATCCCGTAGCTCAGGAAGAACGCGCTCAGCGTGTAGAACAGGAACGCGAGCAGCAGCCCGAGCGCGACGACCGGGTTGCGGAACAGGCGCACGTCGAGCAGCGGATCGTGGCCGCGCGCGAGCCGGCGCGCTTCCACTGCCAGCAACGCGCCGAGCATCGGCAGCGCGCCGACCCCGCACGCGATCATCCATAGCGGCCAGCCGGCTTCGCGACCGTGCGTGAGCGGGTACACGAGCATCAGCAGGAACAGCGACATCAGCACCGTGCCCGGCACGTCGATGCGCTGGCCGCGCGGCGGGCGGTTTTCCGGGATGAAGCGCCAGCTGCCGAGCAGCGCCAGGATGCCGATCGGCAGATTGACGAGGAAGATCGCGCGCCAGCCGAGCCCGAACGGATGCAGGCTGATCAGCGCGCCGCCGCCGAGTTGGCCGATCACGGCCGCGAGGCCGAACGCGAACCCGTAGAAGCCCATCACGCGCACTTGCTCCTGCGGGCTGAACACGCTGCGGATCGTCGCGAGCACCTGCGGCGCGAGGATCGCGGCGAACAGGCCCTGCAGCACGCGGCCGCCGACCAGCACCGTGCCGTTGCCGGCGAGCCCGCACAGCGTCGACGCGAGCACGAAGCCGGCCATGCCGATCATGAACATGCGCTTGCGTCCGTACAGGTCGCCGAGACGCCCGCCGGTGATCTGGACGACCGCGTTCGCGCACGCATAGGCCGACACGACGAGCTGCAGCTCGGTCTGGCGCGCGCCGATGCCGTCGCGAATGGCCGGCAGCGCGAGGTTCACGATGAAGTAGTCGAGCGGCGGCAGAATGGCGCCGACCAGCAGCACCACGAGCGCCCAGCCGCGGTGGCTGCGCGGCGTCGCCGCGGCAGCCGCGCCGGCCGGCGCGCAGGGAGCGAGGGTGTTGTTCGTCATGAAAGCAGGATCCAAAAAAATGAGGGCCCGATAGTCGATCGACGGATGTAGGCCGTTGCCCCCGTATTCTGGGGATCGCTCATGTTTCGGAAAAGCGGGAAAGAGTGGTAGCATCCATCGGGTTAATCGATGGATAAGGAATGACGATGCGCGGTTTCGATCTGGACCAGTTGCGCACGTTCGCGGCGGTCGCGGACGCCGGCAGCCTGACGGCCGCCGCGCCGCTGCTGCACCTGTCGCAATCGACGGTCAGTGAGCAGGTGCGCAAGCTCGAATCGCGCGCCGGCGTGCCGCTGTTCGTGCGCAGCAAGCGCGGCGTCGAACCGACGCCCGCCGGCTCGCGGCTGCTGCAGCACGCGCGGCGCATCGTCGCGCTGAACGAGGCCGCGTTCGACGAGCTGCGCGGACAGGCGATCAAGGGCGAGCTGCGCGTCGCGATCACCGACTATTACCGGACGAATGAAGTGGCCGGCATGCTGGCGCGGCTGCGCGAGTGCTATCCGCAACTGAGCCTGCACGTGAGCGCGATGAAGAGCGTGGAGATCGAGGCGGCGCACGCACGCGGGCAGATCGATCTCGGCGTCGTGATGAACATGTCGAGCGGGCCGTTCCGGCCGGCGTCGGCCGACACGCGCTGGGTGCTGCGGCGCGAACCGCTGTCGTGGGTCGCGTCGCCCAAGCTCGCCGAGCAGTTGCCGGAGCCGCTGCCGCTGGTGTTGCTGCCGGACGACTGCATGATGCATCAGGTCGCGGTGCGCTCGCTCGACGAGCAGCACACGCCGTACGTGCTCGTGCATAGCGCGTCGGGCGTCGCCGGGTTGCAGTCGATGCTCGCGGCGGGGCTCGGGGTCGGTTGCCTGTGCGCGTCGGCGATCGGCGACGGCCTGATGCGGCTCGGCACGAAATACCGGCTGCCGCCGCTGCCCGACGCGGTGTTTTCGCTGACGCCGCCGCTGCCGGGCGAACGCGAGACCGTCACCCAGGCGCGCGAGGTGCTGTCGCGTCAACTGCTGATGTAAAACCATGCCGCGCGACACGCGGCGGCGCGTCGCCGAGCGGCGCGCCAGGGGGCCACAGGCATGAACGACGACGAACTGAAGAACCAGATGGCCGCGAAGCTGCAGCACGCGCTGGAGCGCGTGGTCGACGAGCGTACGCTGATCCACTTCCTGCGCGTGCTCGGCCATGACTGGCACACGGAGCGGCAACTCGAGGCCGACGCGCCGCTGTCGCCGTACGCCCGCGCGGCGCTCGGCTGGGAAAACCGGTCGATCGGCGAGTACCTGGAAGCGATGATCGACTGGGCGGAGGCGTCGGAAGAAGGGCTGCGTTTCTACGATGTGCCCGACAACCCGTGGCGGCGCATCGCGGACATCCTGTTCGCCGGCAAAATCTACGAATAGCGCGGCCCGCGGATTCACGCACGCCGCTTTCTACTCGGCGCCTTCGCCGTCCGCATACGCACGCAGCCCGTTGGCCAGCGCATCGAACACGGCCCGGCAGCGCGGGCTCGCCCGCAAGTCCTCATGCATCACGACCCAGGTTTCCAGCCGAATCGCGGGCCCGTTCGGCAGCACGCGCACGAGCCGCGCGTCGCGTTTCGCGAGCGCCGTCTGGCAGAAGCCGATCCCGTAGCCGGCGCGGATCATCGCGAGTTGCGCGAGGTTGCTGTCGGTGCGCAGCGCGAACGCGTCGCGTTTCCACAGCGGCATGCCGCGCCCCGCCGAGCGGATGAACGGCGTGACCGTATCGAAGCCGATCAGCGCGTGATGCGCGAGCGCGTCGGTTGTCGCCGGCGCGCCGTGGTGCGCCAGGTAATCGTCGCGCGCATACAGCCCGACCTCGATTGCGCCGACGCGCCGCGCGACGAGCGCGTCCTGCGCAGGCGGCGCCATCCGGACCGCGATGTCGGCCTCGCGCTTGAGCACGTCCTGGACGCGGTCGGTCGGCACCAGTTCGATCACGAGCCCCGGATGGTCGCGCCGCAATTGCGCGAGCATCGGCGGCAGCACCTCGACGGCGATCACGTCGCTGGCCGAGATCCGCACGATGCCGCGCACGCCGGCGCCGTGGCTGGCCGCCGCGCGCTCGAACGCGGCCGCCGCGCTGCGCAACGCCTCCGCATGGCCGCGCAGCGCGAGCGCGGCTTCGGTCGGCAGCAGGCCCGACGGCGAGCGCGTGAACAGCGTCTGGCCGAATGCGGCCTCGAGCGCCGCGACATGGCGGCCGGCCGTCGGCTGGGTGATGCCGAGGGCCCGTGCTGCGCCGGACAGCGAGCCTTCCGTCAGCACCGCGAGGAAGGTACGGTAGCGTTCCCAGTTCAGATCGGTGGTCATACATAAATGTATAGCTGATCTGCTGGGTTCAGCAATTCCTTGATGGTGATCGGCGCGCCAGAATGCGTGTCGTGACGGTTCCATTCAAGGAGGGCGGCAATGACGACGGACGCAGGCGGGACGCAACGGCTGGCACTCGTGCTCGGCGCGAGCGGCGGGATTGGCGGGGAAGTCGCGCGGCAGTTGCGCGATGCGGGCTGGCAGGTGCGCGCGCTCAAGCGCGGGCTCGATGCCGAAATCGCGGAGCGCGACGGCATTGCCTGGGTGCGCGGCGACGCGCTGGATCGCGACGCGGTGGTGCGCGCCGCACGCGGCTGCAGCGTGATCGTGCATGCGGTGAACCCGCCCGGATACCGGAACTGGGCCACGCAGGTGCTGCCGATGGTCGACAACACGATCGCGGCGGCCCGGGCCGCGCAGGCGACCGTCGTGCTGCCGGGCACGGTCTACAACTTCGGCGCCGATGCGTTTCCGGTGCTGCGGGAAGACGCGCCGCAGCATCCGGCGACCCGCAAGGGCGCGATCCGCGTCGAACTGGAGCGGCGGCTGCAGGACGCCAGTGTGCACGGCGTGCGGGCGATCGTCGTGCGCGCCGGCGATTTTTTCGGGCCGCAGCTCGGCAACAGCTGGTTTTCGCAGGGGTTGGTCAAGCCGGGGCGGCCCGTCGCGGCCATCAGCGTGCCGGGCCGCGGCGTCGGCCATCAATGGTCGTATGTGCCGGACGTGGCGCGCGTGATGGTCGAGCTGATCGAGCGGCGCGAGATGCTGGAGCCGTTCGCGCGCTTTCATCTGGGCGGGCATTGGGATGAAGACGGCCTGCAGATGGCGCAGGCCGTGCAACGCGTCGCGCAGCGGCACGGCATGCGGCCGGCGCTGCGCGATTTCCCGTGGTGGCTCGTGTGGGCGGCCGCGCCGTTCGTCACGACACTGCGCGAATTGCTCGAGATGCGTTACCTGTGGCGCGAACCGATCCGGATGGACAACGCGCGCGTGACCGCGGTGCTCGGCCGCGAGCCGGTGACGCCGCTTGATACGGCGGTGGAGGCGACGCTGGCGGGGCTCGGGTGTCTCGGGTGAGCAACGGTGGGTAGCACGGGCAGCGCCCGGGCATGGAAACGCACCACGGCGAACCGATGAAGCCCCCGGACCACAATTCTCCACATACCCGCGTGCGTCGGATGCGCATCATGTCGGTCAACACCGATAGGGCGAAAACGGGGGCGAGATGGTGCATTTCGGATGGAAAGCGTCGGTTGCGGGCGCAATCATGTTCGCATTGAGCGGGTGTACGGATCTGGCCGGCGTGCTGTATTGCGACAACTCGCAGTTCAACTTTCCCGACTATCACTGCTTTCAGCCGTACCGGTAGGGCTGGCACGGCGACTGAACGCCGTCGCCTCCGTATGCCGTGCAGTTTCCCGTTCCCGTCAAGCCACGACCGGCAACACCTCGACCGCATAGCGATGCGTGAGACTGCGCCCGAGCACCGGATCGTGCAGCTCCATCTCGAATGCGTCGCCGTCGTCCATCGCCGCGATCGCGCCGTGCACGGCGACGGTCCCGCCATACATCGCGCAGCGCGCGGGCATCGTGCGGCGGTCGTCGAAACGCTGCCACAGCACGTCGGGCGCGAGCAGGCCGCTGACCGCGCCGTGCTGGTACGCCACCCGGTCGCCATCGCGCGCAATCAGCCACGAACGCATCTCGAGCGCATCCCAGTGATCGGCGACATCCGCATAACGCCACGCGTCACGGCCGAGCGGCTTCGCACACACCTGCTTCGACACGGCGACGCCGTACGCTTCGACTTCGCGATCCGTGTGATCGGAGCCGACCGTGACCAGCGTGCCGGCCGGGCTGTCGACCAGCACGCATTCGATCTCGCCGCCCGAGCGCGCGCCGAGCACGCCGATCGACGGCGCCTGCGTGAGCAGCGCGGACGACACGCGATAGAAGCACGGCGTGGTCGACGGCGGCGCGACGCCGAGCGCCGCGAGTTCGTCGATGTGCGCCTGGATCGCGGCCGGGTCGCGGCCGGCCCAGCCGGCGATCACGACGCGTTCGACGTCGACGTCGACGGCGGCCGGCGCGCGGTGCAGGGAAATCACGTTGAACGACAGGGTTGGCATGCGGCTATCCGTTTGAAGTGCGAATGAATGGTCGGCGGGTGGCGGCGCTCAGTCGTCGAGCGGCCGGTGCGCGGTCTCGCGCGCGGCGACGAGCGCGATCGACGTGACGACGAGCGCGGCGGTGACGTACAGCGACACGGCCGTCGTCGTGCCCGTCTGCCGGAACAGCGCGGCGATCACGAGCGGCGCGAAGCCGCCGCCGACGATGCCGGCGAGCGTGTACGCGAGCGACGAGCCCGCGTAGCGCACGCGCGTCGGGAACTGTTCGGTCACGAACGCGCCCTGCGGGCCGTACATCACCGCATGGATCACGAGGCCGATCGCGACGGCCGCGACGATCGCCGCGGGGCGCGCGGAATCGAGCAGCGCGAAGAACACGAACGCCCACACGATGCCGGCGAGCGCGCCGGCGAGATACACGGGCCGGCGGCCGAAGCGGTCCGACAACGCGCCGAAGAACGGCACCGCGAGCGCATTGCAGGCCGTGCCGATCATCACGGCCGTCAGCGCGACGGGGCGCGACAGGTGCAGCACGGTCGTCACATAGGTGAGCGTGAACACGACGATCAGCGCATACAGCACGTCCGAACCGATGCGCGAGCCGCCCGCGATCAGCAGGCGCTTCCAGTGGTACTTCAGCACGTCGGCGACAGGCACGTCGGCGGTCGCATGCGATTCGGCGAGCTGCTCGAACTGCGGCGTTTCGTCGACGCCGCGCCGCAGCCAGAAGCCGAACACGACGAGCAGCGCGCTGGCCGCGAACGGCACGCGCCAGCCCCACGACAGGAAGGTGTCGGACGTGGTCGACAGCGTGACGAGCGCGATGCAGCCGGTGCCGAGCAGCGTGCCGAACGACGGGCCGATCTGCGTCCACGACGCGGACAGCCCGCGCCGTTTCTGGTCGCCGTGCTCGACCGACAGCAATACCGCGCCGGCCCATTCGCCGCCGAGCGCGACGCCCTGCACGAAGCGCAGCGCGACGAGCAGGATCGGGCTCAGGATGCCGGCCTGCGCGTAGGTCGGCAGCGCGCCCATCAGCGCGGTCGTCACGCCCATCAGCACGAGCGTGAGCATCAGCACCGCGCGGCGGCCGATGCGGTCGCCGAGGTTGCCGAATACGAAGCCGCCGAGCGGGCGCGACACGTAGCCGACCGCATAGGTCGAGAACGCGAGGATCGTGCCGGCCAGCGGATCGACCGACGGGAAGAACAGATGGTTGAAAACGAGCGCGGCGAGCGTGTTGTAGATCGTGAAGTCGTACCACTCGAGCGACGTGCCGATCATGCTCGCGGTCGCGAGTCGGCTGTTGCGGACACGGCGGGGCGCGTGGGCGGCGGGCTGGACGAGAGTGCTCATGGTATCGGGCAGGTCGGGACGGATGACGGGATGAAGCGCGGGCCGGCGTGGGCGGCGGCGTCGAGCGTTCAGGCAGGCAGGGCGGCAGCGGTCGCGGCGGCGGCCGTTTCGGCTTCGACGTCGCATCGCTGGACGGGCAGCGGCGCGGCGGCGCGCCACAGCAGGTCGAAGGTGCGCACGTCGTCGTGTCCGGCGAGCGTGGCGGCGACGCGGCGCGTGGCCGTTGCGTCGCTGCCTTCGATCAGCACCAGCGCATCGGCGGCCGGGCGGGCGGCGGCGGCGCCGAGCGGTGCGGACAGGTCCGGTGACGTGCGGAAAAGCCGTGCGGCATGGATGCCGGGTTCCTGCAGCGCGGCGTCGAAGCGCGCGCGCAGGTGCGGCACGTCGATGCGATCGGGGGCCAGCACGAACAGCGCGAGATGCGCGCCTTCACCGTCACCGGCCTCGATCGTCAGCTCGCCGACGCGCCGCTGCGTACCCGTCATGCGCTCGAAGTTCGCGAGCGACCACGCGGTCTGCTGCGTGAACGCGCGCCGGTATGCATCGCCGCGGAACACGTCGAGCGCGTCCGTCACGTACAGCGCGAGGTATCGGCGCGGGCCGCCGTCGGTTGCACGAAACCGTCGCGCATGCGTGAAGCCGGGAATCGCGACACGCTCCTGCATGTGCTCGCGGTCGTACCACGCGTTGAAATCGGCTTCGTGCGCGGGGTCGATATCCGTCCAGACGCAAAGCTGGCCGTGCGGAAGGGAAAGGCGGGTCATTGCGGGGTTCCTCGTGACGCGGTGGGGCAGGAACTGCAGTGTCCCGAAGACGGGTCGCGCCCGTCCAACAAGAAAACAAATTCGCGGTGAACAGGTTTTCTTATGAGCGGCGTGGGCGTCGTTTTGCGGCGGGCGCGGCAGGCGGAGCCCCCTTCGTCGTGCGCTTCGTTGTCGTCGGTGCGTTCGTCTTTGTCGTGGTCGCCTTGCGCGCGGGCGTTACATCGACGAGCGTTGCGTCGACGCGCTCGGTGGCCGGCTTCGCGAGATTCCCGGCAGCCGCCATCGCGCGCGCCACTTCGCTCGCGAGTTCCGCGATGCGCGCGGCGACCGGCAGCCCCTGGCTGCGGTAAGTCGCGACGAGTGGCAGCGGCGGGAATTCGGGCGCGACGTCGAGCAGTTCGAGCGTGCCTTCGTGCAGCTCGCGCCCGATGATCGCCGGCGGCAGCGCGGCCACGCCGAAGCCGTCGGCGACGAGGCGGATCATCGCCGCGACCGACGTGATGCAGTTGATGCTGGCCGGCCGTTCGACCGCCGCGAACAGCCGCTCGATCGTCGCGTGCGGCCCCGAGTGGCGCGAGAAGCTGATGATCGGAAAACCGGCCAGCCGCGCGACGTCGAGCGGCTGGCCGCCGAGTCCGAGGCGCGGGCTCGCGGCCCAGCGCACCGGGAATTCGCACAGCGGCAGGTTCGTGAAGTCCGGGCCCGGCACCGGGTCGGTCTGCAGGATCAGGTCGACGCCGTCGGTGCTGAGCAGGCGAATCAGATGCAGCGTCGTGTCGCTCGTGATCTCGACGTCGAGGCGCGGATAGCGCTCGCGCAGTTGCGCCATCAGCGCGGGAAACCAGCTGTGCACGATCGATTCGATCACGCCGATCCGGATCAGGCCCGCATCGCTGGCCGCGTCGATGTCGCGCCGCATTTCCCCATCGAGCCGCACGATCCGCTCCGCGTAGGCCAGCATGCGCCGGCCCGCCGGCGTGAGCGTGGCCGAGCGCGTGTTGCGGTCGAACAGGCGCACGTCGAACGCTTCCTCGAGCGATGCGATGCGGCTCGACACGGCAGCCTGCGTCGTATGCAGTTTCTCGGCCGTGAGCCGGAAGTTTTCCAGCTTCGCGAGCCAGACGAAGGTTTCCAGAAACCGGATGTTCATCGAATTCCGAACGGTGAGGCGGTGCCGCGCCAGGCGGCGGATCGGGACGATGTTAACGGATTCGGAAGCGCGTACGCACGCGCCGCACGTTCGGGTGGCGTCAAAGCCGGTCGAACGCGAGCGTCGGCACGTCGACGACCATCGCGCCGCCGTCCGCGACGAGCGTCGCGCCGGTCACGAACGACGCGTCCGGCGACGCCAGGAACGCGCAGACGGCCGCGATCTCGTCGGGATCGGCCGCGCGCCGCAGCGGCACGTCGGCGCTGACGCGGGCGTACGCACCGTCGAGCGAATCGCCGTGCGCGGCCATCAGCGGCTCCATTTCCGCGTCGGCCATCGGCGTGCGGACCCAGCCCGGGCAGACGGCGTTCGCCCGCACGCCGTGCGGACCGTAGTCGCGCGCGAGCGATCGCGCCAGGCCGAGCAGCGCGTGCTTGCCGACCGTGTAGCCGCATACGCCGGGCCCGGCCGCGAGCGCCGCGATCGACGCGACCAGCACGATATTGCCGCGCTGCGCGATCAGGTCGGGCAGGCACGCGCGCGCGCTGACGAATGCGGTGTCGAGGTTCGCATGCATCGCAGCGCGCCACTGCGCGTCGTCGGTTTCGTCCGCACGGCCGATGCCGTGGCCGCCCGCGCAGGCGACAAGCGCATCGACGCGGCCGAAGCGTGCGGCGATGCGCGGCAGGAAGCCGGCCCAGTCGGCGGCGCTCGCGGCGTCGCCGGCCAGCGCGAGGCCCCCCGTTTCGGCAGCCAGCGCGTCGAGCGGCGCCTGGCGGCGCCCGATCAGCACGACGCGGTCGCCGCGGCGGGCGAAGCGGCGCGCGCAGGCGGCGCCGATGCCGGTGCCGGCGCCGGTAATGGCGATCGTGCGGGGGGGCGGGTGCGTCATGTCGTTCTCCGGAAAGGGGGCGTTCCGGCCACTTTAGGCGGCGCCGGCGCGCGCCGGTATCCACCGAAAGGATGAACGCGGGTCGTCCGAACGGCCGGCGTGGCGGGCACGGTGGCCTTGGCCCATTTTGCAAAGGCTGACGATGTCCGACGCCGAATCGCTCTATCCTCCACATTTTTGCGATAAGCCACGAAAGCCCGGCAAAATAGCGCGGGCGGGCGCGCAGCGACGGGCGGCGCGTCGGCCGCCGATTCCGTCGTACGAATGGCGCGGCCGGCAATGGCGCGAGCGGGCGTCCGATGCGCAGGTATCGCGTCTGCCGACGGAGCGTGTCGCCACGGCGTATCGCCCGGTTGCGCGCTGGCGCGATCGGACCATCGACAAAAGAACAGGGAGGGGCCGGCAATGAGGCTGGACGACGAAAGGGAAAGCACGAACGTCGAGGATCGACGCGGCGCCGGCGGGTTCGGCGGCGGGCGCGCGACGATCGGCATCGGCACGATCGTGATCGCGCTGGCTGCCTCGTATTTCTTCGGAATCGACCCGCGCGTCGTGCTCGAAGGTGCGTCGGCGCTGCAGGGCCGCCAGCAGCAGGCGCAGCCCGCGCCGACCCAGCACCAGGGCGTACCGGCGAACGACGCCGGCGCGGTGTTCACGCGCAAGGTGCTCGGCAACATCGAACGCACGTGGACGGGCGTGTTCAACACGCAGCTGCATGCGCAGTACGAACCGCCGAAGCTCGTGATGTTCACGAACTCGACGCCGACCGCGTGCGGCACCGGCCAGACCGCGATGGGGCCGTTCTACTGCCCGGGCGACCGCAACGTGTACATCGATCTCGGCTTCTACGACGAACTGCGCAAGCGTTTCGGCGCCGGCGGCGACTTTGCGCAGGCCTACGTGATCGCACACGAAGTCGGCCATCACGTGCAGAACCTGCTCGGTATTGCCGACAAGGTCGACGCCGCGCGCCGGCGCTCGAGCCAGGCGCGCGCGAATGCGCTGTCGGTGCGGATGGAGCTGCAGGCCGACTGCTTTGCCGGCGTGTGGGCGAACAACGCGCAGCGCGCGAACCAGCGGCTGATGGAACCCGGCGATTTCGAGCAGGGGCTGAAGGCCGCCGCGGCGATCGGCGACGACCGGCTGCAGCAGCAAGGGCAGGGCTACGTCGTGCCCGAAAGCTTCACGCACGGCACCAGCGAGCAGCGCGTGTACTGGCTGCGGCGCGGGATGGAGTCGGGCGAGGTGAGCGCCTGCGACACGTTCGCCGCGAACGCACGCTGAAGCCAGGCGCGCGCACCGTCGCGCGCCGGCATCGTCCCGGCTGAACCGGTTGAACCAGCCACCTGGCCGGCCCGGGACGATTTGCCGATTTGTGCTCACCGGCGCTTTTCGGCGCCGGTAGGCTGGCCCGGACGTTGAAATTCGACGCGTTCGCCACCCAGCCGATTTCCGATGCCGACCTCATCCGTTCCCGCCGACCACGCTCCCGCCGACTGGCCACGCGCGCTGCGCGCGTGCGTGGACGCGTTCGATGCGTTCGCGAGCCCGTCGGCGATCGTGTTCTACCGGCTCGACCAGAGCGGCGAACCGGCCGATTTCGAGCTGTTCGGGATGCCGGAATCGATGCACCGCACCTATGTCGCCCGCTACCGGATGCTCGATCCGCTGCACCCGTCGCGCTGCGCGGCGGGCGACCGCGCGGTCGTCACGCTCGCGTCCCAATTGCCTGACGAGCGACGTGACGCATCCGCGTACTGGACCCGTTTTCTGCGGCGGCACGACGTGGCCGACGTCGTCGAGATCTGGCTGCGCGACGCGGGCCGCACGGTCGGCGCGTTTTCGCTGCTGCGCTTCGGCATGGGCGACGCGAATCGCAACGGCAACGGTACGGCAGGACGCTTCGCACCCGGCGAGATCGACGCACTCGCGCGGCTGCAGCCTGTCGCCGAAGCCGCGCTGAGCCCGCTGCTGCGCGCCCGGCGCGGGATCCACCGGATCGGTTGCGAGGAACGGCTGACCTACCGCGAGGAGCAGATCGCGCGGCTCGTGCGCGACGGTTGCTCGAACAAGGAAATCGCGCGCGATCTCGCGCTCGGACAACCGACGATCAAGACCCACCTGATGCGCATGTACCGCAAGCTCGGCGTGTCGAATCGCACGGAGCTGGTCGGCGCGCTGTTCCTGTAATCGTTCTGCAAGCTGGCCCGCGAGATCGTGCAGTACCATGCGCGCTCGTCGTATCGATAACAATTCAAGAAAAGGGCCGGGAACATGGACGTCGCGATCATTGCCGCTTCGATTTTGGTCATCGCGTTGAGCGTCGCGCTGCCGATCTTCATCGTCAGGACGGTCAGAAGCGGAACCTACGACTCGCTGTACTTCCTGATCCCGCTTGCGCTCGGCGTGTATTGGCTGGACTACCAGGCGTACGACTTCCTCGCGTCGATGGCGCACGGTTTCAGAAACTGACGATTCAATGACCGGACCCCGGTCCGGCATCCAAACCACGGCAGCCCCCGGCGGATCGCGCACGTCGCCCGCGGGCCGCGTCGCGGGCTCGAACCGCTACCGCGCGCCACGCGCTGCCAATTTGCGCTCACCGGGCGCGATTCCTCGTCGATACAGTGGTCCGACGCCCGCGTGCCTCGCCCGCACGCGGTCCAGCCACGACAATCAACGAGACGCCCATGAGCAACACGAACTTCGTCGCCGTCAGCGACACCGTGCGCACCTTCGTTGCGCGCGATTTCGGCCTCTTCATCGACGGCGCCATGCAGCCCGCGCACGCGGCCGCGCGGCTCGACGTGTACGACCCCGCGACGGGCGAGCGGCTCGCCACCGTCGCGGACGCCGACGCACACGACGTCGACCGCGCGGTCGCCAGCGCCAGACAAGCGTTCGACGCGCGCGTGTGGAGCGGGCTGCGGCCGGCCGACCGCGAACGCATCCTGCTGAAACTCGCGGACCTGATCGAAGCCGACGCCGAAACGCTCGCGCAGCTCGAAACGCTGAACCAGGGCAAGTCGATTCACGTGTCGCGTGCGATCGAAGTCGGCGCGAGCGTCGAATACGTGCGCTACATGGCCGGCTGGGCGACCAAGATCACCGGCCAGACGCTCGACGTGTCGATCCCGTTTCCGCCCGGCGCGCGCTATACGGCCTATACGCGCAAGGAGCCGGTCGGCGTGGTCGCCGCGATCGTGCCGTGGAATTTCCCGCTGATGATCGCGGTGTGGAAGCTGGTTCCCGCGCTCGCGGCCGGCTGCACGATCGTGCTGAAGCCGTCGCCGGAAACGCCGCTCACCGCGTTGCGCCTCGCCGAGCTCGCGCGCGAGGCCGGCGTGCCGCCCGGCGTGTTCAACGTCGTCACGGGCGGCCGCGTCTGCGGCGCGGCGCTCGCCAGCCACCCGTCGATCGCGAAGATCTCGTTCACGGGCTCGACCGCGACCGGCAAGCTGGTCGGCGCGGCGGCCGTGCAGAACATGACGCGCTTCTCGCTGGAGCTCGGCGGCAAGAACCCGATCGTGATGCTCGACGACGTCGACGTCGCGCAGGCGCTCGACGGCGTCGCCGCCGGCGCGTTCTTCAACCAGGGGCAGGTGTGCGCGGCCGCGTCGCGCATCTATGTGCATCGCAGCAAGTTCGCGCAACTCGCGGACGGCCTCGCGGGCGTCGCGCGGTCGATGAAGCTCGGCGCGGGCCTCGACACCACCGCGCAGATCAACCCGCTCGTGTCCGCGCACCATCGCGACAAGGTCGTCCAGCACATCGAAGGCGCGCGCCGTGCGGGCCTCACGTTCCTCGCGGGCGGCACGCCGGCCGACGATCTGCCCGGCTATTACGTGAAGCCGGCCGTGATCGCCGATCCGCATCCGGACAGCGCGATCGTGCGCGACGAGGTGTTCGGCCCGGTGATCGTGGTCGTGCCGTTCGACGACGCGGCCGACGCGGTGCGCCTCGCGAACGCGTCGCCGTACGGCCTCGCCGCGAGCGTCTGGAGCAACGACCTGAAACGTGTGATGAACCTCGTGCCGCAGATCGAGGCCGGCACGGTGTGGGTGAACTGCCATATTCCGCTCGATCCGTCGATGCCGTTCGGCGGCTACAAGCAATCGGGCATCGGTCGCGAATTCGGCCAGTACGCGATCGAAGGCTTCACCGAAACCAAATCCGTCTGCATCGCGCACTGACGCGCGACGCTCGAACCCGATTCAACGATCCGACAGTGGAGACTGCAATGAGCTACAACGAAGCGAAATTCTGGCACCCGATGCTGCACCCGAACGAGATGAAACAGCGCAAGCCGATCCGCATCGTGCGCGGCGACGGCTGCTACGTGTTCGACGAGGCGGGGCGCAAGCTCGTCGACGGCGTCGCGGGCCTGTGGAACGTGAACGTCGGTCACAACCGCCAGGAAGTGAAGGACGCGATCGTGCGCCAGCTCGACGAACTCGAATACTTCCAGCTGTTCGACGGCATTTCGCATCCGCGCGCCGAGGAGTTGTCGAAGAAGGTGATCGACCTGCTCGAACCGGAAGGGATGCGCCGCGTGCTGTACAGCTCGGGCGGCTCCGATGCGATCGAGACCGCGCTGAAGATCGCGCGCCAGTACTGGAAGGTGCGCGGCCAGGCCGATCGCACGAAGTTCATCTCGCTGAAACAGGGTTATCACGGCACGCACTTCGGCGGCGCGTCGGTGAACGGCAACACGGTGTTCCGCCGCAACTACGAGCCGAACCTGCCCGGCTGCTTCCACGTCGAGACGCCGTGGCTGTACCGCAACCCGTTCACGCAGGACCCGGAGGAACTCGGCCGGATCTGCGCGGAAATGCTGGAGCGCGAGATTCAGTTCCAGAGTCCCGACACGGTCGCCGCGTTCATCGCGGAGCCGATCCAGGGCGCGGGCGGCGTGATCGTGCCGCCGGCCAACTACTGGCCGCTGGTGCGCGAGGTGTGCGACCGTTACGGCGTGCTGCTGATCGCCGACGAAGTCGTGACGGGCTTCGGCCGCAGCGGCTGCCTGTTCGGCAGTCGCGGCTGGGGCGTGCGCCCGGACATCATGTGTCTGGCGAAGGGCATTTCGTCGGGCTACGTGCCGCTCGGCGCGACGGTCGTGAACGCGCGGATCGAGGATGCGTTCGCCGCGAATGCCGATTTCGGCGGGGCGATCATGCACGGCTACACGTACGCCGGCCATCCGGTCGCATGCGCGGCCGCGATCGCGAGCCTCGACATCGTCGTGAAGGAGGACCTGCCGGCAAATGCGGCGAAGCAGGGTGCGTATCTGCTCGAAGCGCTGCAGCCGTTCGCGGAGCGCTTCGCGGCGGTCGGCGAGGTGCGCGGCAAGGGGCTGATGCTCGCGCTCGACCTCGTCGCGAACAAGGACACGCGCGAGCCGATCGATCCGCTGTCGGGCTATGCGAACGCGGTCGCGGAAGTCGCGCGCGAGAACGGCGTGCTGGTGCGCCCGGTCGGCACGAAGATCATCCTGTCGCCGCCGCTCGTGATCCAGCGCGAACAGCTCGACCGGATCGTCGACGCGCTCGCGGCCGGCTTCGAGGCCGTGCCGTTCGCGTAACGGCGTGATCGCACGACGGCCAATCCGCGGCGGAAGGGGGGAACGCCGTCGCGGGTTTGCCGATTTGCGCTATGACCGGATTATTTTGCCTGCGTATTTTTTCGACATCGGATCACGCCGTGATCGACAGGGGCCCGGGATCGAAGCGCTGAAGCGCCGACCGGGGCCGACCGCAGAGCATCTGGCCCCCGGCCGCTGACGAAGCGCCGGTTCGGGCCAACCTACGAAGGAGACAACGATGTCGGGATGGTCAGGAGTGACCGGCGCCGCGGGCGATACGCCTGGCGGCTCGCCGGCTGAAGCGGGCGGCGGCACCGCGTTGAAGGCGGGGGCGGTCGGTTTTCCGACCGCGCTGGCGAGCGCCGTCGGGCTCATCATGGCGAGCCCGGTGATCCTCACCGCGACGTCGGGCTTCGGGATGGGCGGCTGGGCGTTCGCGGTCGCGATGATCATCGCGTTCGTGATGATGCAGGCGCAGGCCACCACGTTCTCAGAAGCCGCCGCGATGCTGCCGACGGCCGGCTCGGTTTACGATTACCTGTCGTGCGGGCTCGGCCGCTTCTGGGCGATCACCGGCACGATTTCCGCGTATTTCCTCGTGCACGTGTTCGCCGGCACGGCGGAGACGATCCTGAGCGGCATCATGGCGCTCGTGAATTTCGAATCGCTGAACGCCGCGTTCGAGCAGCACAACAGCTCGTGGCTCGTCGGCGTCGGCCTCGTGGTCACGTTCGCGATCACCAACATCATCGGCATCAAGGTGTTCAGCAAGCTCGAGATCGTGCTGACGGCCGGCATGTGGCTGTCGCTGATGATCTTCGGGATCCTCGGGCTCGCGGCCGCGCCGGCCGTGCATCTCGACGGCTGGTTCGGCGGCTCGGAAGTCGGCACGTCGATTCCGGCCGTGCTGTCGCTGGTCGGGATGGCGATGTTCATGTTCGTCGGCTGCGAGTTCGTCACGCCGCTCGCGCCGGAAATGAAGGCGCCGGGCCGCACGATTCCGCGCGCGATGGCGCTCGGCCTCGTCGGCGTCGCGATCTGCATGTTCCTGTACGGCGCGGCGATCCGCCGCCAGGTCGCGAACGTGCCGGTGAGCCCCGACGGCCTCACGCACCTGCTCGACACGCCGGGCGCAATTCCCGCGTTCGCGCTGCAGGTGCTCGGGCCGTTCGGCCGCGTGTGGTTCGGCATCGCGTTCCTGTGCGCGGGCGCCGCGACGATCAACACGCTGATGGCCGGGCTGCCGCGCATCCTGTACGGGATGGCGATCGACGGCGCGTTGCCGCGCTGCTTCGCGTACCTGCATCCGCGTTTCAAGACGCCGGTGGTCGGCATCGTCGCGGCGGCGATCGTGCCGATCTTCCATGCGTGGCTGATCAACGGCAATCTCGACAGCATCCTGCATCTCGTGCTCGCCGCGACCTGCGCGTGGGGCACCGCGTACCTGCTCGTCACCGCGTCGGTCGTGATGCTGCGCATCCGCCGCCCGGACCTGCCGCGGCCGTACCGTTCGCCGCTGTTCCCGCTGCCGCAGATCGTGTCGAGCGTCGGCATCGTGCTCGCGATCTGGTACATCACGCCGCCCGGCATGAACCCGCGCGACATCTACGTGCCGTTCGGCGCGATGCTCGGGCTCACCGCGCTGTACGCGCTGTTCTGGACGCTCGTCGTGCAGCGCCGGCATCCGTTCAGGCCGGTGCCGGTCGAGGACGTGCTGCGCAACGAGCACGTCGCGTCGTGAAGGCCGCGCTTGCCCCGCGGCGCGCGGCGCCCGATGCGCCGCCGCCCGGCCATCGGCCCGGCGCGATCGCCGCGCGCGTGCTCGCCGACCTGCGGGCCGTGCGCGATACGGATGTGGGCGGCGCCACGGCGCGGCTGCCGAACGGCGTGCATGTGAGCGTCGACGAGCGCGTCGAGCGCCAGTTCCTGATGCATACGGTCAGCGTGAAGGTGACGGTAGCCGCCAACGGCCCGGCCGCGCGGGGCCGCGCGCGCGTGCGGCAGACCGGCTGGCTGCGCCGCACGGGCGTCGATGCGGTGCCCGGACCCGGATGCGACCGGGTCTTCATCGACACGCTGGCCGCGCTGCTCGCCGAGCCGTCGCTGGCCGACGCGCTGCGGCCGCTGCACCTGACCGACTGCGTCATCGACGCACACGGCGGCGTTGCCCGCAACGGCCGCTGGACGCTCGCGGTCGTGCCGTTCGGCGGCAGCGAGATCGTGAACCGGATGCCGTCGTTTCGCCGCTACGTCAGGCTGATCGACGAGCAGGCCGCCGCGCTGTCGGCGGCCTGTCTTGCGTTCGAAACCGCACTACACGGGATTTTGCGAGGGTAAGCTGTGGCGATGCGTGCCGCGCAAACCCGGCGGCCGCATCCAGGAATCAGGGTTTTACCGGAGATGCCGATGCTGTTCCAGTCACGCTCACACGAAGACGTGCACGATCACGGGCTCGCGATCGCGGGCTGGCATCAGGTTTACCGTCAGATGACGCCGGGCCGCTTCAAGGGCACCGTCACGCAGGTGCTGTACGACGATTTCCACTTCTTCCGCGAAACGACCAACCGGCGCGTCGCGCAAACCGGGCTCGCACCGGTCGCGCGCACGTCGCTCGCGGTGCCGCTGTCCGTGCCGCTCGCGGGCACGTTCCAGGGCCAGCCGGTCGACGGCTATGCGCTGCTCGCGCTGCGCGCCGGCGAGGATTTCGAATTCCACACGCCGGAAGGGATGGGGCTCGTCGGGATCAGCGCGGCGTCCGACATGGTCGACGAGCTGTGCGAAGCCGAATTCGGCGCGGCCGGCGCGCGCCGGCTGCGGCACGTGACGCGGCTGTCCGACGCGCAGGGCGTCGCGCTCGGCGTGCGGCTGTCGGCGCTGATCGACGAGGCCCAGCGCAACCCGGGCTGCCTCGAATACGCGGCGACCCGCAAGATGTTTCGCGACGCGATGCTCGGCATGTTCCTCGATGCGCTCGAACAGGGTATCGGCGTCGAGCGCCGCGACATCACGCACGCCACCTACAGCGATATCGTCAGCCGCTGCGAGAAGCATCTGCGCGACCGGCCCGAAGAACCCGTCACCGTGCTCGAACTGTGTCGCGCGCTGCGCTGCAGCCGCCGCACGCTGCAAACGAGTTTCCAGCGCGTGGCCGACGTCACGCCGGTCGGCTACCTGCGCACGATCCGGCTGAACGCGGTGCGTCGCCTGCTGCGCACGACGTCGGCGCAGCAACTCGGCGTCGGCGAAGCCGCCGCGAGCTGGGGTTTCACGCACCTCGGCTATTTCGCGCGCGAGTATCGCGACCTGTTCGGCGAGCTGCCTTCCCAGACCACGCGTCCCGAATGACGCACGCGCATCGCGACGGCGCCGCCCGGCGTCGTCGCGGGTCGCCCCCCCCACCGTTTGCCGATTTGCGATAGAGGTCCGGAATTTTCGCTGGATAAAGTCCTGTCACCCATATCGAAAACACCATCGGTTCGCACTGCGAATCGATGATCACAGAGGGGCGGGACATGAAGAACGGACGACGACTGACCGCAGCCGCGGCCATGCTGGGCTGCCTGCACGCACACGCGCAGACTTCGGGGAGCGTGACGCTGTACGGCACCGTGGACACCGGCATCATCTATTCGACGAACCAGCAGTTCACACGCGCCGACGGCAGCACGGGCGGCGGCCATGCCTGGCAGATGGGCGGCGGCAACCTCGTGCCGTCCCGCTTCGGCTTCCAGGGCGCCGAGCCGCTCGGCGGCGGCCTCGATGCGGTGTTTACACTCGAGCAGCAGTTCCTGTCCGCGAACGGGCAGGCGCTGCAGGGCGGCACCGCATTCAGCCGGCAGGCATGGGTCGGGCTGCGCCAGGACGGAATCGGCACGCTCGGCCTCGGCCGCCAGTACGACTCGTACACCGACATGCTCGGCGCGTACGTATCGAGCAACAACTGGGCGACGCCGTACGGCTCGCATCTCGGCGACGTCGACAACCTGAATGCCGCGTTCAACTTCAACAACGCGGTGAAGTTCACCAGCGCCGATTTCAACGGCTTCACGTTCGGCGGCACGTTCAGCTTCGGCGGGCAGGCCGGCGATTTTTCCGCGAAGCGCGGCTATGCGGTGGCCGCGACGTACACGCGGGCGCCGGTGGCGTTCTCGGTCGGCTACCTCGACCTGCACCAGCCGCTCGACGCGGCGCTCGGCGGCGCGAGCGGCTATATCGGCGATTTCGCGTGCAGCAACCCGGGCGCGATGTACTGCCTGCTGCAGGATGCCGGCTCGATGCGCGCGTTCGGCGCAGGCGGGTCGGTCACGCTCGGCGCGGCGACGGTCGCGCTGACCTATACGCACACGCGGCTCGGCGACAGCCGCTATTTCTCGACCGACGCGCAGCCGCGCACGCAGGCGTTCACGTTCGACATCGGCGAGCTGAACGTCACATACATGTTCACGCCGGCGCTGCAAGGCGGCGTCGCGTACATCTTCAACGCCGCGCATACGGACGGGCGCGGCACGACGCGGTTCCACCAGGTGAACGTCGGCGCGAACTACAGCCTGTCGAAGCGCACCGCACTCTATGCGGTTGCGATCGGCCAGGTCGCGAGCGGCACGGGGCTCGGCACCGACGCGGACGGCAACGCGGTCAACTATGCGCAGATTCCGGTGCTCGCGAACAGCAATTCGAGCCGGCAGCTGGCGGTGATGGCAGGGATTCGTGTGAACTTTTGACCTCGAACGGCGGGCGGCGGCACGCCGGTCGCGTGCCGCCGTGCGGTCTTCACGGGCATGGGGCGGCATCGGGCGATCGATGGAAAGCCATGCTTGAAAAAAATCGTCCGTATGCTTGACTGAATGGACCCGGATCGACGGCATCCGCGCGTCAGGTTGCCCGGCTTGCGGCTTGCCACAATACCTTCACGGTCTGCGTGAACAATGGCGACGCTTCAGGCGACTTGACCCGTCGCCGGCGTTGCACACGTGTGCAACGCATGATTGTTCCGCTCCATACGCCGATCGAGAGAGACCACATGACCCTGCTGAGCCGCCTGCGCGCGCTGTCCGCCGCCGTTGCGCTATCCGTTGCCGCCACGCACGCCTTCGCGGCGGATCTCGTCATCGCGGGCCGCGACGACATCTACGGCAAGGGGCTGGCCGACGCCGTCGCCGGCTTCAACAAGCTGCATCCGGGCACCGAGATCGAGCTGCTCAAGCTGCCGAACGCGAACCTGTACCAGAAGCTCAAGCTGTCGATGCGCGAAGGCACCGGCGCGTACGACCTCGTGATGATGGACGACACGTGGGCGCCGGAATTCATCGGCAACGGCTGGCTGAAGCCGCTGCCCGCGTCGCTCGCGGACGCCGATCTCGTGCCGTCCGCCGTCGCGCTCGGCCGCAATGCGGCCGGTGCGCTGTACGCGCTGCCGATCGTCGGCAACGTCGAGATGTTCGCGTACCGCAAGGACCTGCTCGCGAAGTACAAGCTGCAACCGCCGCGCAACTGGGACGACGTGCTGAAGATCGCGCAGACCGTCGGCGGCGTGGACAAGAGCGTGTCGGGTGTCGTGTTCCGCGGCACGAAGGGCAACCCGGTCGTCACGGGCTTCCTGCCGATCCTGTGGGCGTACGGCGGCGACGTGTTCGACCACGCCGGCAACGTGACGATCGATTCGCGCGAAGCGCAGGCCGCGCTGAAGACGTTCCTCGCGCTGAAGGCGTTCGCGCCGAAGGACGTCGACGTGTACGGCGCGGCGGAAGTGCGCGACGCGCTGCAACGCGGCACGGCCGCGCAGTCGATCGAGGTGTGGCCGGCGTGGGTGCCGGCGCTCGACGACGCGAAGCAGTCGCGCGTGGTCGGGCAGATCGCGCTGCAGCCGCCGCCGGGGCAGACCGCGGGCCCGGCGCCGATGCTCGGCATCTGGCAGATGGGCATTCCGAAGGACGCGCCGCACGCGAAGCTCGCGCAGGATTTTCTCGCGTACCTCACCGCGCGCGACACGCAGACGCGCCTCGCCGGCATCGGCATTCCGCCGACCCGCCGCAGCGTGTTCAACGATCCGGCGCTGGTGCGCCAGTACCGCTGGTATCCGGATCAACTGAAGGCGCTCGAGGCCGGCCGTGCGCGGCCGCGTGTGAAGGACTGGCAGCAGGTCGAGAGCATTCTCGGCGATCAGTTGCAGCTCGCGCTGACGGGGCAGGCCGCGCCCGACGCCGCGCTGCGCCAGGCGCAGCAGAAGATCGCGCAGGCGACGGCCGCGGCCGGCAAGTGACGGCTCACGTCGATCCGCTGGCCGGAGCTCGCGCATGAAAGCGTTCGGCCGCAGCCTGCCGTTCGTCGCGCTGCTCGGGCCCGCGCTGTTGGTGCTCGCCGCGCTCGCGCTGTATCCGGTCGCGCAGGTGCTGATCGACTCGTTCTGCCGGGTCGACTACTCGGCCGGCCGCCGCGCGTTCGCGGGGCTCGCGAACTATCGCGCGGTGCTCGGCGACGACGCGTTCGCGGCCGGCTTCGGCAACACGTTGCGCTTCACGATCGTCGCGTCGCTCGCCGAAGTCGCGCTCGGCTTCGGTCTCGCGCTGTTGTTCGTGCGCGCGTTTCCGGGCCGACGCATCGCATTGCCGCTCGCGATCCTGCCGATGATGCTGTCCACGCTCGTGTGCTCGGCGATCTGGCGCAACTGGCTGAACTTCGACGGCTTCCTCAATGCGCTGCTCGCGGCGTTCGGCATCGAAGGCGTGCGCTGGCTGTCCGATCCGCATCTCGCGCTGTGGTCGCTCGCGCTCGTCGACGTCTGGCAGTGGACGCCGATGGCGTTCCTGATCGTGCTGGCCGGGCTGCAGTCGATTCCGCAGGAACTGTACGAAGCCGCGCGCACCGACGGCGCGAGCGAGTGGCAGTGCCTGCGCGACATCACGCTGCCGCTCGCCGCGCCGCAGATCGGCCTTGCGCTGCTGCTGCGCTCGATCGACACGTTCAAGCTGTTCGACAAGGTCTATGCGCTGACGGGCGGCGGCCCCGGCAACGCGACGCAGACGCTGTCGACCTATATCTACGACACGGGCTTCCGCTTCTTCAACGTCGGGCCGGCGAGTGCCGCGTCGGTGCTGATGCTCGCGGCGTCCGCGCTGCTGGTCTCGGGGTACGTATGGCAGACGGTTCGCAAGCGGCGCGCATGACGACGCGATCGACGGGTATCCCGCGCGCCCGAACGCGCGCCGCATTCGGTCAAACGGTGCCGTGGGCGCTGCGCATCGTCGCGCTCGCACTGTTGCTGCTGCCGTGCCTGTGGATGGCCGGCGCGGCCTTCATGCCGACGCTCGAACGCCTCGATCATCCGTTGCGGATCTGGCCGGCCGCGCCGACCGTCGAGCATTTTGCGTCGGTGTGGTCGAACGGTATCGGCGCGCCGCTGTTCAATTCGCTGCTGGTCGGCTTCGGCACGACGCTGCTCGCACTGGCGCTCGCGTTTCCGGCCGCGTATGCGCTCGTGCGGCTGCGGTTTCCGGCGCGGCTCGACCTGCTGTTCCTGGTGCTCGTGCTGGCGTTGAAGCTGATGCCGCCGATCACGATCGCGGTGCCGCTGTTCGCGCTCGCGAAGCGGCTGCACCTGCTCGATTCGACGCTCGGCCTGATGCTCGCGTATCAGATCTATGCATTGCCGATGGCGATCTGGATGCTGCTCGCGTTCGTGCGCGACGTCCCGATCGAGTACGAAGAGGCGGCGTGCATCGACGGCGCGGGGCTCGCGCGGCGGCTCGTGCAGATCGTGCTGCCGCTGTGCGCGCCGGGGCTGATCGCGACCGCGATCTTCGTGTTCATCGCGGCCTGGAACGAATTCCTGATCGCGCTGCTGTTCGTGTCGACGCCGAGCCGCTTCACGCTGCCGCTCGCGATCGCCGGCTACGTGACGGAGAACGGGATCGACTGGGGCGACCTGATGAGCGCGGGGCTGATGGCGTCGCTGCCCACGCTCGCCGTGGCCGGTTACGTGCAGCGCTACCTGTTGCGCGGGTTCGCGGGCGGATTGAAGTGACGCGCGGGGTGACCGCGCCCGGTCCTGCGTCGTCACGCGCAGCTGTTTCGCACCACCTGCGTGACCGGCACGACGCGCGTGCGCGACGGGCCGTCGAACGTCTGCAGCCGGTCCGCAAGCAGGTCGATCGCCGCGAGGGCGAGGCCGCGCGTGTCCTGCCGCAGTGTCGTCAGCCGATAGGCGTCGTATTCGGCGGCGGGGATGTCGTCGAAGCCGATCACGCGCAGGTCGTCCGGTACGCGCAAGCCGAATTCTCGGCGTGCGACGTCGATCACGCCGAGCGCGAGCAGGTCGGACGAGCAGAACACGCCGTCGGGCCGCTCGCCCGTCGCGAACAGTTGCCGCGCCGCGTCGATTCCGCCGGCGTGGGTGTCGGACGGCGTGTCGAGCACGCGGACGAGCGTCGCGTCGAATGCGTCGCGTTGCGCGAGCGCCTGTTCGAACGCCGCGGCGCGCGACCGCGCGCTGTAGCTCGTGCCGCGCGGCCCGACGAACGCGAGCCGGCGCGCGCCGGCCCGCACGAGCCGCTGCGCGGCGTGGACCGCGCCCGCCGCGTTGTCGCTGACGACCACGTCCGCGCCCGGCAGGTTCGCTTCGCGGTTGATCATCACGACCGGAATCCGGTGTTCGAGATACTGCTGCGCGACCGACAGCGGCGGCGACGCGGACGTCATCACGAGGCCCGCGATCCGATAGCTGAGCAGTTGTTCGAGCGATTGCCGGATCTGGCGCGGGTCTTCCGCATTGGTCACGAGCGGCGTGAGCGCGCGCTGCCCGAGCGCGGCCATCAGGTCCGACAGCAGCCGCGCGCGAAACGGGTTCTCGAATCCGGCCGTCACGACGCCGATCATGCTGCTGCGCTGCGTGATCATGTCGCGCGCGATCAGGTTGACCTGGTAGCCCAGCGCCCGCGCGGCGACCATCACGCGTTCGCGTGTTTGCGGCGCGATGCTTGCCGTCGGCGAGAACGCGCGCGACACTGCGGAGCGTGAGACGCCGGCCCGCGCCGCGACATCCGACGCCGTGACCCACGGTTTTCTTTCCTTGTCATTCATCGATTCATGATCCCTTCGAGCCACGATACGTGCGTGCCGCCTGCCGACTGGATGTCGGCGCTCGACGACGCGCGGCCGCTGCATACGCTGACCCTACCGGGCAGCCATGACACCTGTGCGTATACGGTCGACGATTTGCTCGTGCGCACGCAGCGCGCGCCGCTCGAGGCGCAGCTCGCGCATGGCGTGCGGCTGCTCGACATCCGCTGCCGGCACGTGCGCGATGCGTTCGACATCCATCACGGCGGCATCGCGCTCGGCATGACGTTCGACGACGTGCTGGCAACCTGTACGCGCTTTCTCGATGCGCATCCGCGCGAATGCATCGTGATGTCGGTGAAGGACGAATGGCCGGCGCATGCGTGCACGCGCGGTTTCGATGCGACGTTCGACGCGCATCGCGCGCGGCATCCGCGGCTGCGCTGGCATGCCGGCGGCACGCTGCCGACGCTCGGCGACGTGCGCGGCGCGGTCGTGCTGTTGCGGCGCTTTCGCAGCGGCCGGCCGCTCGGCATCGACCTGACCGCGTGGCCCGACAACGCGACGTTCACGATCGACCATCCGGACGGCGCGTTCGTGATCCAGGACGAGTATCGCGTGCCGGTGGCCGCATCGATCGCATGGAAGTGGCGTGCGATCGACGCGTTGCTGACGCATCTGCCGCTGCCGGACAGCGGCCGCTGGGCGCTCAATTTCTGCAGCGGAACGGGGATGGGCGCGAATCCGTCGGTGGTCGCACACGGCGATGGCCGCGTGCCGGGCATTCATGCGCGACTGGCCGAGCGCTTGCGCGAACAGCGCGGCCCGTACGGCGCGATGCTGCTCGATTTCTGCGATGACGACGACTGGACGCTGGTGCGCGCGCTGATCGAATGCAACGCTCACACGCCGGAGCAGGGCGTCTGGCGCAAGGCGTTTCGCTGTTAGCGGGCGGCGGGTCGCCGGGGCTGCCGCGGCTGGCGAACCCCGTGGATCGGGCGTTCGAAACAAACGATACGTATGAGGTTTCGATTATAGTGACGGCCGTCCCGGACTGCCTGCCCGAATTGCCGTCATGCCTGCATCGATCCTGATTCGCCCCGCCACGCGGGAAGACGCGGCCGCGATGGCCGCCGTGGAAGTGGCCGCCGCGCAGCGGTTTCGCGAGGTCGGCATGGCCGACATCGCCGACGGCGAGCCGACCGATGCGGCTGCCGTGCTCATGCGGATCGACGACGGTCGCGCGTACGTCGCGGTCGATTCGCAAGGCACGTGCGTCGGGTTCGCGTTCTACCGGCTGCTCGATGCGCAGCGGCTGTATCTGGAGGAACTGGATGTCGCGCCGTCGCATGCGGGGCAGCGGATCGGCGCGCGCCTGATCGAGCGGATCATGACGCGCGCCGCGCAAGACGGCATCGTTGAGGTCGTGCTGTCGACGTTCCGCGACGCGCCGTGGAACGCCCCTTATTACGCGCGCCTCGGTTTTCACATCATCGACGACGCATCTCTCGACGACGCGCTGCGCGCGATCCGCGCGCACCACGTCGCGCTCGGTCTCGACGAAACGCAGCGCGTGTTCATGCGTGCCGACGTGCGCGCCTGAACCCGCGCCGTTCTACCGTCAGGCCGCGTCGCTCAGCGCCGGGTAGTCGGTGTAGCCCGTTTCGCCTTCCGCGTAGAACGTCTCCGGCACCGGCTTGTTGAGCGGCGCGCCGATTTCGAGGCGGCGCGGCAGGTCCGGGTTCGCGATGAACAGCTTGCCCCAGGCGATCGCGTCGGCGCTGCCGTTCGCGAGCGCGGCCTGCGCGGTGTCGAGCGTGAACTGCTCGTTCGCGATCAGCGGGCCGCCGAATGCTTCCTTCAGGCGCGGGCTCAACTGGTCGCCCGAATACGATTCGCGCGTGAAGATGAACGCGATCTTGCGGCGACCGAGTTCGCGCGCGACGTAACCGAACGTGGCCGCCGGATCGGAGTCGCCCATCGTATGCGCGTCGCCGCGCGGTGCGAGATGCACGCCGACGCGGCCGGCACCCCACACGTCGATCGCCGCGTCGACCACTTCGAGCAGCAGGCGCGCGCGATTCTCGACCGGGCCGCCGTACGCATCGGTGCGGCGATTGGTGCTGTCCTGCAGGAACTGGTCGAGCAGGTAGCCGTTCGCGCCGTGAATTTCCACGCCGTCGAAGCCCGCTGCCTTCGCATTCTCGGCGCCCTTGCGGTACGCGGCGACGATGCCCGGAATTTCGTCGAGTTCGAGGGCGCGCGGCGTCACGAACGGGCGCGGCGGACGCACGAGGCTCACGTGGCCGCCCGCGGCGATCGCGCTCGGCGCGACCGGCAGGTCGCCGTTCAGGAACATCGGATCGGAGATCCGGCCGACGTGCCAGAGTTGCAGCACGATGCGCCCGCCGGCCACATGCACGGCCTGCGTGATCTGCTTCCAGCCTTCGACCTGTTCGTCGGACCAGATGCCCGGCGTGTCGGCATAGCCGACGCCTTGCGGCGTGACCGACGTCGCTTCGGTAATGATCAGGCCGGCCGATGCGCGCTCGGCGTAGTAGCGCGCCATCAGCGCGTTCGGCACACGCGTCGCGCCCGCACGGGAGCGGGTGAGCGGCGCCATCACGATGCGGTTCGGCAGGGTCAGGTCGCCGAGGGTAACGGGATCGAACAGCGTGGGCATGACAGATAACCTCTTCACGAAAGGCGGGAAGCCGTCGCGTCGTGTGCGATGGCGCCCCGCATGGCCGGTTCGGCCGTTGGCTAGAGTTCGCGGCGCAGGGCGTCGTGAAATGCGTCGATGACGGCCTCGTTGCGCTGGAAGAACGCCCATTGGCCGATCCGCGTCGACGTCACGAGCCCCGCGCGCTGCAACGTCGCGAGGTGCGCGGAGACGGTCGACTGCGACAGCCCGCAGCGCGCGTCGATCTGGCTCGCGCAGACGCCGTGTTCGTACGGCAGCGTCTGCTGCGGGAAATGCTCGCCGGGCGTTTTCAGCCAGACGAGGATCTCCCGGCGCACGGGGTTCGAGAGCGCTTTCAGGATCGCGTCGATGTCGAGTTCGGTCGGCATGGAAAGGCTGGGTGTTTCGGTCAGGCAGACGGGTATCGTCGATGGGCGAATCATATATCGTGTTTTGACGATATGTTTGTAAGCACTACCGGCAATGGGGTTGATAGCGTGCGACGATCTTGGGGGCGGATCAACGCCGGGCGACGCGCCTTCAACGCGGCCGCCCGGTTTCAGGTCATCTCGTCGGCGATCTCATCTCGCCGCGCGCGTAACATATGTGGCATCGCGCTTTGCTTACGGAGTTCTTTCATGTCGGTTCGGGCCGTCATATTCGATTTCGACCTGACGCTGGCGGATTCGTCCGCCGCGATCATCGAATGCACCCGGTACGCGCTGGATCAACTCGACGCCGCCGGCCCGACACCCGCGCAGATCGGCGCCGTGATCGGACTGCCGCTGCCGGACATGTTCCGTTCGTTGACGGGCGAGACCGTGGCGGCGCGGGCCGATGCGTTCGCGCGGCACTTCGTCGCGCGCGCCGAACGAGATCATGGTGCCCGGCACCCACATCTATCCCGAAGTGCCGCCGCTGCTCGCGGCGTTGCGCGAGCAAGGGCTTGCCGTCGCGATCGTGTCGTCGAAGTTTCGCTACCGGATCGACGCGATTCTCGAACGCAACGGCTTGCAATCGATGGTCGACGTGTTGATCGGCGGGGAGGACGTGCAACGCCACAAGCCGGACCCGGAAGGGCTCGTGCAGGCACTGGCGCGGCTCGGTTTGCCCGCCGCCGCCGCGATCTACGTCGGCGACCATGCAGTGGACGCGCAGGCGGCCGAGCGGGCCGGCGTGCCGTTCGTCGGCGCGGTGAGCGGGATGACGTCGTTCGACGCGTGGGCGCGCGCCGGCAAGCAGGCGGTAGCGACGCATATCGGCGAACTGGTCGGCATCGTGCAGCAGCTGCAGCGTCGAGCGGGCGAAGCGTGCGCCGACGCCGAACCGGGTGCGCAGCCGGCCGGCTGACCCGTTTTCGGCAACGGGCCGGCAGCGCGCGACGGATTCTGCGACCATCGCCGTTCAAGTCATATTCGCCACCCGAGCCGCCGCCATGTCCGCCATTTCCGTCGCCTTTGCCCGCCTCCGACGCTTGCGTGCGTTGCAGCTCGCCCGAGCCCTGTCGTTCGCCGTTCCGCTCGCGGTCGCCGCCGTCGGCATGCCGGGCGGCGCGCAGGCCGAAGCCGCCACGCCCACGCAGCGCGAACGTCTCGAAGCGCCGGTCAAGGCCATCGCCGACCGGCGCTTGGCCGTCGACACGCCGCAGGGCCGCGCGGAGCTGCCCGTCTACGCGGACCATCCGCTCGACCAGGCCGCACCCGACGTCACGCGCGTGTTCATCGTGATTCACGGCACGCTCCGTAACGCCGACGCGTATTACGCATCGGGGCGCAAGGTCGTCGAAAAGGCCGGGGCGGCCGGCGCGGGCACGATGGTGGTCGCACCGCAGTTCCTGACCCGTGCCGACGCGCGCGCCTTTTCGTTGTCCGCATCGACGCTCGCGTGGACGCAGGAAGGATGGAAAGGCGGCGAACCGGCGCGCGAGCCGGGCCCGGTCAGCTCGTTCGCGGCGCTCGACGCGTTGCTCGCGCATTTCGCCGATCGCGGCCTGTACCCGTCGTTGTCGACGGTCGTCGTGATCGGTCATTCCGCCGGTGCACAGTTGCTGCAGCGTTATGCGGTGGCCGGGCGCGAAGGCGACGCACTGGCGCGTGCCGGCATTGCCGTGCGTTACGTGGTCGCGAATCCGTCGAGCTACCTGTATTTCGACGATGAACGGCCGAATGCCGACGCGCTTGCCGGCGGCGCCTGTCCGCGCGCGACCGAATGGAAGTACGGGTTGAAATCGGCGCCGCCTTATGTCGCGTCGCAGGACGTGCGCGATCTCGAAACGCGCTACGTCGCACGCCATGTCGTGTACCTGCTCGGGCAGGCGGACACGAATCCAACCACGCATTTCATCGACCGCTCGTGCGCGGCGATGGCGCAGGGGCCGTACCGGCTGGCGCGCGGGCTCGCGTATTTCGATTACCTGAAGAAGCGGCATCCGGACGATCTCGCGCAGCAGGTGGTCGAAGTGCCGGGTGTCGGGCACGACGGCGTCGGCATGTTCACGTCCGCTTGCGGGCTGGCCGTGTTGTTCGGGCATGCGCTGCCTCGATCGTGTCCGGTCGTCGCCGGCACCGCGCCGGCGCTGCGCGCGGCGGGGCAGTGAGCCTGCATGCGACGCGCGTGAGCGACGGAAAAAGATCAATCAGAAAAATGCACGAATCCGCACGTTAAATTCATTTCCCGGTTCGGCGCTCGCGGTTCAGGATGACGGTGTTCACAGGAGCGCCCCATGGACATCACGATCCTCGACGATCATTTCGACACGCTGTGTGCGCTGCCGAGCTTTCGCAAGCCGGATGCGCAGCCGATCCACGTAGTCCACCCGAAGGCGTCCGAGCGCGAAGCGGCGTCGCTCGAGCCGTTGATCGACGACCTGCTCGAATGGATCGGGCCCGCCGCGCGGCCGTACGATGAGGTGATCGATGCGTGGCGCACGTCGTGCCCGCGCCTGCCGGTGTGGGAGGAAGCCTGCGCGCGCGGCTACGTGGTCCGGCGTCATACACCTGGCGGCGTGGCGGAAGTGGCGGTGACCCCGGCCGGCCGCGCGCGCCTGCGGGCCCGGCGGGCGTGACCGACGCGCAGGTGTCACGCGTCCGGGTACGGCGTGCCGTCCTTGTGCAGAAACCGGCCGTCGCGGCTCGGGCTCATCATGTCGATGTCCGGGCACGTGATCACGTCGTCCGGCGAGCGCGAGCCGACCTCGAGATAGACGGCGACCGCATCCGACCGGTTGACCAGATGATGGCCGTTACCCGAATTTTTCGGAAACGCCGCGCAGTCGCCCGCGCGCAGCACGGTTTCACCACCGTCCTCGATCATCACGAGCTCGCCTGCGAGCACGTAGACGAATTCGTCCTCGTCGGAATGCCAGTGGCGCTGCGACGACCAGCCGCCTGGCGGCACGCGCATCAGGTTGACGCCGAAATCGCGCAGGCCGCCGGCGTCGCCGAGACGCTGGCGGATGCGCTGCGCGCACGGCGCATCGAACGGCCGCGGATAGCCGCTGCCGCGGCGTTCGGGCACGGTACCGAGATCGATCCTTGGCATGGACGGCTCCGTCTGCCTCGCGGGCGAAGGGGACGACAGTCATTGTAGGCGGCGGCCGCCCGTCGTTCGCCCGCGGTGCGTGGCAGGCCGCGTCATTCGACGGTGATCGTTTCCTTCATGTACGGATGAATACCGCAGAACACCTTGTAGACACCCGGCTTGTCGAAGCGGAACGAATACGTCTCGTCCTGGTCGAGCGCCTTCGAATGAAAGATGCCGGCGTCGTTGACGACGGTATGCGGCTCCGCGTCGAGGTTCTTCCACGTGATGGTCGTGCCGGCCTTGATCGTGGTCGACATCGGCGAAAACATGAAATTGCGGATCGTCACGAGCGGGCCGTTCGGGCCCTGCGCGAACGCGGCGGGCGGCGTGCAGGCAGCGGCGCCGCACAGGATCAGCACGGCGACGATTCGGTGGCGTTGGAAGCGGATCATGTCGTTCTCCTTATATCGATCACGCGAGCGTCGCATCGTGCAGCGACGACGCGACCGGATGGCCGGCAAACTCGACGGTCGTCACGCCGAGCATCGACGGCAGCCGGTCGTGCGGCACCGTGAGCGGCACGGGGCCCGGGCCGTTGCCGGCCGTCGGCTGCGGGAACGCGGTCGAGCGGGCGGTGTGGAACGTCACGTTGCCCTCGACCTTCGACACGATCTGATGGATGTGCCCGTTCAGGACGGTGACCGAGCCGAAGCGGCGCAGCAATGCCATCGTCTGCGGCGCGTCGCCGGTGCCCCAGCCCCACGGTTCGTAGATGGTCCACATCGGCATGTGCGAGAACACGACGATCGGCGTGCTCGACGAGCGGCCTTTCAGGTCTTGCGCGAGCCACGCGAGCTGCTCGTCGCCGAAGCTGCCGAGCCCGTTCGGCTTGAAGTGCATCACGTTGACGAGGCCGATGAAGTGCACGCCCGCGTGGTCGAAGCTGTAATAGCCGCGGTTGTCCGACGCCTTGCCGAACCGGCCGAAATATTCGGCGCCCGACCCGTCGGTGACGTCGTGTTCGCCGGGCACCGTATGCAGTTCCGTCACGCGCAGCGCGGACAGCAACTGCGACGCGTGATCGAATTCCTCGGGTTTGGACAGGTGCGTGATGTCGCCGGTGTGGATCGTCAGCGCCGGCAGCGCGGGCATCCCGTTGACGAGGTCGATCGTCTGCTTCAGCGTGGCCGACACGTCCGGATTCGCGTCCTTGTTGAAGCCGATGTGCGTATCGCTGATCTGCACGAACAGCGGCCGGCCCGCGTCGGCCGGGCGCGCATCGCCGGCTTGCGCAAGCGCGAGGTCGAACGGCGTGAGGATGCCGCCCGACAACGTGAACAGCGTACCGAGGCCGCCGAAGGCCATGCATTGCAGGGCCTTGCGGCGCGACGGGCGGGTGGGGGTCGATGAAGACATGTGAGCCTCGCATTCGTGTGACGAAACCGGACGGCCGGATCGTCCTGGAATAAGCCGGCGCATTCGCATGCGATACCGGCGAAGCGGCGGATTTATTCCCGCCCGTTACGAGGTTGAACACTCGCATTGACAGCCGACGGGGCGATGCACGATTCCGCCCGGATGAGCCGTCAATGTCCTGTAAGTGACACGTCACATTTGCGTCACGGCCGCCCGATAGCCTCCCACTCCGAACCCCTCTCCGGAGCCCTTCATGCCGAACCTCGCGGCAACGGAAACGGGCGGTGCGGTCGCTCACCGCACACGCGCCCTCGGCCTCGCGCTGCTTTTTCTGATCGTTGCCTGCGGCATCGTCGGTGTCGGCATTCATCCCGGTGCCGGTCTTCGTTTCGTCAAGGACGGTGCGGTGCGGCGGTTCGCGTTGCCGGCCACCTCATACCGGCCACTGCACGGGCTGTTCTGATTCGCACCGCGAGTGCGACGCCCGGCTGCGCGACAGGCGGCCGACCCCATCGATTTTCAATTCCACACAAGACGCTACCGATGGATATCCGTTTCTTCGATCCGAATCGCACTGCCAACGCGTCGGCGTGGCGCGTGCTGCCCAACCGCTGGGATGCGGTCGCGTTTCCGCTGATCATTTGCGTGCTGGCGATGGCGATCGTCGGTTTTCACGAGACGATGGCGCCGATCGGCGTACTCCAGACGCAGAAGATCTCGCTCGATCCGTCGAACCTGCCCGAATACGCGCTGCGCACCACGCTGCGGATGCTCGCCGCGATGATCGCGTCGCTCGTATTCACGCTTGTCTATGGCACGCTCGCGGCCAAGAGCCGCCGCGCGGGCATGGTGCTGATCCCGATCCTCGACATCCTGCAGTCGGTGCCGGTGCTCGGCTACATCTCGTTTACCGTCACGTTCTTCCTCGCGCTGTTTCCGGGCCGCGTGCTCGGCGCCGAGCTGGCCGCGATCTTCGCGATCTTCACGAGCCAGGCGTGGAACATGACGTTCAGCTTCTACCAGTCGCTGCGCACGGTGCCGCGCGACCTGAGCGAAGTGTCGCGCGGCTTTCACCTGACGCCGTGGCAGCGCTTCTGGAAGCTCGAGGTGCCGTTCTCGATGCCCGGCCTGATCTGGAACATGATGATGTCGATGTCGGGCGGCTGGTTCTTCGTCGTCGCATCCGAGGCGATCACCGTCGGCAACCAGACGATCACGCTGCCGGGCATCGGTGCGTATCTCGCGCAGGCGATCGCGGACAAGAATCTCGGCGCGGTCGGCTGGGTGATCGTCGCGATGTCGGTCGTGATCCTCGCGTACGACCAGTTCCTGTTCCGTCCGCTCGTCGCGTGGGCCGACAAGTTCCGGATGGAGAACACCGCGTCGGGCGATGCGCCGCAATCGTGGCTGCTCGACATGATGCGTCGCACGCACCTGATCCATCAGTTGCTCGTGCCGGCCGGCTGGCTGCTGTCGCAGGCCGCGCGGATTCCGCTGCGCGTGCCGTCGCTGGCGGGTACGCGCGTGCGCGGCGCATCGTCGCGCCGTTCGTCGCGCATCGGCGACATCGTGTGGGGCGCGTTCGTGATCGCGCTGACGCTGTACGTCGTGTGGCGCGTCGTCAGTTTCGTCGCGACCGGCGTGACGATGGGCGAGGTGGGCCACGTGCTCGTGCTCGGGCTGATCACGCTGCTGCGCGTGCTGGTGCTGATCGCGATCGCGTCGGTGATCTGGGTGCCGCTCGGCGTGCTGATCGGGCTGCGCCCGAAGCTCGCCGAGAAGATCCAGCCGCTCGCGCAATTCCTCGCCGCGTTTCCGGCGAACCTGCTGTTCCCGGTGTTCGTGATCGTCATCGTCCACTTCCACCTGAACGCGGACATCTGGCTGTCGCCGCTGATCGTGCTCGGCACGCAGTGGTACATCCTGTTCAACGTGATCGCCGGCGCGATGTCCTATCCGAACGACTACAAGGAAGCGACGAAGAATTTCCGCATCCGCGGCTGGCAGTGGTGGCGCCAGGCGATGCTGCCCGGCATCTTCCCGTACTACGTGACCGGCGCGATCACCGCGTCGGGCGGCGCTTGGAACGCGAGCATCGTGTCCGAGTTCGTGCAATGGGGCGATACGAAGGTCGTCGCGCACGGCCTGGGCTCGTATATCGCTCAAACGACCGCCGCCGGCGATTTCCCGAAGATCATCCTCGGCATCGCCGTGATGTCCCTGTTCGTTACCTTGTTCAACCGCCTGCTGTGGCGTCCGATGTACGCCTATGCGGAATCCCGGCTCCGTCTCGATTGAGAGTAAGCGCGATGCAAAATTCGACCGTTATCAACGCCCCCGTCAAGACGTCCCAGCCGCTGCAGCCGCCGCGGCTCGGTGAAGAAATCCTGCGCGTCGAGCACGTGAACCGCGGCTTCAACAAGACGCAGGGCGAGCTGCTCGTGCTCGACGACGCGAACCTGTCGCTGCGCGAAGGCGAGATCGTCGGCCTGCTCGGCCGCTCGGGCTCGGGGAAATCGACGCTGTTGCGCATCATCGCCGGCCTGATCGAGCCGACCGGCGGCGAAGTGACCTACCTCGGCAAGCCGCTGCGCGGCCCGGCCGAAGGCGTCGCGATGGTGTTCCAGACCTTCGCGCTGTTCCCGTGGCTGACCGTGTTGCAGAACGTGGAAGCCGGGCTGGAGGCGCTCGGCGTCGGCGCGCGCGAGCGGCGCGAACGTGCGCTCGCCGCGATCGACCTGATCGGTCTCGACGGTTTCGAGAACGCGTATCCGCGCGAGCTGTCGGGCGGGATGCGCCAGCGCGTCGGTTTTGCGCGCGCGCTCGTCGTCGACCCGACCATTCTGCTGATGGACGAGCCGTTTTCCGCGCTCGACGTGCTGACGGCTGAAACGCTGCGTACCGATTTGCTGGACCTGTGGACGCAAGGCCGGATGCCGATCAAGTCGGTGCTGATCGTCACGCACAACATCGAGGAAGCGGTGTTCATGTGCGACCGGATTCTCGTGCTGTCGTCGAATCCGGGCCGCGTGATCGCCGAGATCAAGGTGCCGTTCAAGCATCCGCGTAACCGGCTCGATGCCGATTTCCGCAAGCTCGTCGACGACATCTACGCGAAGATGACCGCGCGCCAGACCGGCGAGGCGACGAAGAAGGGGCTCGAGCTGGGTAGCTGGATGCCGCGTGTGTCGACCAACCTGATGGCCGGCCTGATCGAAACGCTCGCGATGGCGCCGTACCATGGCCGCGCCGACATGCCGGAAATCGCACGCTCGCTGCATCTGGAGGTCGATGAACTGTTCCCGATCGCGGAAGTGCTGCAGCACCTCGGCTTCGCGGACGTGCGCGAGGGCGACGTGTTTCTGACGCCGCCCGCCCGCGTGTTCGCGGAATTCGGCACGCAGGAGCGCAAGCTGATGTTCGCCGATCACCTGCTGAAGCACGTGCCGCTCGCGGCGCGAATCAGGAAGGTGCTGAACGAGCGTCCGGGCCATCGTGCGCCGCGCGTGCGCTTCGAGCAGGAGCTGGAGGATTTTCTGTCCGACGAGGCGGCGGAGGAAACGCTCGATGCGGTGATCGACTGGGGGCGGTATGGGGAGGTCTTTTCGTATAACGACAAGACGGAAGTGTTCAGTCTGGAGGATGTCGAGAGCTGATCCCTGCCGGCGGAGGGTGACGCGTCATCACTCCGGCAAATCCCGCCGGCTCACATCCCACTCGATCCCGCCCGCATTGAGCTGCTCGATCTTCTCCATCCGCTGCCGCGCCAGTTCCGGCAGCCGGTTCGTCACACCGATCACCAGCGCTTCGGCGAGCGCCAGCGCCGGCACGTTGGTCTGCAGCATCGCGAAAGGGCGGCCCTGGATGCGCAGCACGATCTCCGCGAACTCGCCGATCGGCGAGCGCCATTCGTCGGTGATCAGCAGGATTCGCGCGCCGAGTTGGTGCGCAGCCTGCGCGAAGCGGATGCTGTCCTTCTGGTAACGGCGAAAATCGAAGATCACGAGTACGTCGTTGCGCCCCATGTCGGCCAGCGCGACGGACGCGAGATTCACGTTCGGCTCGACGTACTGCACGTGCGGCCGCGCATAGGCCAGCGTGAACGAGAACAGCGACGCAAGCGGCGCCGTATAGCGCCCGCCGCCGCAGAAGACGCGCACGTCCGGATCGGCCAGCACCGCCACGGCTGCGTCGAACGCGGCCGCGTCGAGCCCGTCGATCGTCGTCGCGAGCGATTCGGACAGCCGCTGGAAAATCGCCGCGTGACTGTCGCGCATGCCCGTTTCCGAGTGGAACGCATCCATCCGCGCGAGCGGCGAATTCATCGCGGTGTCGATCTCGTCGTGCAGCGCCTGCTGGAACGACGAGTAGTTCGGAAAACCGATCCGGACGACGAAGCGGAACACGGTCGGGTCGCTGACTTCCGCCTGCTTCGCAACCTGCGCGATGGGGCCCAGCCCCAGACTGGGATAGCGATCCAGCAACGCCTGCGCGACCTTCTGTTCCGACGGCGTGAAGCTATCCATTTGGGATAACAGCAACGCCCTGATGCTCGTCCCCATCGGCACTCCGGCTCTCTATCTGAATTGAATGACCCAATGAAACGGCAGACGGGCGTCTGCCGGCAACTGCACGCATGTTAGCCGATCGCGGGGCGGCAGGCCGCGTGCGGTTTCAAATTAGAGGGACGCATCACCTGCCCAGACGATATGTTCATATATGTAATAAATCAAACATGCTTCACCCGATGTATCTCGGATGTTTCGCTTTAAATTCAGTGGTTACCCTAGGTTTTGGTACAAAAAAGCGAATGATATGATCGCGGCCTCATTGAAATGTATCGTTTATTACATGTCGAATCGGCAGCGTCGACCAACCAATTGCGCGGTCGACGCATCCCGGCATGGCCCGGTTTATTCGTCTGGAGGATTCCGTCATGAGGCGGCTCGTAGTACTCACCCTGTTGTCGGCGATGAGCGTGTGCGCGTTCGCCGCGTCGGACCCGGCGGTCGAAGCGAAGAACGGCATGGTCGTGTCGTCGCAGCACTTCGCATCGCAGATCGGCGTCGACATCCTGAAGGCAGGCGGCAATGCGGTGGACGCGGCAGTGGCCGTCGGCTATGCGCAGGCCGTGACCAACTCGTGCTGCGGCAACATCGGCGGCGGCGGCTTCATGACGATCCACCTGGCCGACGGTCGCGACCGCTTCATCAATTTCCGCGAGACCGCGCCGGCCGCGGCGTCCGCGAACATGTATCTCGATGCGGCGGGCAACGTGATTCCGGACCAGAGCCTGTACGGCTACCGTGCGGTCGGCGTGCCGGGCACGGTGGCCGGCCTCGATCTCGCGCAGCGCAAATACGGGAAGCTGACGCGCCGGCAGGTGATGGCGCCGGCGATCCGGCTCGCGCGCGACGGCTTCGTGCTGACGCGCGGCGATACCGATATCCTCGACACGACGGTCGAGCGCTTCAGGAAGGATCCGGAAGCCGCGCGCATCTTCCTGCGCCCGGACGGCACGGCGCTGCAGCCGGGCGATCGCCTGGTGCAGAAGGATCTGGCGCGCACGCTCGAGCGCATCGCGGAGCAGGGGCCCGACGCGTTCTATCACGGCGAGATCCCGAAGATCGTGGAAGCGGCGGCCAAGCGCGGCGGCGGCGTGATCACGGCGGCCGATTTCGCGTCCTATCGCGCGCAGGACATGGCGCCGCTGACATGCACGTATCGCGGCTACGAGTTCGTGTCGGCGCCGCCGCCGAGCTCGGGCGGCGTGACGATGTGCGAGACGCTGAACATCCTCGAAGGATATGACCTGCGCAAGCTCGGCTACCACTCGGCCGCGGCGGTGCACTACATGACCGAGGCGATGCGCCATGCGTACGAAGATCGCAACACGCTGCTCGGCGATCCGGACTTCATCGACAACCCGATCGCGAAGCTGACGAGCAAGGAGTACGCGGCGCAGATCCGCAAGAGCATCCATGCCGATACGGCGACGCCGTCGGTCGACGTGCAGCCCGGTGTCGGCGTGCACGAGAAGCCGGAAACGACGCATTACTCGATCGTCGACCACGACGGCAATGCGGTGTCGACGACCTACACGGTCAACGGCCGCTTCGGCGCCGTGGTCATCGCGCCGGGCACGGGCTTCTTCCTGAACGACGAGATGGACGACTTCACCGTGAAGGTCGGCGCGCAGAACCTGTTCGGCCTCGTGCAGGGCACGCGCAACTCGATCGCGCCGGGCAAGCGTCCGCTGTCGTCGATGGCGCCGACCATCGTGAAGAAGGACGGCAAGGTGTTCATGGTGGTCGGTTCGCCCGGCGGCTCGCGCATCATCACGATCACGCTGCAGACCGTGCTGAACGTGATCGACTACGGGATGACGCCGCAGGACGCGGTCGCCGCGCCGCGCATCCATCACCAGTGGCTGCCCGACGCGGTCTATTACGAAACCTACGGCCTGTCGCCGGACACGCTCGCGATCCTGCGCAACATGGGCTACAAGATGGTCGAGCAGACGCCGTGGGGCGCCGCCGAGCTGATCATGGTCGGCCTGCCGGGCACCGAAGCGGCGAGCCGCCAGAGTTCCGGGAACGATTCGTCGGTGTCCGGCAACGTGCGCGTCGGCTTCATCTACGGCTACAACGACCCGCGCCGTCCGGCCGGCTCGGCGATCGGCTACTGACGCGATCGCTTCAAGTTGAATCGCTGCCGCCGGCGTTCGCGTTGCCGCGAATGCCGGTGCGGCGGCAAGCGTGTCCGTCAGCGGGCATCCGGCAGCCGCAGCGGCGCGCCCGGTGCGCACCGAGGCACGGCGCGCGCAGCTTTCTTCCGTCAACTCCATCGCCATGCGGCGAATCCCGTCATGAACAAACGAATGTCTGCAGCAGGGTGGATCCTGCTCGCGATGGCAGCCGGCATCCTGGTCGGCTACCTGATCTACACGCAGCTTCCCGACAAGCAATCGGCCGCGGAAATCGCCGGCTACATCTCGCTCGTGTCCGACGTGTTCCTGCGGCTGATCAAGATGGTGATCGGCCCGTTGGTGTTCTCGACGCTCGTCGTCGGCATCGCGCACATGGGCGATGCGTCGTCGGTCGGGCGCGTGTTCGTGAAGGCGCTCGGCTGGTTCGTCACCGCGTCGCTGATCTCGTTGCTGCTGGGGCTGCTGATGGCGAACCTGCTGCGGCCCGGCGAGAACCTCGGGCTGCCGCTGCCGGACATCGGCGCGTCCGCGCATCTCGCGACGTCCAAGTTCACGCTGAAGGATTTCGTCGGCCACATGGTGCCGAAGTCGATCGCCGAGGCGATGGCGAACAACGAGATCCTGCAGATCGTCGTGTTCTCGATGTTCTTCGGCGTCGCGCTCGCCGCACTCGGCGAGCGCGGCAAGATCCTGGTCGCCGCGATCGACCAGCTCGCGCACGTGATGCTGAAGATCACCGGCTACGTGATGAAGCTCGCGCCGCTCGCGGTGATGGCCGCGATGGCGTCGACCGTCGCGATCAACGGGTTGTCGATCCTGCTGAAGTTCGCGGTGTTCATGGGCGACTTCTACGCGAGCCTCGTGCTGCTGTGGGCCACGCTCGTCGCGGCCGGGCTGCTGTTCCTCGGTCGCCGCGTGTTCAAGCTGCTCGTGCTGATCAAGGAAGCGTTCATGCTGTCGTTCGCGACCGCGAGCTCGGAAGCCGCGTATCCGAAGGTCCTCGACGCGCTCGACCGGTTCGGCGTGCGCCGCAAGATCTCGAGCTTCGTGATGCCGATGGGCTATTCGTTCAACCTCGACGGCTCGATGATGTACTGCACGTTCGCGACGCTGTTCATCGCGCAGGCGTACGACATCCACCTGTCGCTCGGCACGCAGGTCACGATGCTGCTGATCCTGATGATGACGTCGAAGGGGATGGCCGGCGTGCCGCGCGCGTCGCTCGTCGTGATCGCGGCGACGCTGCACCAGTTCAACATCCCGGAAGCCGGGCTGCTGCTGATTCTCGGTGTCGACACGTTTCTCGACATGGGCCGCTCGGCCACCAATGCGGTGGGCAACTCGATCGCCAGCGCGGTGGTCGCGAAGTGGGAAGGCGAGCTGATGTCGGAGTCGGAAGCGCACGCGCATGCCGCGCATCTCGATGCCGAACTCGAACGGCAGAACGGCGACCCGGCCTATGGCGCCGGTCAGGCCACGTCGACCTGACGGTCAGGCCGCGAGCGCTTCGTCGATGCACGCCGCGAGCACCATCGCGGCGGCGTTGCCCGGCGTCGAGCCGAGCAGTTGCGGCGCATAGACGCTGTCGCCGATCTCGATCGCGCGCCCCGACAGCGCGCACACGCCGCACTTGCGCGTCGTGAACAGGCGCCACTTCTGGTAGCCGTAATGCCCGGTGCATGCATCGCACCACGAAATCATCACGGTGTCGGCCGTGGGCCGTTCGAGCACGCTGATGGTCGGCTTGCTCGTCGCGTCCCACGACGGCAGCCGGTCACGCGTGACGCTGCGCCGTCGCGGCCCGCTCCACGAAACGGACGGCATGTCGAAGCTGCCGATTGCGGCGACGGTCATGAGCCAGGGCGCTACACGATTGTTCATGTCTCTGTTCCTCGAAACGTTGCGCGGTGCCGCGACACGCGGCATCACGACAGGCGGATGCGCGGCTGCACCCAGCCGTTGATCCGTTCGGCGATCCACAGCAGGGTCGCCTTGGAGAAACCGTGCAGCGCCTGCTGGTGCCGCCGGTAGAGCATCAGGTGGCTGAACTGCGCGAAGCGGCCCTGGATGAAGCCGCCGCGGAAGAATCCGAACTGCCCGAGCGTGCCGAACGCGTCGTAGTCGCTGATCGACACCAGCGCGCCGAAATCGTGGAACGCGAACGGCGGAATCGGCGTGCCGTCGAGCCACGCGGGCAGATGCTTCGCGAGATGCTCGGCCTGCTGCGTCGCGACCTGCGCGGTCGGCGGCAGCGGCCGTTCGTGGCCGTCGGGCAGCAGGCTGCCGCAATCGCCGATCGCGAACACGCGCTCGTCGCCGGTCGCCTGCAGCGTGGGGCCGACGACGATCTGGTTCGCGCGGTTCGTGTCGAGTCCGCCCAGCGCCTGCATGAAATCGGGCGCCTTCACGCCGGCCGCCCACACCATCAGGTCCGCTTCGGCGAACGAACCGTCGCCGTAGTGGAAACCGTTCGCGTCGGCGGACGTGACGCGCGTCGACGTGAGTACGCGAAAACCGATCTGCTCGAGCCGCCGCTGGGCCGACGCGGAAATCCTCGGCGGAAACGCGTTGAGGATGCGCGGGCCGCTTTCGAGCAGCGTGAGTTGCAGTCGCTCGCGCACCGTGTCGTCGCCATAGGCCTGCGCGACCTCCAGCAAGCGGCTCAACTCCGCCGCGAGTTCCACGCCCGTCGCCCCCGCGCCGACGATCGCGACGCGAAACGGCTCGTCGCGCGCGATGCTGCGGAACACGCGCATCCGCAACGCTTCGTTGAAGGTCTCGGCCTGCTGCTGGCTGTCGATGAAGTAGCAGTGCTCGCGCACGCCAGGCACGCCGAAATCGTTGGCCTGGCTGCCGAGCGCGAGGATCAGCACGTCGTATTCGAGTTCGCGTGCGTCGATCACGACGTCGCCGTCCTGCGAGCGGATCTCGCCGAGCTGCACGCGGCGGCGTGCGCGATCGAGCCCCTTCAGTTCGCCGGGCTGGTACGTGTAGCCGTGGTCGCGGGCATGGGCGAGGAAGATCACCTGCTGCTGCTGGACGTCGCGCGTGCCGGCCGCGATCGTGTGCAGCATCGGCTTCCAGATGTGCGTCGGACTGCGATCGACGACCGTGATCTGCGCCCGCCCGGAGCGGCCGAGACGCTCGCCCAGGCGGGTCGCGAGCTGCAGCCCGGCGATCCCGCCGCCGACGATGACGATGCGTGTAGGGGTTGTCATGGATCAATCATCACGTGATGAATAAGGTATGATCCTAGCGCTTCCCGGCTCCGCGTGTCAACGGAGCGGGGCAGGCCGCCCGCTTCCGGTACGTGAAACCGGGGACCGAGCACGGGCATTCGAATCGTTCAAGGAGCAGGAAAAACGTGGCAGAAGTCACTGAGCGCGCACCGTCGAAGCGGCGTACGCGCGGACGGCCGCTGGCGGATGCGTCCGTCGGCCCGGACGTGATATTGCGGGCCGCGCGCCGCACGTTCGCGAAGCGCGGCTACGATGCGACGAGCGTGCGCGAAGTCGCGCGCGAGCTGGGCATCGATGCGGCGTTGATCGCCCATCACTTCGGTACGAAGGAAACGTTGTGGCTGGCCGTCGTCGAGCAGATCGTCGAGCTGGCCGAACCGATGTTCGACGCGCTGCGTGCGTTGCGCACGTCGCCGCTGCCGCATCGCGACCGCGTGCGGCGCGCGCTCGAGCTGTGCGTCGATCACGAATTCGCGGAGCCGGATATCGGCATGTTCTTCTCGACCGCGGCGACCGAGGAGGGCGGGAGGCTCGACCGGCTGCAGGAGCGGATCGTGCGCCCGTATCACGACGCGATGTTTCCGCTGCTGGCGGACGCGGTCGAGGCCGGCACGATCCGGCCGGTCGATCCGAACGTGCTGTTCTTCATGATCGCGAGCGCGATCGGCACGACGGTGTCGTACAGCCACATGATGCTGGAGTTCACGTCGTTGCCGACGCGGCCGGAGGCGTTCCGGCAGGCCGTGCTCGGCGTCGCGTTCAACCTCATCGGCGACTGAGCGCCGCGCGCGACGCGCGCGGTCACGTCGCGGCGACCAGCCCGAGTTCGCGCACCGCGTTGCGCGCGCTCTCGCGCAGCGCGTCGACGAGCGGCGACGGCGTGCGGTACGCGAGCGCCAGTTCGTATGCGAGCGGGCTGCCCGCATCCTTCAGTTCGCAGAACGTAATGCCTTGCGGCTGCATCGGCACGAACAGGCGCGGCATCAGCGCGACGCCGATGCCGCCCGCGACGAGCCCGGCCGTCGTCTGCATCTGGCGCGGCTGCTGGACCACGCGCGGCGCGAAGCCCGCCTGCGCGCACGCCGTCACGATCAGCGCATGCATGCCGGGCCCGTGGTGCGCGGCGAACATGACCCACGGTTCGTCCGCCAGCTCGGCCAGCGCGATGCGGCGGCGGCGCGCGAGCCGGTGGCCGTCGGGCAGCGCGGCGACCATTCGGTCGCGCAGCAGCGGTTCGACGTGCACGTCGCCGGCATCGGCCACCGGCAGCACGACGAGGCCGGCGTCGGTGCGGTCCTGACGCAGCGCGAGCACCTGCTCGGCGGTCGTGCCTTCCTCGAGCTGGAAATCGACGTTCGGATGCCGTTCCTGGAATGCCCGCAGGATCAGCGGCAACAGCGCGTTGACGGTGCTGTCGACGAAGCGCAGCCGCAGCGTGCCGCCGAGGCCGGCGCCCGCGCGGCGCGCCACGGCCACCGCGCGCTCGGCCTGTTCGAGCGTGCGCCGCGCTTCGAGCAGGAAGGCTTCGCCGGCCGGCGTGAGCCGCGAGCCGCGGTTGTCGCGTTCGAGCAACGCGACGCCCAGTTCGTCCTCGAGCTTGCGGATCGCCGCGCTGAGCGGCGGCTGGGCCATGTGCAGCCGCTCGGCCGCGCGCCGGAAACTGAGCGTTTCGGCGACCGCGATGAATTGCCGGAATTGGCGCAGATCGATCATGCGATACCTTCCATGTATCAGTAGATCATCGAATTCGTATTTTACCTATCACCCTGCGTTACCGAGAATGGGGTTGTCATTCACCATCGAGATTCGGGAGGGCAGGTCATGACGGGCAATCAACAGCAGCGAACGGCGATCGTCACGGGCGGGTCGAGCGGGATCGGCTTCGCGATCGCGCACCGGCTGGTGCAGGATGGGTATCGCGTCGCGATCGTCGGGCGCGACGGAGCGCGGCTGGCGGCGGCCGTCGCGCGTCTCGGCGGCGCGGCGATCGGGCAGGCCGGCGACCTCGGCGTGCGGCGCGAAGCGGAAGCGGCGGTCGCTGCGATCGTCGCGCGCTGGCCGCGCATCGACGTACTGGTCAACAACGCGGGGCTGACCGGGCGCGTCGGCGCGGATACCGAAGCGGCCGAGGCCGAGGTGGTCTGGGACGCGGTGCTCGACGCGAACCTGAAAAGCCTGTTCCTGACGACGATGGCCGTGCTGCCGCACCTGGCCGAGCATGCGGCGCGCATCGTCAACATCGGCTCGATCGCGGCGCGCGCCGGCAGCCTGTTGCCGGGCGGCCTTGCGTATGCGGCCGCGAAGGCCGGCGTCGAAGGCTTCACCGTCGCGCTGGCACGCGAACTCGGGCCGCGCGGCGCGACGGTCAATACGGTCGCGCCCGGCTATATCGCGGATACGCGTTTCTTCGGCGACGGCGGGGTCGCGCCGGCCATCGCGGCGACGATCCGCGAGCAGACGCCGGTCGGCCGCGCGGGGCAGCCGGACGACATCGCGGACGCGGTCGCGTGGCTCGCCGGGCCGCGCGCGTCGTTCGTCACGGGCGCGACGATCGCGGTGAACGGCGGCTGGCGCGTCGGGTGATGCAGCGCGTGCCCGGCCGGCGCGTCATTCGCAATCGGTCGGCGGCTTGTCGCCGAGCCAGCGCCGCGCGCCGGGCCCGTTGCGGCCCGCGCGGTCTTCCGGGTTGGTCAGCTTGCAGCGTTTCAGCGACAGGCAGCCGCAGCCGATGCATTCGTCGAGGTTGATGTAGAGTCGCTGCAGCTCCTCGATCCGGCTCGCGACGCGCTGCTTCCAGCCGCGCGACAGCCGCTGCCAGTCCTTGTTGCTCGGCGCGGTGTCCTCGGGCAGGCTGACGAGCTGCTCGGCGATTTCGTCGAGCGAATAGCCGATCTTCTGCGCGAACACGATGAACGCGATCAGCCGCAGCACCGCGCGCGAATAGTGGCGATGGCTCGAGCCGTTGCGGTGCGACTTGATCAACCCGCGCGTCTCGTAGAAACGCAGCGTCGACGCCGGCACGCCGCTGCGCGCGGCCACTTCGCGGATCGACATCAGCGGCCATTGCGGGGTTTCCTGGATACCCATGACGCCCTCCGGGAAAGCTTGACTTGAAGTTAACTTCAACTTTTATGCTACGCGGCAGTTTAACCCGTCGCGAGGCATCATGCTCTCCTTTTCCCTACGCAGGACGTCGCCTTTGGGCGCGGCTTGCGCCCTGTTGCTGGCGTTGTCGGGCTGTCACGACGGCAAAGGCACATCGTCGGCTCATCCCCTTCCCGAAGTCGGCGTCGCCACCGTTGCGCCACGCACCATCCGCCTCGCGGACGAATTCAACGGGCGCGTCGAAGCGGTCGACGCGGTCGAACTGCGGCCGCGCGTCAGCGGCTATCTGCAGCGTGTCGCGTACAAGGAGGGCGATGTGGTCGCGCAGGGCGCGCTGCTGTTCGAGATCGATCCGCGGCCGTACCGGATCGCGCTCGACCGTGCGAATGCGCAGCAGCAGCGCGCGCGTGCGGCCGCGAGCCTCGCGAACGTGCAGCTCAAGCGCGTGCAGACGCTGATCGATGCGCATGCGACGTCGCAGGAAGAACTCGACAACGCGCGCGCCGCCGCCGAGCAGGCGCGCGCCGATCTGCAGGCGGCCGATGCGGCCGTGGCCGACGCGAAGCTCAATCTCGGCTTCACCGAAGTGCGCGCGCCGATCGCGGGCCGTGTCGGCCGCGCGGTCGCGACCGTCGGCAACCTCGCACGCGCGGACGACACGCTGCTGACGACCGTCGTGTCGCAGGACCCCGTCTATGTGTATTTCGATTGCGACGAGCAGAGCTACCTGCGCTACAACGCGCGGCGCGCCGATCCGAAGCATCGCGCGATCGGCGCCGATCCGGTGCGCGTCGGCCTCGCGAACGAAACGGGCTTTCCGCATGCGGGCACCGTCGATTTCCTCGACAACCGGCTCGATCCGCAAACCGGCACGATCCGCGCCCGCGTGCGGCTGCCGAATGCGGACCATACGTTTACGCCGGGCCTGTATGCGCGCGTGCAGCTCGTCAGCGGCCGCGACCAAGATGCATTGCTGGTCGACGACAAGGCCGTGCTGACCGACCAGGACCGCAAGTACGTCTACGTGATCGGCCCCGGCGACAAGGCGTTGCGCCGCGACGTGACGATCGGCCGCGAGCTCGACGGCGAGCGGATCGTCGAGAAGGGGCTGCAGTCGGGCGACCGCGTGGTGGTCGACGGCGTGCAGCGCATCTACTATCCGGGCGCGCAGGTCAAGCCGAAGGCGCTGCCCGCGCGCGCCGACGCGGGCAACGCCACGCAGGCGCTCGCCGATGCCGGCGCGCCTGCCGCGCAATGACGGGAGCGAGACGATGGATTTCTCCCGTTTCTTCATCGACCGGCCGATCTTCGCGGTCGTGCTGTCGATCGTCATCTTCGCGCTCGGCCTGATCTCGATTCCGATGCTGCCGGCCGGAGAATATCCGGAAGTCGTGCCGCCGAGCGTCGTCGTGCGTGCCACGTACCCCGGCGCGAACCCGAAGGAAATCGCCGAGTCGGTCGCCGAACCGCTGGAAGAGGCGATCAACGGCGTCGAAGGCATCATGTACATGAAGTCGGTCGCCGGGTCGGACGGCAGCCTGCAGGTCGTCGTCACGTTCCTGCAGGGCGTCGATCCCGACACGGCCGCCGTGCGCGTGCAGAACCGCGTGAGCCAGGCGCTGTCGCGCCTGCCCGACGAGGTGCGGCAGTACGGCGTGACCACGCAGAAGCAGTCGCCCACGCCGCTGATGTACGTGAGCCTCTATTCGCCGGACAACAGCCGCGATTCGCTGTACCTGCGCAATTACCTGACGCTGCACGTGAAGGACGAGCTGTCGCGGCTCACCGGCATCGGCGACGTCGGCGTGTACGGCTCCGGCGACTACGCGATGCGGCTGTGGCTCGACCCGAACCGGCTCGCGTCGCGCGGGTTGACCGCGAGCGACGTGATCGCGGCCGTGCGCGAGCAGAACGTGCAGGTGTCGGCCGGCCAGCTCGGCGCGGAGCCGTCGCCGAAGAAAAACGACTTCCTCGTGTCGATCAACGTGCGCGGCCGCCTGCGCACGGTGCAGGAATTCGGCGACATCGTGCTGCGCAACGGCGACGACGGCCAGGTGGTGAAACTGTCCGACGTCGCGCGCATCGAGCTCGGCGCGGGCGACTACACGCTGCGCTCGTATTTCAACGACAAGCATTCGGCCGTGGTCGGCATCTTCCTGTCGCCGGGCGCGAATGCGCTGGACGTCGCGAAGGCCGTGTACGCGAAGCTCGACGAGCTGTCGAAGCGCTTCCCGCCTGGCGTCGCGTACCGCCCCGTGTGGGACCCGACGGTGTTCGTGCGCGAATCGATCCGCGCGGTGCAGCACACGCTGGTCGAGGCGGTGGTGCTGGTCGTGCTCGTCGTGATCCTGTTCCTGCAGACCTGGCGCGCGTCGATCATTCCGCTCGTCGCGGTGCCGGTGTCGGTGGTCGGCACGTTCGCGTGGCTCTACCTGCTCGGCTATTCGATCAACACGCTCACGCTGTTCGGGCTCGTGCTCGCGATCGGCATCGTCGTCGACGATGCGATCGTGGTCGTCGAGAACGTCGAGCGCAACATCGCGCAGGGGTTGAGCCCGCGCGATGCCGCGCACCAGGCGATGCGCGAGGTGTCGGGGCCGATCGTCGCGATCGCGCTCGTGCTGTGCGCGGTGTTCGTGCCGATGGCGTTCATGTCGGGCGTCACCGGCCAGTTCTACAAGCAGTTCGCGGTGACGATCGCGATCTCGACGGTGATCTCCGCGATCAACTCGCTGACGCTGTCGCCCGCGCTCGCGGCGAAGCTGCTGCGTCCGCACGGCGCGCCGAAGGATGCGTTGACGCGCGGGCTCGATCGCGCATTCGGCTGGTTGTTTCATCCGTTCAACCGCTTCTTCGAGCGCAGTTCCGACCGCTACCACGGCGTCGTCGGGCGCACGCTGAAGCGGCGCGGCGTGGTGTTCGCCGTCTATGCGGCGCTGCTCGCGGCGACCGCGCTGCTGTTCAACGCGGTGCCGGGCGGCTTCATCCCGGTGCAGGACAAGCTGTACCTGTTCGCGGGCGCGAAGCTGCCGGAAGGCGCATCGCTCGCGCGCACCAGCGCGGTGACCGAGCAGATGACGAAGATCGCGCTCGGCACCGACGGCGTCGAGATGGTGCCGGCGTTCGCGGGGCTGAACGCGTTGCAGGGCGTGAACACGCCGAACATCACGAACTCGTACGTGATCCTGAAGCCGTTCGACCAGCGTCACCGCAGCGCCGCGCAGATCAATGCGGACCTGAACGCGCGCTTCGCGGCGATCGACGGCGGCATCACCTATGCGCTGATGCCGCCGCCGATCCAGGGCCTCGGCAACGGCTCCGGCTACTCGCTGTACCTGGAGGATCGCGGCGGGCTCGGCTACGGCGAATTGCAGAAGGCGCTCGGCGCGTTCCAGGCCGCGGTCGCGAAGACGCCGGGGATGAGCTATCCCGTCAGCTCGTACCAGGCGAACATCCCGCAGCTCGAGGTGAAGGTCGACCGGCTGAAGGCGAAGGCGCAGGGCGTCGCGCTGACCGATCTGTTCAATACGTTGCAGGTGTATCTCGGCTCGATGTACGTGAACGACTTCAACGTGTTCGGCCGCGTGTATCGCGTGATGGCGCAGGCGGACGCCGGCCACCGGCAGACGGCCGCCGACATCGCGAACCTGCGCACGCGCAACGCGAAGGGCGAGATGGTGCCGATCGGCTCGATGGTGACGGTCGGGCCCGCGTACGGCCCCGACCCGGTGGTCCGCTACAACGGCTATCCGGCCGCCGACCTGATCGGCGACGCCGATCCGAAGATGATGTCGTCGTCGCAGGCGATCGCGAAGCTGCAGCAGATCGCGAAGGAGGTGCTGCCGCCGGGCATCACGCTCGAATGGACCGACCTCAGCTATCAGCAGGTCACGCAGAGCAACGCGGCGATCGTCGTGTTCCCGCTCGCGGTGATGCTGGTGTTCCTGGTGCTTGCGTCGTTGTACGAGAGCTGGACGCTGCCGCTCGCGGTGATCCTGATCGTGCCCGTGTGCATGTGCGCGGCGCTGTTCGGCGTGTGGCTGTCCGGCGGCGACAACAACGTGTTCGTGCAGGTCGGCCTGGTCGTGCTGATGGGGCTTGCGTGCAAGAACGCGATCCTGATCGTCGAATTCGCGCGCGAACTCGAGATCCAGGGCAAGGGCGTGGTCGAAGCCGCGCTCGAGGCGTGCAAGCTGCGGCTGCGTCCGATCGTGATGACGTCGGTCGCGTTCATCGCGGGCTCGGTGCCGCTGCTGATCGGCAGCGGCGCGGGCAGCGAGGTGCGGGCGGCCACCGGCATCACCGTGTTCGCCGGGATGCTGGGCGTCACGCTGTTCGGGCTGTTCCTGACGCCCGTGTTCTATGTGGCGATCCGCAAGCTCGCGGGCGGCACGCCGGCCGTCTGGAGCGAACAGCACGGCACCCTCGAAGGAGAAAACCGATGAGCGCCGCTTTCCGTCTTTCCGCGCTCGCGATGTCGGTGACGCTCGCCGCATGCGCGGTGGGCCCCGATTTCAAACGGCCCGACACCGCCACCGCCGCGCGGTTCGCGCGCGACGCCCACCCGGCGACGCAGCACGATGCGGCGCCGGCCGATACGGCGCCCGAGACGCCGCCCGACGCGTCGGCTGCCGCCGATGCCACGTTCTGGCGCGGGTTCGGCGATCCGACGCTGACGCAGTTGATCGATGCCGCGCTCGCCGCGAACCAGGACCTGCAGGTCGCCGTATCGCGCTACGACGCATCGAATGCGCTGCTGTCGCAGGCCACATTCGACCGCTATCCGACGATTACCGCGAGCGGCCAGATCGGCCATCGGCTGATGAGCAAGGACCAGGCGTTCGGCGCGCCGCGCAGCCAGCGCGATGCGCCGACGTCGAGCGTCGGCATCAATGCCGCATGGGAACTCGACCTGTTCGGCCGGGTGCGCCGCTCGATCGAGTCGCAGCGCGCGGAAACGGCGGCCAGCGCGGCCGACGTGCGCGCGGTGCGCGTCGCGATCGCGGGCGAGGTCGCGAGCACGTACGTCGATCTGCGCGGCTCGCAGGAGCGCTTGCGGATCGCCCGCGAGAATGCCGACAACCAGAAGCAGACGCTCGCGCTGATCAATGCGCGCGTCGGCGCGGGACGCGGCTCCGAACTGGATGCGGCGCGCGCGCGTGCGCAGTACGAATCGACGACCTCGCGGATCGCCGTGTACGAAGCCGCGATCGGCGTCGACGAGCATCGGCTCGCGGTGCTGACCGGGCAGACGCCGGACGCGCTGATCGGCCGGTTCGACCTGCCGGGGACGGCCGCGTCGACCGGCACGCCGGTGCTGCTGCCGGCGCTCGCGGCCGACATCGATCCCGGCACGCCGGGCGACCTGCTGCGCCGCCGGCCCGATGTCGCGGCCGCCGAGGCGCGGCTGCATGCGGCGACCGCGCGCGTCGGCGTCGCGACCGCCGACCTGTTCCCGCGCTTCACGCTGTCGGGGCTGCTCGGCAGCGCGACGAGCAGCTACGGGTTCTTTCGCGCGGGCAGCGACACGAACCTGATCGCGCTCGGCATCGACTGGTCGTTTCTCGACGTCGGCCGCGTGCGCGCACGGATCGCCGCGAGCGACGCGGAAGCGGCCGGCCAGCTTGCGCAGTACCGGCAGACCGTGCTCGGCGCGCTGGAGGAAACCGAGAACGCGCTGCTGCGTGTCGCCCGCACGCGCGACGAGACCGCGCACCTCGTGCGCGCGGCCGACGACAGCGCGCGCGCCGCGCAGCTCGCGCAGGCCCGGTTCTCGGCCGGCGCGATCGACTACTACGAAGTGCTGGACGCGCAGCGGACGCTGCTGCAGGCGCAGGACGCCGCGGCCGACGGGCGGATGCGCAGCGCGGCATCGACGGTCGCGCTGTACAAGGCGCTCGCGGGCGGCTGGCCGTCGGGCACGGGGCAGGGCGCGCCCGGTCCGCTCGCGCGGTCGGGGCAGTAGCGCCGGCGGCGCGGCAGGCCGATGCGATGCAGCCTGCCGCGCGCCGCATGACTACACGGTGGCCGGATCGACCTTGTCGATATCGATGCCGTAACGCCGGATCGCTTCGCCGACGCGAGCCCGTTCGATCATGCCGTCGTCGGCGAGCGCCTTCAGTGCGGCGATCACGATGAAGTGCCGGTCGACCTCGAAGAACGTGCGCAGCGCCTCGCGCGTATCCGAGCGGCCGAAGCCGTCGGTGCCGAGCGACACGAAGCGGCGACCGTCGACGAACGCCCGGATCTGGTCGCCGACGATCTTCATGTAGTCGGTCGCGACGACCACCGGCCCCGCGCGGCCGTCGAGGCATTGCTGCACGTACGGCACGCGCGGCGCCGCGTCCGGATGCAGCAGGTTCCAGCGTTCCGCGGCGAGCCCGTCGCGGCGCAGCTCGGTCAGGCTCGTCGCGCTCCAGACGTCGCTCGACACGCCGAAGTCCTGCGCGAGCAGGTCGCTCGCGGCAAGCGTTTCGCGCAGGATCGCGCCGCTGCCCATCAACTGCACGCGCGGCGCGTCGGCCGCGTGCGGCGGGCCGTCGCGCAGCAGGTAGAGCCCCTTCAGGATGCCGGTTTCCGCACCGTCGGGCAGCGCCGGATGCGGATAGTTCTCGTTGAGCAGCGTGATGTAGTAGTAGACGTCCTCCTGCTCCGCGAACATCCGCCGCAACCCGTCGCGCACGATCACCGCGAGTTCGTACGCATAGGTCGGGTCGTACGACACGCAGTTCGGAATCACCGACGACAGCACCTGGCTGTGCCCGTCGTTGTGCTGCAGCCCTTCGCCCATCAATGTCGTGCGGCCCGACGTCGCGCCGAGCAGGAAGCCGCGCGTGCGCGCGTCGCCGGCGGCCCACGCGAGATCGCCGACCCGCTGCAGCCCGAACATCGAATAGAAGATGTAGAACGGGATCGCCGGCAACCCGTGGTTGCTGTACGCGGTGCCGGCCGCGATCCACGACGCGATCGCGCCCGATTCGTTGATCCCTTCCTGCAGGATCTGCCCGTCCTTCGCTTCCTTGTAGTAGCTGAGCTGACCCGCGTCCTGCGGCGTATAGAGCTGGCCGAGATGCGAATGGATGCCGATCTGGCGGAACAGGCCCTCCATCCCGAACGTGCGCGACTCGTCCGGCACGATCGGCACGACCAGCTTGCCGAGCTGTGGGTCCTTCAGCAGCGTGCCGAGGATGCGCACGAACGCCATCGTCGTCGACAAGCCGCGCTCGCCGGTGTCTTTCAGTTGCGCGTCGAATGCGGCGAGCGGCGGCGTCGGCAGCGGCGCGACCGCGTGGAAGCGGGCCGGCACGTGGCCGCCGAGCGCGGCGCGGCGTTCCGCGAAATAGCGTGCCTCGGCACTGCCCGGTTCCGGCTTCAGGTAAGGCAGCGCGTCGAGCTGCGCGTCGCTGACCGGCAGCGCGAAGCGGTCGCGGAATGCACGTACCGCATCCGCGCTCATCTTCTTCAACTGATGGTTCACGTTCTGGCCTTCGCCGGCTTCGCCCATCCCGAAGCCCTTGACCGTCTTCGCGAGCACGACGGTCGGCCGGCCGTCGGCGCGCATCGCCTGCGCATAGGCCGCATGCACCTTCTCCGGATCGTGGCCGCCGCGCGCCAGTTTCCAGATGTCGTCGTCGGACAGGTCGGCGACCAGATCGAGCAGTTCGGGGTACTTGCCGAAGAAATGCTCGCGCACGTAGGCGCCGCTTTGCGACTTGAAGGTCTGGTAGTCGCCGTCCACGCATTCCATCATGCGCTGGCGCAGCAGGCCCGTCGTGTCGCGTTCGAGCAAGCGATCCCAGCCGCCGCCCCAGATCACCTTGACGACGTTCCAGCCGGCCGCGCGGAACGTGCCTTCGAGTTCCTGGATGACCTTGCCGTTGCCGCGCACCGGGCCGTCGAGGCGCTGCAGGTTGCAGTTGACGACGAAGATCAGGTTGTCGAGCCGCTCGCGCCCGGCCAGCGAGATCGCCGCGAGCGATTCGGGCTGGTCCATTTCACCGTCGCCGAGAAACGCCCACACCTTGCGGCCCTGATGCGCCTTCAGCCCGCGATATTCGAGGTAGCGCATGAAACGCGCCTGATACGCGGCCGTGAGCGGCCCGAGCCCCATCGACACGGTCGGGAACTGCCAGAAATCGGGCATCAGGCGCGGATGCGGATACGACGACAGTCCGTCGCGGCCCGCTTCGCGGCCGGTCTCGCGGCGGAAATGGTCGAGCTGCGCGTCGGTGATGCGGCCTTCCAGGTACGCGCGGCCATAGATGCCGGGCGCCGAGTGGCCCTGGATGTAGACCATGTCTCCGTCGAACGTATCGGTGCGGCCGCGGAAGAAGTGGTCGAAGCCGACGTCGTACAGCACGGCCGCCGACTGGTAGGTCGCGATGTGGCCGCCGACGTTCGAATGCCGGCCGGCGCGCAGCACCATCACCATCGCGTTCCAGCGAATCATCGCGTTCAGCCGCCGCTCGAGCGCGAGATCGCCCGGGTAGGCCGGCTGCCGCTCGCGCGGCACGGTGTTCACGTACGCGGTCGTCACGCGGCCGTGCAGGTCGCCATGCCGGGCCGCGTCGAGATCGGCGAGCTGGTCGAGCAGATAGTGCGCGCGCGGACGGCCTTCGAGCGCGATCACGGATTCGAGCGCATCGAGCCATTCGCGGGTTTCCTGCGGATCGATGTCGGGTAACGCGAGAGGTGCGGTCATGCAATGTCTCCAGAAGCATCAGGCAGCGCGTAGCGACGGTCGTGGCGCCGCGTCGCGCGACGAAACGCCCGCCGGTTGGCGGGCAAGTAGTTGCAATTGCAATCGTATGACGGGCATTGTTATCGAGGTAAAATTTAATTGCAACTGCAATTCAACGAAAGGAACGACCTGACATGAGCGCACCCGAACCCGATCTGTGGTTCTCGTTCGTCCGCGCGCACCGGACGATGATTCGCGAGATCGAGCGCCGCCTTGCGGCGGCCGGCCTGCCCGCGTACGCGTGGTACGACGCGCTGTGGGGGCTCGAAAGCGGGCCCGACGGCACGCGCCGCATGCACGAACTCGCCGACGTGCTCGCGATCGAGCGCTACAACCTCACGCGGCTCGTCGATCGGCTGGAACAGGACGGGCTCGTCACGCGCGCGCGGTCGGCCGACGATGGCCGCGCGGCGTTTGCGAGCATCACCGACAAGGGGCGGACGCTGCGCAAGAAGATGTGGAAGGTGTACCAGTCGACGGTCGCGGAGCTGTTTCTCGACCAGTTCACGGGCAAGGAGCAGGCGACGATGGCCGCCGCGCTCGATCGCGCGACCGCCGCCGCGCGCGACGCGGCGGCCGACGCGAAGTAACGGCGTCCGGCGCGCATCAGCCGCGCGCATGGCCGCGCATCGCCTGCGCGGCCCAGTCGGCCGGCACGCGGCCATCGTCGGCCAGCAGGCGCAGCGCGACCGCGACGATCCAGCGCGCGGTCGGCGCGCGTGCGCCGGGTCCGGCCGAATCCGCGCCGAGTGCCGTGAAGCGGGCCGGCACGAACGCACCGATCTGCGCGGCAATGTGCCGTGCATAGCCGGTCACCGCGAGCACCGGCGTGCGGCCTTCGCCGAGGCAGGCCCGCACGTGCGGAACGCGCGGGGCGTCATGCGGATGCAGCAGGCTCCAGCGTTCGGCCGCGCGACCGTCGCGCGCGAGCTGCGTATAGCTCGGGCAGCTCCAGATCGTCGAGTCGATTCGCCATTCGTCGTGCAGCAGGTCGGCCGCTTCCCTGACCTGCGCGAGCGTGCTGCCCGCGCCGCACAGCCGGATATGCGCTGCCGCGCCGGCGGCGGCACGCCGGCCGGCCCGCACCATGCCGTTGAACGCGTCGCGGGCGGCCGACGCCGACAGCGGCTTCGCATCGGGCTCGCAGTCGTCATGGCTCGCGAGATAGACGAAGCCAGGCTGGCCGGCGACGTACAGCGTGCGCAGCGCGTGGCGCAGGATCGCGATCGCTTCGTGTCCCGACGCCGGATCGTACGGCGTGCACGCGGCGTTCGCGGCGAGCCAGTGCGGGACGTCGGGCGTCACGCCCTTCGGCCATGACGATGCGGCCGTTTCCGCGTCGTTCACGAAGATCCCGCGATCGACGGTTTCGATCGACGCGAGCCGCAGCCGGTCGATCGCGCGCGCATGCAGCAGGTACAACAGCGGCCGCTCGAAGCGCTTGCCCGGATCGAGAAACCGCAGCGGCCACGCACTGATGTGGCGATGCGCGTGCGTGCCGGAAACCGGCTCGCGCGCATCGGCGCGGACGATCCACACGCGCTTCGACGTCGCCGCATCGCGTTCGAGACACTCGGCGGCTGCCCGCATCGCGCCGAGCGGCGAGACCGCCGCGCCTGGCGGCACGAGCCGCCGCGTGGTCAGCCGTTCGAGGCAGGCCGCCGCGGCGCGACGGGTATCGGGCGTCCGCACGGGCGGACCGGATCGCGCAGTCTGCATGTCCCTCCTTCGAGTACTGGCATGGCGCCGGCGTCATCGATTCCGGCATAGGATTGCAATTGCAACGATTGTAGTTGCAACGATAACCCGATGACAAGGACCGACATGACCTCGACGCACTCCCTCACGTTCTATACGGCCGACACGCCGAACGGGCACAAGATCGCGATCTACCTGGAAGAGGCCGGGCTCGCGCACGATCGCGTGCTGGTGGACCTGTCCGCCGGCGAGCAGCGCAGCCCGGCGTATCTCGCGATCAATCCGAACGGCAAGATCCCGGCCATCGTCGACCACGACACGGGGCTCGCCGTATTCGAATCCGGCGCGATCCTCGGCTATCTCGCCGCCAAGACCGGCTGCCTGCAGCCTGACACGCTGGCCGAGCGCACGGCGGTCCAGCAATGGCTGCATTTCCAGATCGGCGGGATCGGGCCGATGCTCGGCCAGCTGTGGTGGTTCCTGCATGCATCGAAGACGGTCAATGCGGAAGCGATCGACCGCTACCGGAAGGAGGCGCTGCGGCTCTACGGGGTCGTGAACGGCCGCCTGTCGGAATCGGCGTATCTCGCGTCGTCGCGGTATTCGATCGCCGATATCGCCGCGTTCCCGTGGCTGCGCACGGCGGCCGAGCTCGATCTCGACGTGACCGGCTTCCCGCACGTCGAGCGCTGGCTCGCCGAGATCGCCGCGCGGCCGGCCGTGCAACGGGGCCTGATCGCATGCCGCGCGCCGGCCGCCGAGGCGGCGCACTGACGTCGCATCGCCCGCGCCGGATGGACGGCGCGGGCGCCGGCCGCTTGGCCGCCGGGAAAACATTGTTCTCCTTCGTCGTAAACGTCTCGAATGCGTGATATTTGCGCGGCCCGATCCGGTTTAGAGTGGCCGCGAATCGATGACGATGTGTCGTATGGCCGCAGCCCCGGGCCGTACCGACGCACGAGGAGCTGGAGACAAAATGAGTGAAGGCAGGATTACGCAGGTCGAGTCGTTCGGTTTCGAGCGCATTCCCGATGCATCGCGCTATGCGCGGCCGATCGATCTGTTCCGGTTGCTGTTCGGCGGTTGCAATACGTTTTCCACATCGGTGCTCGGCAGCTTTCCCGTGCTGGTCGGGCTGTCGTTCAAGGCGGGCGTCTGCGCGATCGTGCTCGGCGTGCTCGCCGGCACCTGCATCCTCGCACCGATGAGCCTGTTCGGCCCGCGCAACGGCACCAGCGACCCGGTGTCGTCCGGCGCGCATTTCGGCATCCACGGCCGGATCGTCGGCTCGTTCCTCGCGCTGCTCACGTCGATCGCGTTCTTCTCGCTCGCGGTGTGGAGCTCGGGCGACGCGCTCGTCGGCGGTGCGCACAACCTGGCCGGCGTGCCGGTCAACGGCTTCACGCTCGGCGCCGCGTACCTGGTGTTCGCGGTGCTCGTGCTGATCGTCTGCATCTACGGCTTCCGCTTCATGCTGTGGGTCAACAAGATCGCCGTGTGGGCCGCGAGCGTGCTGTTCGTCGCGGGCCTGTTCGCGTTCGCCGGCCTGTTCGACATGCGCTACGCGGGTACGCTGCAACAGGGCAGCGCGGGCTTCTGGGCCGCGTTCGTCGGTGCGGTGCTGGTCGCGCTGAGCAACCCGGTGTCGTTCGCGTCGACGCTGGGCGACTGGGCGCGCTACATTCCGCAGCACACGCCGAAGCGTCGCGTGATGGGGGCGGTGTTCGCCGCGCAGATCGCGACCTTCGTGCCGTTCTTCTTCGGCCTCGCGACCGCGACGATCATCGCGTCGAAGGCGCCCGCGTTCATCGCGTCGAACGACTACGTCGGCGGATTGCTCGCGATTTCGCCGCGCTGGTTCCTGCTGCCGATGTGCCTGATCGCGATCATCGGCGGGATGTCGACCGGCACGACCGCGCTGTACGGCACGGGCCTCGACGTATCGAGCATGTTCCCGCGGGTCCTGAACCGTGTGCGCGCGACGCTGCTGATCGGCACGATCGCGATCGCGTTCATCTTCGTCGGGCGTTTCTGGTTCAACCTCGTCGAAAGCGTCGCGACGTTCTCGACGCTGATCGACACGTTCAGCTGCCCGTGGATGGCGATCATGGTGATCGGCTACGTGACCCGCCGCGGTTACTATCTCGCCGACGATCTGCAGGTGTTCAATCGCGGGCTGCGCGGTGGCCACTACTGGTTCACGCACGGCTGGAACGTGCGCGCGATGGGCGCGTGGCTGCCGGCCGCGTTCGTCGGGCTCGCGTTCGTGAACCTGCCGGGCCAGTTCGTCGGGCCGCTCGGCAACCTCGCGGGCGGGCTCGACCTGAGCGTGCCGCTGTCGCTTGCAGTGGGCGGGATGCTGTACTTCGCGCTGCTGACGCTGTATCCGGAATCGGACGGCGTGTACGGCCCGCACGGGCGCCGTTTCGTGCGCGGCGGCAAGGGGAGGGCGCGCGAGGTCGGCGCACCGGCGATCCAGCCGAAGGGATACTGATTGCTGGTCGACGGATTGCACCTGATCCGGAAACGACAACGCCGCCGTGCGGGCTCAGCCGCCGGCGGCGTTGTCGTTTGGGTTTCCGTTTGTGGCGAAGCGCCGCGTTGTGTCAGTGGAACGTGCTGCCCGCGAGCAGCCCGCCGTCGACGATGAATTCCGAGCCCGTGCAATACGTGGATTCGTCGGACGCGAGGAACAGCACGAGGCTGGCCACTTCGTCGGGCTTGCCGATGCGCGCGATCGGCAGGCCGCTGTAGATCGACGGCGGATCGAAATCCGCGAACTCGGGCGGGCGCGCCATCACCGTATCGATGCCGCCCGGATGCACCGAGTTCACGCGAATGCCGTAGCGGCCGAATTCGAGCGCGGCGGCCTTCGTCATCCCGCGCACCGCGAACTTGCTCGACACGTAGGCGCTGCCGCCCGCGACGCCTTCCATCCCGGCCGTCGACGACACGTTGACGATCGACCCGCCGCCCGCATCCTTCAGCGCGGCCAGTGCCGACTTCATGCCGAGCCAGCAGCCGACCTGGTTCACGTCGATCACCTTGCGGTAGTCATCGAGCGAGCACGCTTCGATCGGCACGAGCTTCAGGATCGCCGCGTTGTTCACGAGAATGTCCAGCCGGCCGAACTGCGCGAGCGTGGCCTGAACGGCGGCGTGCCAGTCGGCTTCGTTCGTCACGTCGAGATGCTGGAAGCGTACGGCATCGCCGAGTTCGGCCGCGACGCGCCGGCCGGCGTCGTCCAGCACGTCGGCGATCACCACGCGTGCGCCTTCGGCGACGAACCGGCGCGCTTCCGCTTCGCCCTGGCCGCGGGCGCCGCCCGTGATCAGCGCCACCTTGCCTTCGAGTCGTTTCATCGTGCTTGCTCCTGTGAGTGAAAGGGGGCGTGCGCGGCTCGCGTGGACGCGGCCGCCGCGTCCACGCTGCGGACCGGATCGCCACCGCGCCACGCGCGGGCTTCGGCGATGCCGTGCGCGATCAGGTCGCGCATGCCGGCGCCTTCGATCACTTCGATGCGCACGCCGGGATCGTCGGCGTCGTCGAGATACGCGACGCGTGTGGCCGCGTTGTGCGCATCGAACACGACGCGCAGGCCGCGGGCGGCGAGCCGTGCGACCGCCGCATCGAGATCGTCGACGACCCACGCGACGTGATGCAGGCCGACGAGCGGCTGCCCGTGCGCGTCGCGATACGGCGACGGCGTGTCGTTCGTCACGTGTATCAGTTCGATCTGTAGATCGCCGCGATACGCGAGCCCGACGTCCATCGTGACCGTCACCGGTTCGCCGAGATGGCAGCCGTCGAGCCGCACGTTGCGGAACACGGTCCACGGGCCGACCTCGTGGCGGGCGCGCCAGCGCGCGATGCTGCGGTCGAGGTCGGCGACTACGTAGCCGATCTGGTCGATGGGGCCGAGGGCGGGGTCGTGCATGTCGTCTCCGTGGCGGACGCACTGGTGCGTGCCGTGCGATGCATGACGGCCATGATCGCAACAAAGCGCGTGTTTCGTGCCATCCAAACGGACGAGTAGGCGCGCACGCAGCGTCGTGCGATGCGGCGCCCCGACGCAACGCGTGCGCGAGCTGAAAGCGGGCAATGCGCTCGACGCGTTACCGCGCGTTCGGCCCGTTGACCGTCAGCCGGCACACGGTCGCGAGCGCGAGCAGGTTCGGGTCGCGCTCGCGACGATGCAGGAAGCCCAGGCCGATCGTCTGGCGGATCGTCGGTCCGGCGAGCGGTCGCGAGCGTGATCCGGTGCGCGACCAGATCGCGCACGCGGCCCGGCAGCAGCGAGCAGCCGACACCGCCCGACACGGGATTGGTCAGCGAGAAGATGTCGCCCACGCGCATCACGACGTTCGGCGTGACACCGGCCGCGCGGAACGCCTCCGTGAAGCCGTGGCGCGTCGCGAAGCCTTCGCCGAGCGACACGAACGGTTCGTCGCCGCATGCGTGGAGATCGATCGCATCGCGTTGCGCATACGGCGAATCGACCGACGCGGCGAAGGACATCTCGTCCTCGAACAGCGCGATCGACTCGATCTCGGCGTCCGCCGGGTCGGGCAGCGCCATCAGCGACGCCAGATAGGGCCACGATCCATCGGCGCGGGCCACAGGCGGGGTATCGGGCGAGCCGATGATGAGCATCGCGGCCGGCCATCTACCGCGGCGGCCGCCGCGTCATTACGCTTGGGCGATCGTCCACTCTGTCCGGAAGGTCGCCATGTCCCGGCTCGACTACACCCTGCTCGGCCCCTGCCTGCTCGCCATCGCGCTCGACGCGATGGGGTTCGGGCTCGTCTATCCGATGATGTCCGCGATCTTCAGCGATCCGCACGCGGGCATCCTGCCGGCCGACGCCGGCGCGCATGCGCGCAATTTCTATCTCGGCCTCGGCTACGGGATCTACCCGCTGTGCATGTTCTTCGGCTCGTCGCTGATGGGCGAGCTGTCCGATCGCTACGGCCGCCGCCGGATCCTGCTGCTGTGCGTGCTCGGCCTCGCGGCCGGCTACGCGCTGATGGCGGCCGGCGCGTGGCGGGCCAGCATCGCGCTGCTGCTGGCCGGCCGTGGGCTCACGGGCCTGATGGCCGGCTGCCAGGGCATCGCGCAGGCGGCCATCACCGATCTCAGCACACCCGACACGAAGGCGTACAACATGAGCATCATGTCGCTCGCGTTCAGCGCGGGCGTGATCGTCGGCCCGGTGCTCGGCGGCGTCACGTCCGACCGGACGATCTCGCCGCTGTTCGACTACGGCACGCCGTTCGTGCTGGTCGCCGCGCTGTCGCTGATCTGCGCGGGCTGGACCTGGGCGTCGTATCGCGATTCCGCCGCGCTGCGCGGCGATACGCGCATCGATCCATTGCTGCCGCTGCGGATCATCTGGGAGGCCGCGCGACAGCGCAACGTCGCGTTCCTGTCGGTGGTGTTCTTCCTGATGCAGGTCGGCTACGGACTCTACCTGCAGACCATCATGCTGCTGTTGCAGGCGAAATTCGGCTATACGAGCGCGCGACTCGGGCTGTTCAGCGGCGTGATCGGCATCTGTTTCGTGTTCGGGCTGCTGTGTGTCGTGCGGTTGATGTTGCGCGTGTGGCGTGTGATCGATATCGCGAAGACGGGCCTGCTCGTGGCCGGCCTTGGCCAAATCCTGTCCGCGCTGTTTCCGCACGAACCGGTGCTGTGGGCGCTTGCGATGGTCGTCGGCTGCTTCGACATGGTTGCGTACACGACGATGTATACGGCGTTTTCCGATGCCGTCAGCGACGATCGGCAGGGCTGGGCGCTCGGCGTCGCGGGCTCGGTGATGGCGGTCGCGTGGGTCGTGACGGGCGCGCTGACGAACCTGCTGCCCGTATTCGGCGAAATCGGACTGCTGCTGACCGGCGGCGCGGGTTTCCTGCTCAGCTTCGCGATGATGGTCGCGTACGGCCGCACGCGGCCGGGCGCGCGAACGGCCGCGCTGTCGTAAGTTGCTCACACGTACGTTGGCCCGATCCTGTCGGAGGTTGTCCCGCGCGCCGCTGTCGCATCGCGCCGCGCGGCCCGACACTGGCGCGTCGCGGCCGGAGAGGTTCCGGGCCGCGGGCGGCGGCGCCGGCCGGGCCGGCGCGCCGTTTCGTCAACGTACCCACCGAGAGAGCATGTCATGCAACATCCGACCATCCGTACCCTGGCCGGCGCGAGCGCGCCGACGTCGATCGCCGCCGCCCGCACCGCGCTGCTGGTGATCGATTTCCAGAACGAATACTTCAGCGGCCGCCTGCCGATTCCGGACGGGCCGCGCGCGCTGGGCAATACGCAGCGCGTGATCGCGTTCGCCGATCGCGCGGGCATTCCGGTGTTCCACGTCCAGCACGTCGATACGGCCGACAGCCCGATCTTCGCCGATGGCAGCGACGGCTTCCGTTTTCATGCGGACCTGCAGCCGGCGCCGCATCACGCCGTCGTGAAGAAAACGTCGGTGAGCGTTTTCCCGACGACGGATCTCGATGCGCGGCTCAAGGCGGCCGGCATCGACACGCTGATCGTCACCGGCCTGATGACGCATGCGTGCGTGGCCGGCGCGGCACGCGATGCGGTGCCGCTGGGCTATGCGGTGATCGTCGTCGACGATGCCTGTGCGACGCGCGACCTCGACGTCGCGGACGGCGGCACGGTGCCGCACCGCGAGCTCCATCGCGCGACGCTGGCCGCGCTGTCGGACACGTTCGGCGACGTGCTGACGACCGAGCAGGTGCTGGCGCTCGGCGTCGCGTGACGGCGGCCGGTTCGCGCGTCAGCCGGCCCAGCCCGGCGCGGCGTACACGACTTCGCCGCGGAAGCACGTTTCGATCACGCGGGCCTGCGCGAACGTCTCGACCGGGTGCGCGAACGGATTGCGGTCGAGGATCGCGAAGCTCGCGTCCTTGCCCGCTTCGAGCGAGCCCGTGCAGTCGTCGAAGCGCAGCGCATACGCGGTGTTGACCGTATAGGCCTCGAGCATCGTGAGCAGGTCGAGCCGTTCGTGCGGATTCCACGGCGGGCTGTCCGGCTGGTCGATCAGCAGGTGCGTGACGCCCGTCTGGATGATCTGCATCGGGTCCATCGTGCTGACCGACCAGTCCGAACCGGCCGCGAGCATCGCCCCCGCGTTGCGCAGGCTGCGGAACGGATAGTTGCGTGCGGTGCGCTCGGCGCCGAGCAGGTCGCGGTAGAGCTGTTGCTGCTCCTCGCGGGCGGCGGTCCACAGCGTCTGCACGCTCGCGATCGCGCCGAGCCGGTTGAAGCGGCTCATGTCGGCCGGATCGACGAGTTGCAGGTGCGCGAGCTGCGCGCGCCGGTCGCGCATCCCGTTGCGGCGCTGGACGGTTTCGAGCGCGTCGAGCGTCATGCGCACCGCGCGGTCGGCGAGTGTGTGGAAGTGCAGGTCGAAGCCGGCCGTATCGGCGAGCAGGCAGATTTCGTTCAGTGCGTCCTGGCTCCACAGCGCGAGGCCGCAGTCGTCGGTGCCGGCGTACGGCTCGAGCAGCGCGGCGGTTTTCGATTCGGGCACGCCGTCGACGAAGATCTTCACCGTATGCAGGCGCAGGTTGTCGCGCTCGTACTCACGGCGCCACGCGACGAAGCGTTCGACCTGCTCGCGCGGATCGCGGCGCGGGTTCGCATAGAGGCCCGCGCTCATGTAGGCCTTCAGCGTGCCGGCGCGCTGCGCGTCGGCGTAAGCCTTGAGTTCCGCCTCCTCGACGCGTGCGTCGAACCAGCCGGTGATGCCGTAGCCGTGCGCCATCGCATGGGCTTTCGCGAGCGACTTCGGGTAGCCGGCCGGGCTCAGTTGCGGAATGATCGGGCAGACGCGGTAGAACGCCGCTTCATGCACGACGCCGGTCGGCGCGCCCGACGCATCGCGCTCGATCACGCCGCCGGACGGATCGGGCGTATCGGTGCGGATGCCGGCCGCTTCGAGCCCTTTCGTGTTGAGGCAGCCGCTGTGCACGTCGAAGCCGACCACGAGCAGCGGCCGGTCGGGCACGACCCGGTCGAGCCGTTCGCGGGTCGGATACGCGCCGAACGCGGCGAGGTTCGCGCCGCCGAGATAGACCCACGGCTCGTTCGGCGTCGCATCGGCGCATGCGCGGATGCGTTGCACGATCGTGTCCGGATCGTTGATGCCGGACAGGTCGAAGTCGCCGAGGATCTGATGGCCTTCGAGCGGATGAACGTGACCGTCGATGAAGCCGGGCAGCATCAGCCGGCCGGCGAGGTCGACCGTGCGCGTCGCGGGGCCGGCCAGCGGGCGGATGTCGTCGTCGCGGCCGACCGCGACGATCTTGCCGTCCTTCGTCGCAAGGGCCTGCGCGAAGCGGCGCTGCGCGTCGCCCGTGTAAAGCAGGCCGTTCAGATAGACGGTATCGGCGTGTTGCATGTGTCTCCTCCGGATGGGGGTGTGTCGACGGGCGCACGCGTCCGACGGGCGGGCCGTGTGGCTCGTCCGGTCGCATGAACCCGGTCGGGTTGGAATGGGATGCGGAGCGTTATGTCCCGGCGCCGCGCGGCAGAGGCGGGGCTGCGCGGGGATGAAGGCCGACCACGGCTACCGGAGCGTCATGCCGGGTTCGTCGACGAGCGCGTATCGGTACAGCGGCGATCGACGTGCACGCGGCCGCGCGGGCCGGCGTCCCTTCGGTATTCGGCATTGCGTGTCTCCGTGGCATCCGACGCGTTCCTGTCGTCGGTGGAGACAGATACTAGGAGCGGGAGCGGCGGCTGTCTGTCATCGTTTTGAGGACAACGCGCGACAAAGGAGGACGGACGGTAGAAGTCACGACGCAGTGGTGGCGGCTAGTTGCCGCGGTCTTCCGGCGTTGCTTCTTCCTCGACGCACCACGCGAAGAGCCCGGCCCGGTTCGCGACGCCGAGTTTCGCGAGCGCACGGCCGAGATAGGTGCGTACGCTGCTCGGCTTGAGCGCGAGCGTGTCGGCGATCCGCGGAACAGGCTGGCCCTGCAGCACCGCGCGGCACACGAGCCGTTCGCGCTGCGACAGCGTCGCGCCGCTGCGCGCCAGGCGCTGTTCGAAGCGCTGCAGCAGCGCGCCGTCGTCCGAGCGCGGTGTCAGGCGGGCGAGCCGCGCATGCTGGATCAGCAGCGGCAGCACGAAATCGCCGAGCTGACGCAGCAGTGCCAGTTCGGCCAGCGTATAGGACGGCTGGCCGCGCCGGCGGAACAGCGAGAACGCATAGACGTAGTCGCGTTCGCTGCCGAGCAGCGTGCAGTCTTCGCCGAGCTCGCCGAGCGCGAACTGGCGGCCGTACTCGGTCGCCGTGTCGATTTCCTCGTTGCACGAGAACACGAGCTGCGAATCGGTCGCGCGCTCGATGTGCGGAAGCAGCGTGTCGGAGCGCCAGTCGCCCTGTGTATACAGATCGAGCGCGTGGCGCGTGCCGTCCGGATCGTCGCCGCCGGCGAAGAACAGCACGTCGACGCTGTCGACCGAGTGCGACGGCGCGTCGCGACGGTAACGCGTCGCGACGCTGTAATGGGACTGCGGGTCGATGGTTTCGCGCAGCCACGCCCAGAGCCGGGCGGGAAACTGCGGACTGCCGAGGCTGGCGACCAGGTCGCCGGCGTTGCTCAGGGAAATATGGGCGGGGCTCATCGTTGACACCGTCTTCGCGAACGGCCGCGCGTGCAGGCCGTGGGTCGCGTGCGGCGGCACGGTGGCCGGCATTGCGATCATGCGAGACGGAGGCCGGCGCGGCGGCGAAGCACGATTGTAGGGGAGTTCGCCGCCGCGGGGCATCCGCGCTTGCCCGGCGGCCGGCCGACGCTCCGGTGAGCGCGATGCGGTGCCGGTCGCGGCGTGCCGCGCGCCGGCCTCGTGCATCAGGACAATCAGAACATCGTGTTCCGGTTCGCGGACGTTTCGGGTACCGGCTGGATCACGTCCCAGTGTTCGACGATCTTGCCGTCCTTCACGCGGAAGCTGTCGACCACCGCTTCGCCGCGATCGCCCGGCCGCTCGGTCGCATGCACGTGCAGGTAGACGAGATCGCCGTCGGCCGCGCTGCGGACGATGCGCGCGCGCGAAGCCGGGTTCTTCTGGAACGCGCCGACGAAGTACGACACGAACGGCTGCTTGCCGTCCGGCACGTGCGGGTTGTGCTGTTTGTAGTCGTCCGCGACGACGGCGGCGGCTTCGACTGCTTCGTGCCGGTTGAAGAAGCGGTCGTAGAACGTCAGCACCAACTGGCGGTTGGCTTCCTCCGCGGCCAGGTCGCGCGTGGCCGGGCCGGCAGCCAGCGCGGCCGCCGATGATGCGGCCAGCAGAACGAATGCGGCAACGGCGCGAGCGGGGGAGCGGAACGATGACATGTAGCGTTTTCCTTGTCTGACGGTTCGTGGAGGGATGCGCGAGCGAGACGGCGGCTTTGCGCGGCGCGCGACGATCGGCGGTCGGTGCACGCGGGGCGCGACATGCACGCCGTATCGGCATCAACGGCGCGCCGACGAGGCCACGTTGCCGCTGCCGGTATTGCGACGCCGCGGGGCATCGTCATGCTTCGTTGAACTGGCGAATCCGGGCGGCTGTCGGGCCGATCGAATGGTACAGTTGCCGCGAACCCGTCACAAGAAGTCACCACGGTGTGAACAGGTCACGCCGCGGTGACCGCGCATCGCCCTTGAAAGAGAATGCCGTCATGCCGCTTCCGTCCGCCGACGAATCCGTCGAACTCGATCAGCCATGCCCGATCCGCGATGTGCTCGACCGCATCGGCGACCAGTGGAGCCTGCTCGTACTCGAGGCGCTGGCGGGCGGAACGATGCGCTTCAACGAACTCGGCCGTACGATCGGCGATGTGTCGAACCAGATGCTGTCGCGCACGCTGAAGCGGCTCGAACACGACGGTTTCGTCAGCCGCACGCTGTTCGCCGAAGTGCCGCCGCGTGTCGAATATGCGTTGACCGACCTCGGGCGTTCGTTCCTGACGCCGATGCAGGCGATGATCCGGTGGGCCGACGAACATCATCGCGCGATCTGCGCGGCGCGCCGTCGGGCGCGCGAGCAGGAAGGCGGCGGGCGTTGAGTGCGCTGCGTGCATCGGTTCGTTGACCGGCGGTGCGCGGCGGACGAGCTCGACGGGTTGAAGCATGTGCGGATGCATTCGCATCGCCATCGCGTGACTTCGTTGTCCGAAGGATGGCGTCGGAATGGATAGCCCGACGATAGGTTGATTTGGCACCCTTGCCGTGGCGACTGATTCCGTGGCGCGAACGGCGGCGGTTCTCGTGCACCGTCCGGCCCGGGCGCTTCATCGGCCGGTATCGAGCCGCTGCTTACCGCCACGAACCGTCGACGTAGACCCAGACCGGCCCTTGGCGGCGCCAGTAGCCGGGCACCCAGCGGCGCCCGGGGCGCCGTGCGACCCAGCGACCGGACACCCATATATAGCGACCGCGCTGCCAGCGCCAGTAGCCGTCCGTCCATATATAGCCGTGCGGCCGCGGCGGCGGCGGGCGACGATCGTGGCGTGCCGCCGGCGGTGCGAAGCTCGGCCGATCCGCATAGGGCGGCCCGCCCGGTACGCGGTTCGGACCGGAGGGGCGATACACGGGCGGGCCGCCCTATGC
>NZ_JACCQA010000027.1:0-97072 GCF_015712215.1 Burkholderia sp. 9779_493
TTCCGCCTTCCGCCTTCCGCCTTCCGCCTTCCGCCCCTTCCGCCCCTTCCGCCCCTTCCAGCCACACCCAACGCGCTCGCGGCGCGATGCACCAACAACGCCCATCGCGTCACGAAATCTTCATTCAATTCTCCGCGAGCGGTGCCGTTAAGTCGGGCGTCCCGTCGATTCGGCTGCCCTCGCCCATGCCCGCGCTTCCCTCCGATTCCGCTGTCGCCCGCACCACGCGCCTGATCGCGGATCGCGCGCTCGCCGCCGTGTTCCAGCCGATCGTCGACCTCGGGTCGGGGACGGTCGTCGGTTACGAGGGGCTGATCCGCGGCCCGCGCGGCACCGACCTCGAACCACCCGCCGCGCTGTTCGCGCAGGCCGCGCGCGAAGGCGAAACCATCGCGCTCGAACGGGCCGCCGCGCTCACCTGCCTCGACGCGTTCGCGGCGCTCGGCTGCGACGGCAAGCTGTTCCTCAATTTCAGCGCGGGCACGATCCTCACGCTCGCCAGCGAACGCGAGCGCACCCGCCAGTTTCTCGGCCGTGCGCGCGTCGGCGCCGAGCGCATCGTGATCGAGCTCACCGAGCAGAACGCGATTCCCGACGTCGCGCACATCGGGCCGGCGGTCGCGTCGCTGCGCGACGCCGGCATCCAGTTCGCGCTCGACGACTACGGCACCGCGAACGCGAGCATGAACCTGTGGCTGCGCCTGCATCCGGACGTCGTGAAGATCGACCGTTTCTTCATCCACGACATCGCGCGCGACCCGCTCAAGTTCGAAGCGGTGAAGGCGATGCAGCACTTCGCGCAGGCGAGCGGCGCGCAGCTGATCGCGGAAGGCATCGAGAACGAATGCGACCTGATCGTCGTGCGCGACATGGGCATCTGCTGCGTGCAGGGCTTCCTGCTCGGCCGGCCGAACGCGCAGCCGTCGCGGGTGGTCGCGCCGGCCGCGCGCGACGCGATCCGCGCGCCGCACATCGCGGTGTTTCCCGGCGTGACGCGCGCGGTGCGGCCGGCCGGCACGATCGCCGGGAAGATGCTCGTACCCGCCCCGGCGCTGCCGCGCGACGCGACCAGCAACGACGTGCTCGAGCTGTTCAACCGGATGCCCGACCTGCACGCGGTCGCGCTCGTCGAGCGCGGGCGGCCCGTCGCGCTCGTGAATCGCCGCGGCTTCATCGACCGTTTCGCGCTGCCGTATCACCGCGAGGTGTTCGGCAAGAAACCGTGCCTGCAGTTCGCGAACGATGCGCCGCTGATGATCGACGTCGCGACGACCTTCGAGCAGCTCGCGCTGCTGCTCGCGAGCCACGACCAGCGCTATCTCGCGGACGGCTTCGTGATCACCGACCACGACCGCTATGTCGGGCTCGGCACCGGCGAGAGCCTCGTGCGCGCGGTGACCGAGATGCGCATCGAGGCCGCGCGCTACGCGAATCCGCTGACGTTCCTGCCCGGCAACATCCCGATCAGCGCGCACATCGACCGCCTGCTCCAGCGCGACGCCGGCTTTCATGCGTGCTACGTCGACCTGAACCAGTTCAAGCCGTTCAACGACCAGTACGGCTACTGGCAGGGCGACGAAGTGCTGAAATTCGCCGCGACGGTGCTGGCCGGCGTGTGCGACCCGCAGCGCGACTTTCTCGGCCACGTCGGCGGCGACGATTTCCTCGTGCTGTTCCAGCGCGACGACTGGCGCGAGCGCGCCGCCGACGCGATCGCGCGCTTCAACGACGGCGCGCAGCTCTTCTACACGCAGGCCGACCGGCAGGCGGGCGGGCTGCGCGGCGAGGATCGCCACGGCAACCCGGCGTTCTTCGGCTTCGTGACGATGGCGATCGGCGCGGTCGGCGTGCCGGCCGGCGCGCACGGCGCCAAACGCTACGGCAGCGACGAGATCGCGTCGGTCGCGGCGCTCGCGAAGCGGCGGGCGAAGCAGCAGCCGGACGGGCTCGCGGTCGTCGATCTCGATGCCGGCCGCGCCGCGCTGCGCCATCGCGGCGAACCGCCGGCCGTGGCGGTGGCGGCAGGCTGAACCGCGCGCTGCCGCGGACGCACGGAACAGCTAGACGCCTGCGCACCGTGCGAGGAAACCGATGCCGGTGCGACGCAAGGTTCGGCGGTTGCGCCGCCGGCCCGCGCTCCTTCCGCTGTTTCCCGCGGCACCGTCGATGCCGCCCGATACCCGCACACGCACCTTGCCTTTTTCGCGTTTTGTTTAGTATTTTTAGTAACGGCGTTTTCGCAGATTAGCGCTTAAAAACCCGTTATTTTCGGGTATTCCCCGGTTATCCGGCCCGAATTCGGCGATGCGTTTTACTATACAATCGCTTTCACCCTAAACAAACCGGACCCCGAACGATGGGTACGACCATTCGCGATGTGGCGCGGGCGGCAGAGGTCTCGATCGGCACCGTCTCCCGCGCGCTGAAAAACCAGCCGGGCCTGTCCGAAGCGACGCGTGCGCGCATCGTCGAGATCGCGCAGCAGCTCGGCTACGATCCCGCGCAGTTGCGGCCGCGCATCCGCCGGCTCACCTTCCTGCTGCACCGCCAGCACAACCGCTTTCCGGCCAGCCCGTTCTTCTCGCACGTGCTGCACGGCGTCGAGGACGCCTGCCGCGAGCGCGGCATCGTGCCGACGCTGCTCACGGTCGGCCCGAACGACGACGTGCTGCGCCAGATGCGTCCGCACGCGCCCGACGCGATCGCGGTCGCCGGCTTCATCGAGCCCGAGACGATCGAGGCGCTCGCCGCCACCGGCCGGCCGCTCGTGCTGATCGACCTGTGGGCGCCCGGGTTGCGCTCGGTCAACATCGACAACGCGACGGGCGCGGCGCTCGCGATGCGCCACCTGCTCGCCACCGGCCGCTCGCGGATCGCCTTCATCGGCGGCTCGCCCGCGCACTACAGCATCGCGCAGCGCGCGATCGGCTACCGGCGCGCGTTCTTCGAAGCCGGGCGGCTGTTCGATCCCGCCTACGAAGTGACGATCGACGCGGGGCTCGACCCGGACACGGGCGCCGCGCGCGCGATGGAGCAACTGCTCGACGCGCCGGGCCCGCGCCCCGAAGCCGTGTTCGCGTACAACGACGCGGCCGCGCTGGCCGCGCAGCGCGTGTGCACCGCGCGCGGCCTGCGGATTCCGGACGACATCGCGATCGTCGGCTTCGACAACATCCCGGCCGCCGCGCACGCGAGCCCGCCGCTCACGACGCTCGCGGTCGACAAGGAAGCGCTCGGCCGCCGCGGCGTCGAGCTGCTGCTCGCCGAAGCGCCCGAGCGCACCGAGATTTCCCTGCCCGTCGAGCTGATCGTGCGGGCCAGCAGCCAGCCCGCCGGCTCCCCGGCACTCGATACCGTAACGGCCACCGAATCATGAACATGCCTCCGGTCCAACCCTGCACGGCCGCGCCGGCCGCCCACACGCAAGCCGCACCGTTCGTCGCGAGCTTTCGCGATCCGTCGTTCCTGCTGTCGCACATCGAAGACACGCTGCGCTTCTACGCGACCCACGCCTTCGACCCGACGGGCGGCTTCTACCATTACTTCCGCGACGACGGCAGCATCTACAACCGCACGTCGCGCCACCTCGTCAGCAGTTGCCGGTTCGTCTTCAACTACGCGATGGCGTACCGCCATTTCGGTGATCCGCGTCACCTCGACTACGCGCGCCACGGGCTGCGCTTCCTGCGCGACGCGCACTGGGACGACACGCTGCAGGGCTACGACTGGGAACTCGACTGGCGCGACGGCGCGAAGCGCGCGACGCTCGACGGCACGCGCCACTGCTACGGGCTCGCGTTCGTGCTGCTCGCGGCCGCGCACGCGACGATGGCCGGCATCGATGAAGCACGCCCGCTGATCGCCGCCACCTACGAACTCGCCGAGCACCGCTTCTGGGATGCGGCCGCGGGCCTGTATGCGGACGACGCGACGGCGAACTGGAACGTGTCGTCGTATCGCGGCCAGAACGCGAACATGCACATGACGGAAGCGCTGCTCGCCGCGTACGAGGCGACCGGCCACCTCACGTACCTCGATCGCGCGGAAAAGCTCGCCACCCACATCACGCAGCGCCAGGCCGCGCTGTCGGGCGGCCTCGTGTGGGAGCACTACCATGCGGACTGGTCGATCGACTGGGACTACAACAAGGAAGACAGCTCGAACATCTTCCGTCCGTGGGGCTTCCAGCCCGGACACCAGACCGAATGGGCGAAGCTGCTGCTGATCCTCGAGCGGCACCGCCCGCTCGACTGGCTCGCGCCGCGCGCGGCCGAGCTGTTCGACGCGGCGCTCACGCACGCGTGGGACGCCGATCACGGCGGCCTGTACTACGGCTTCGGCCCCGACTTCACGATCTGCGACCACAACAAGTATTTCTGGGTGCAGGCGGAAACCTTCGCGGCGGCCGCGATGCTCGGCGCGCGCACCGGCAGCGAGCGCTTCTGGGACTGGTACGACGAGATCTGGCGCTACAGCTGGGCGCATTTCGTCGATCACCGCTACGGCGCGTGGTATCGAATCCTCACCTGCGACAACCGCAAGTACAGCGACGAGAAAAGCCCGGCCGGCAAGACCGACTATCACACGATGGGCGCCTGCTACGACGTGCTCGCGACCCTCGCGCGCGCGCAACGCAGCGAGCCGACGCAATGAGCGGCGGCACGTTTCCGGCTTTCGTGTCGGCGGGCGACATCCTGACCGACATGGTGCGCGCGGGCGATGCGCAGTGGACGTCGGTGCCGGGCGGCGCCGGCTGGAACGTCGCGCGCGCGGTCGCGCGGCTCGGCGTGCCGAGCGCGCTCGCCGGCGCGATCGGCGAAGACTGCTTCTCCGACGTGCTGTGGCACACGAGCGAAGCGGCCGGGCTCGACCTGCGCTTCCTGCAGCGCGTCGCGCGGCCGCCGCTGCTCGCGATCGTCCACGAGACGCGCCCGCCCGCGTACTTCTTCATCGGCGAAGCGAGCGCCGACCTCGCATTCGATCCCGCCCGGCTGCCGGCCGGCTGGACCGAGCACGTGAAGTGGGCGCATTTCGGCTGCATCAGCCTCGTGCGCGAACCGCTCGCGGGCACGCTGGCCGCGCTCGCGGCCGACCTGCACGCGCGCGGCGTGAAGATCAGCTTCGATCCGAACTGCCGGAACCTGATGACGGCCGCGTACCGGCCGACGCTCGAGAAGATGGCCGCCCTCGCCGACCTGATCAAGGTGTCCGACGAGGACCTGCGGCACCTGTTCGGCGGCGACGGCCCCGACGCGATCGCGGCGGTGCGCGCGCTGAATCCGCGTGCGGCCGTGCTCGTCACGCGCGGCGCGCAGGCGGCGACGCTCTACGCGGACGGCGACGTGCACGAAGCCAGCCCGCCGCGCGTCGAGGTGGCCGACACGGTCGGCGCGGGCGACGCGTCGATCGGCGGGCTGCTGTTCAGCCTGATGGCCGCGCCGCAGCGCGGCTGGCGCGAGCATCTCGCGTTCGCACTGGCGGCCGGCGCCGCCGCGTGCCGGCACACGGGCGCGCACGCGCCGACGCTCGACGAGGTCGTCGCGCTGCTCGAAGGTTGAAGGGACGTTGAAGGAACGGTGACCGGTCGCTGATCGGTCACCGATAAACCGCACTCACCATGCTGCGCCGCAGTGCTACGATGAAGCGTCCTATTGCGGGAGAGGCACGATGGACACGAACACGTTCACCAAAGGCATCTATACGGCCAAGGCGCATACGCACCGCGCGGACAACGGCGAGTTTCAGGGCTACGTGATCCTCGCGCGGGACGACGGCGACGAGACGGAGAACATGCGCTACGACGTTCACACGACGAGTTCGAGCGAGGAAGAAGCGTTCGAGGAAGCGAAGGCGCTCGCGCACCGGATTCTCGGCGAAATCGAACTGTAAGGCGCGAGCCGTCATGCGCGCGCCGCGGCCCGGCCGCGACGCGCCGCCTGCGGCTCAGAGCAGCCGCGCCACCATCGATACCAGCATCGTCAGCACCAGCGTCGACATGAACGGGAACGGGTAGCGCCGCCCGCCGAGCGTCAGCGTGACGTCGCCCGGCATCCGGCCGATGCCGAGCTTGCCGAGCCACGGCCAGCAGCGCGTCAGGATCATCACCGCGACAAACGACGCCATCAGCCAGCGCAACATGAGGGATGCCTCGTCAGAGCGCGTGCGAGCGGTCGCCGCGCGCGAACGCGCCGAGCGTGCCGTCGATCCCGCGCGAAAACGCGATCACCTTGAACAACTCGCCCATCTCGGCTTCCGAGATCAGCTTCTGCACCGCGTTCGCGGCCGGCAGGAAGGCGTGGATGTCGGACGGATCGATCGCGGCCAGCGCGTCGGTGATGCCCGCGTTCAACAGGAAGCGCGCCTGAGACGTATAGCCGAGCAGCTCGGCGCCGGTGGCGATCGCGGCCTCGTAGATGCCGGTGAATTCGACGTGCGCGGTGATGTCCTGCAGGCCCGGGTACACGAACGGGTCGTCGTGCGCGTGATGGCGGTAGTGGCACATCAGCGTGCCGCGGTCGCGCTGCGGGTGGTAGTACTCGTGCGCGGGGAAACCGTAGTCGACCAGCAGCGCCGCGCCGCGGCCGAGCATCGTGCAGACGGTGCGCGTGAACGCGAGCGCCGCCTCGTGCGTTTCGGTCACGTAGCCGTCGCCGACGTCGAGCGCCGCGAGCACCGCCGGCAGGCCGGCCGCGCCGACCGGCCGGTCGTCGAACACGAACGCGTGCCGCGCGTCGAGCGCGACGCCGCGCTCGCGCCATGCGCCATCCGCCTTCGCGAACAGCCGCACCGGCATCGCATCGAGCACCTCGTTGCCGACCACGACGCCGTCGAACTGCTCGGGCAGCGCGTCGAGCCAGCGCACCTTGGCGGCCAGCGCCGGCACCGCGGCTTCGATCGTGTCGCGCTGCCGTTCGCGCAGCTCGCCGGACAGGTCGACGATCAGGTATTCGTCGAGCTCGACGCCCGGCGCGTCGAGCGCCGCGAGCAGCCCGGCCGCGAGCTTGCCCGTGCCGGCGCCGAATTCCATCACGCGGCGCGTGCCGCTCGCCGCGAGCGCCTCGGCCACCGGTTGCGCGAGCGTCTGCGCGAACAGCGGCGACAGTTCCGGTGCGGTGACGAAGTCGCTGCCGTCGTCGGCGCGGCGCCCGAACTTGCGCGCGCCGCCGCTGTAGTAACCGAGGCCCGGCGCATACAGCGCGCGCTCCATGAAACGGTCGAACGGCAGCCAGCCGCCGGCCGCCGCGATCTCGTCGCGCAGTTGCGCGGCAAGGGTTTCGGACTGCGCGAGCGCGTCAGGGCCGGGAGCAGGTAAACTAGCGGGTTCGTGAGCTTTCGGGTTCATCCCGGCATTGTAAATGACCGTTTCAGCCGATACGTCGACCCCACGCGTGGTGCTCGTCACGGGCGCCCTGGGCAGCGCGGCCGACGCCGCGTCGATCGGCCGTGCGCTCGCAACGGGCTTCGCCCGCCGCGGCTGGGACGTCGCGCTGCAGCGCAGCCACGGCGCGCCGCGCGCGGCCGCCGACGCGCTCGTCGCCGAAGTCGCGGCGCTCGGCCGCCGCGCGGCCGTGCTCGACGCAGATCTGGCCCTGGAGGCCAATGCCGCGGCCCTCGTCGCCGCGTGCGGCGAAGCGCTCGGCCGGCCCGCATGCGCGGTGTTCGTCAGCGCCAGCGCAGGCGCCGACGACGCGCACACGGTGGACGGCGCGTCGCTCGCCGCCGCGCTCGCGCGCAATGTGACCGCGCCGCTCGCGCTGGCCCGCGCACTCGCCGATGCGACGCCCGACGCCGCGCGCGAGCACGAAGCGCTGCGCGCGTGCGCGATCCACGTACTGGATCAGGCGCTGTTCCACCCCGCACCGGCGCAGCTGTCGCACGCGCTGATGCAGGCCGCGTTGAACCGCGCGACGTCGGCGCTCGCGCTGGCGCTCGCACCGAAGGTGCGGGTCGCGGCGCTCGTGCGCGGCCACGCGCCGCACGCGGACGACATCGCGGCGGCCGCGTGCTATCTCGCGAGCGCGCCCGGCGTCACGGGCGCGACGCTGACCGTCGACGGCGGCGAGCACCTGGTGCCGCCGGCCGCCGGCCCGAATGAATGAACCGCGCGGGCGCGGCCTGACCGCCGCCGCCCGCGCCGCTTTGCGTGCGCGCACGCCAATTTGACTGGGACGACCATGTTTTCCGCTCTCCTGCACCCCCGCCTCGCGGATTGCCGCAGGCTCTACCTGCGCGACTACGAGGTGCACATCAACATCGGGGCCTTCGAACACGAGAAGCGCGGCGAGCAGCGCGTCGTCATCAACGTCGACCTGTTCGTGCCGCTCGCGCTGTCCACCCCGGTCGACGACCGGCTGCACGAAGTCGTCGACTACGATCTGATGAAGCAGAGCGTCGCGCAATGCGTGGCGCGCGGCCACATCCACCTGCAGGAGACGCTGTGCGATTCGATCGCCGCGCACCTGCTGGCGCACGATGCCGTGCGCGCGGTACGCGTCCGTACCGAGAAACCGGACGCCTATCCGGACTGCGACGCCGTCGGCGTCGAAGTCTTTCGCATCAAGGACGAGGAGCGCGCATGAACGCCCCCCACATGAACGACACGGCGGCCGACGCCACGACCGCCGAAACCGGCCGCCCCGCGCTGACGCGCCGCGAGCAGAAGGAAGCGTACGAGAACAACAAGCTGTTCAAGCGGATCGTGCGCCAGGTCGGCCAGGCGATCGGCGACTACAACATGATCGAGCAGGGCGACAAGGTGATGGTGTGCCTGTCGGGCGGCAAGGACAGCTACGCGATGCTCGACGTGCTGCTGCGCCTGCGCGAACGCGCGCCGATCGACTTCGACATCGTCGCGGTGAACCTCGACCAGAAGCAGCCGGGCTTCCCCGAGCACGTGCTGCCCGAATACCTGAAGCAGGTCGGCGTGCCGTTCCACATCGAGAACCAGGACACCTACAGCATCGTCAAGCGGCTCGTCCCCGAAGGCAAGACGACCTGCTCGCTGTGCTCGCGGCTGCGCCGCGGGATCCTGTACCGCGTGGCCGGCGAGCTCGGCGCGACCAAGATCGCGCTCGGCCATCACCGCGACGACATCGTGCAGACGCTGCTGCTGAACATGTTCTACGGCGGCAAGCTGAAGGGAATGCCGCCGAAGCTGCAGTCGGACGACGGCAAGAACATCGTGATCCGCCCGCTCGCGTACGTGAAGGAAACCGATCTCGAGAAATACGCGGAGCTGCGCGAATTCCCGATCATCCCGTGCAACCTGTGCGGCAGCCAGCCGAACCTGAAGCGCGCGGAAATGAAGGCGCTGATCCGCGACTGGGACAAGCGCTTCCCGGGCCGCGTCGACAACATGTTCAACGCGCTCGCGAAGGTCGTGCCGTCGCACCTGATGGACACGACGCTGTACCCGTTCCAGTCGCTGCGCGCGACGGGCGAAGCCGACCCGCAGGGCGACATCGCGTTCGACGAGGAACCGTGCGCATCGGGCGACGACACCGCGACGCCGGGCGCGTCCAAACCGATCTCGATCGTCCAGTTCGACGACCTGTAAGCAGGGCCGGAACACCCGCCGGAACCGGGCGCCGGCCGCCCTTTCCGGCGTCGCGCGCCCGCCGCGGCAGGCCCGGAACGGCGGGGGCCGCATGCTAAAATGGACGGCTTCGAACTCCTCTGACAAGCTGGCGCCATGAATATCGTGATTTTGGCGGCAGGCACCGGCAAGCGCATGCGTTCCGCGCTGCCGAAAGTGCTTCACCCCCTGGCCGGCAGGCCGCTCCTCTCCCACGTCATCGACACCGCGCGCGCACTGCAGCCGTCCCGGCTCGTCGTCGTCGTCGGCCACGGCGCCGAGCAGGTCCAGGCCGCGGTCGCCGCGCCCGACGTCCAGTTCGCGGTACAGGCCGAGCAGCTCGGCACCGGCCATGCGGTCCGCCAGGCGCTGCCGCTGCTCGATCCCGCGCAACCGACGCTCGTGCTGTACGGCGACGTGCCGCTCACGCGCGCGTCGACGCTGCAGCGTCTCGTCGATGCCGCGCGCGAGGGCCGCTACGGGATCCTGACCGTCACGCTCGACGACCCGACCGGCTACGGCCGCATCGTGCGCGACGCGTCCGGCTTCGTCACGCGCATCGTCGAGCAGAAGGATGCGTCGCCGGAAGAGCTGAAGATCGCCGAGATCAACACCGGCATCATCGTCACGCCGACGGCGCAGCTGTCGATGTGGCTCGGCGCGCTGAAGAACGAAAACGCGCAGGGCGAGTACTACCTGACCGACGTCGTCGAACTCGCGATCGAGGCCGGCTTCGAGGTCGTCACGTCGCAGCCCGACGAGGAATGGGAAACGCTCGGCGTGAACAGCAAGGCGCAACTCGCGGAGCTCGAACGCATTCACCAGCGCAACGTGGCGGACGCGCTGCTCGTCGACGGCGTCACGCTCGCCGATCCGGCGCGCATCGACGTGCGCGGCACGCTGCGCTGCGGGCGCGACGTGTCGATCGACGTGAACTGCGTGTTCGAAGGCAACGTGACGCTCGCCGACAACGTGACGATCGGCGCGAACTGCGTGATCCGCAATGCGTCGGTCGGCGCCGGCACGCGCATCGACGCGTTCACGCACATCGACGGCGCCGCGCTCGGCGCGAACACCGTGATCGGCCCGTACGCGCGGCTGCGCCCCGGCGCGCAGCTCGCGGACGAAGCGCACGTCGGCAACTTCGTCGAGGTGAAGAACGCGGTGATCGGTCACGGTTCGAAAGCGAACCACCTCACGTACATCGGCGACGCCGACATCGGCGCGCGCGTGAACATCGGCGCGGGCACGATCACCTGCAACTACGACGGCGCGAACAAGTTCCGCACCGTGATCGAGGACGACGTGTTCGTCGGCTCCGACACGCAGCTGGTTGCCCCCGTGCGGGTCGGCCGCGGCGTGACGATCGCCGCCGGCACGACGATCTGGAAGGACGTGGCCGAAGGCGTCCTCGCGTTGAACGAGAAGACGCAGACCGCGAAGAGCGGCTACGTCCGGCCGGTCAAGAAGAAGAGCTGAACCTTTTGCGGGCGCCCCGCGGCGCCCGCGTCGACTTACAGGATTGACCATTCATGTGCGGCATTGTCGGCGCAGTTGCGCAACGTAATATCGTTCCGGTGCTGATCGAAGGTCTGCGGCGCCTCGAATACCGCGGCTACGACTCGTGCGGCGTCGCCGTGCTCGAGCCGGGCGCCCCGAAGCGCGCGCGCAGCGTCGCACGCGTCGCCGATCTCGACACGCAGGTGCGCGAGACGCACCTCGAAGGCACGACGGGAGTCGCGCACACGCGCTGGGCCACGCACGGCGCGCCCGTCACGCACAACGCGCACCCGATCTTCTCGTCGAACGCGCTCGCGCTCGTGCACAACGGCATCATCGAGAACTTCGAGCCGCTGCGCGAAACGCTGCGCGCGAAGGGCTACGAATTCGTGTCGCAGACCGACACCGAAGTGATCGCGCATCTCGTGCACAGCCTGTATCGCGGCAACCTGTTCGACGCGGTGCGCGAAGCCGTGCAGCAACTGCACGGTGCCTACGCGATCGCCGTGATCCACAAGGACCAGCCGCACACCGTCGTCGGCGCGCGCCAGGGTTCGCCGCTCGTCGTCGGTCACGGCGACGGCGAGAACTTCCTCGCATCCGATGCGCTCGCGCTCGCCGGCAGCACCGACCGCTTCACGTTCCTCGAGGAAGGCGACGTGTGCGAGCTGTCGCTCGACGGCGTGACGATCGTCGACCGTCACGGCGCCACCGTGCAGCGCGAAATCCGCGTCGTCAGCGCGTACGGCGGCGCGGTCGAGCTTGGACCCTATCGCCACTTCATGCAGAAGGAAATCTTCGAGCAGCCGCGCGCGATCGGCGACACCGTGCCGCAGACGGACGCCTTCGACGCGACGCTGTTCGGCGATGCGGCCCCCGCCGCGTTCGCGGAGATCGACAGCCTGCTGATCCTCGCGTGCGGCACGAGCTACTACTCGGGCCTCACCGCGAAATACTGGCTCGAATCGATCGCGAAGATCCCGACCCAGGTCGAGATCGCCAGCGAATACCGCTACCGCGAGTCGGTGCCGAACCCGCGCCAGCTCGTGCTCGTGATCTCGCAGTCGGGCGAGACGGCCGATACGCTCGCGGCGCTCAAGCATGCGCAGTCGCTCGGCCACACGCATACGCTCGCAGTGTGCAACGTCGCGACGAGCGCGATGGTGCGCCTGACCGAAATGCAGTTCCTCACGCACGCGGGCACCGAGATCGGCGTCGCGTCGACGAAGGCGTTCACGACGCAGCTCGTCGCGCTGTTCGTGCTGGCCGCGACGCTCGGCAAGCTGCGCGGGCACGTCGACGCCGCGCAGGAAGCGCAATTCCTGAAGGAGCTGCGCCACCTGCCGGCCGCGCTGAACAGCGTGCTCGTGCTCGAGCCGCAGATCATCGCGTGGTCGGAGGAATTCGCACGCAAGGAAAACGCGCTGTTCCTCGGCCGCGGGCTGCACTACCCGATCGCGCTCGAAGGCGCGCTGAAGCTGAAGGAAATCTCGTACATCCACGCCGAGGCCTATCCGGCCGGTGAACTGAAGCATGGGCCGCTCGCGCTCGTCACGGAAGCGATGCCGGTCGTCACGGTCGCGCCGAACGACACGCTGCTCGAGAAGCTGAAGTCGAACATGCAGGAAGTGCGCGCGCGCGGCGGCGAGCTGTACGTGTTCGCCGATGCCGATACGCAGATCGTCAACGACGACGGCCTGCACGTGATCCGGATGCCGGAGCACTACGGTCAGCTGTCGCCGATCCTGCACGTCGTGCCGCTGCAACTGCTCGCGTATCACACCGCGTGTGCACGCGGCACCGACGTCGACAAGCCGCGCAACCTCGCGAAATCGGTGACGGTGGAGTAAGGCCGGACGTCGGGATGGCCCCTCGCCGGGCCGTCCCGACCGTATGCGGATGCGAGGTCGGCCATTCGGCCAGGTCGAAATATGTACCACGTAGTGGCATATAATCCTGTGCTAACTCGACCGGCTCGACATGTCTGCCTCCGTACGACGCGTGTTCAAGACGAAGTGGTTTCACACGGCAGCCGGGAAAGCGGGAATCGCCGATGACGAGCTCTGCCGCGCGGTGCGGGATCTGGCCCGCGGCCAGGGCGTCGATCTCGGCGGCAACGTGTGGAAGAAGCGCCTCGGCGGCAATCGGCAGCGCGGGATCGTGCTGGGCAAGGTCGGGCACACGTGGGTGTTCCTGTTCGCGAAATGCGACCGCGAGAACATCGACGCACGCGAACTGCGCGCCTTCAGAAAGCTCGCCGCGGATGTCGGCCGACACACCGACAGCGACATCGCGACGCTGGTTACCCTGAAAGAGTGGGTGGAGATGTGCAATGGCTAAGAGTCGATTCAAGAGCGACGCAACGGAGGCGATCCACAGCGCCGCGTCCGGCCTTTATCGTGCGCAACTGATCGACAAGAAGACGATGCGGGAATACGACGATCTCTGCATCGAAGCCGCCCCGCAGTTCGATCCGGAAGCGATCGCCCGCATTCGCAAGTCCGTCAACGTCAGCCAGAGCGTGTTCGCGCTCTACCTGAACACGACGACCTCGACGATCCGCCAATGGGAACAGGGCGACAAGCGGCCCAGCGGCATCGCCGCGCGCATGCTCCAGATCGTCGAGAAACACGGGCTCGAGGTGTTCTCCTGAGCCGGCTTCCCCGAGTGCAGAGGCACGGCCCCGGCCGGATGCGCGCCGCAACGAATATGACGGAGAGACAATGGTAAGACTGTTTGGATGCGGATTGCTGGCGCTGACGTTCGCGTCGACGGGCTGGGCCGCCGAGCACTATGTCGAGGTCTGGAACCCGCCCGAGGCGCGGCAGCCTGCTGCCCGTACGCCGGACGCCCGTACGCCGGACGCCCGTACGCCGGATGCCCGTATGCCGGATGCCCGTATGCCGGCCGCCCACACAAGCGCCGACGCACGCACCGGCAAGAGCGCGGAGAAGCACGCGAGCGCCGCCACGCCGAAAGCCGCGGCGAAACCGCACAAGCGCCGCGTCGCGCAGGCCGTGAAGGCCGACCCGCACCGCCCGGCCGCCGCCGCGACCGACACGCCGGCCGCGCCGCGCCCGGTTGCGCAGCCGGCACCCGGGCGTCTCACGGTGATGCAGCCCGCCGCACCGGATGCGACGCACGCGCCCACCTTCTCCAACATCCCGCGTCAATACACGCCGGACGGCAACGTGCTGCAGGTCGGCACGCACGGCCGCGCGGCGGAGGTGACTCGATAATGGAAGCGCAGACCTACCACGGCTACCAGATCTGGGGCCACGCGATCCTGCAGCAGGACGAGATCATGCAGCCCGAGCGCTTCGCGGCAAGCGGCACGATCACGCAGAACAATCGGCTCGTCGAGGCGTCGGGCGTGCTCGGCGTGTTCGACACCGAAGACGACGCGCGCGATGCCGGGCTCGAATGGGCGCGCGCGTGGATCGACAACCACAGCTGACGCACGCAACGCGCGCATCCGCGGCCGCCGTCAGCAAGGCCGCGCAGGTGCATCGCGCACCGCACATGAACAAGGGGCGTCCATGACGCCCCTTGTTTCATTCGAACCGGGAAACCCGGAAACACTCACGCCGCGGCGCGCGGCGGCCTCACCGTCTCCTGCGGCCGGCCGACGAACCGTGCCAGCACGAGGATCGCCACCAGCGTCGCGACGTACGCGGCGATCTGGATCCCCGCCGGGCGCGCGGTATAGCCGATCAGCGTATGCAGCGCCTTGCCGACGATGCTCGTTTCCTTGAGCAGCCACGACGTGTCCCAGACCGCATCGCCCCACGACGGCACGAGCCCGGCCGCCAGCAGGAAGCCGACGCACTGGCTCGCCATGCCCGCGGCGAGCAGCACGATCAGCCCGTTGGTGACGGAGAACAGGCGCTTCAACGGAATCTGCAGCAGGCCTGCGTACATCGCATAGCCGAGCCCCGCACCGCCGAGCACGCCGAGCAGCCCGCCGGCGATCATCTGCGGCGTCTGGCCCGGATCGCCCGCGGCGATCCCGTACAGGAACAGCACGGCCTCGGAGCCCTCGCGCAGCACCGCGACGCCGACCACGATCGCGAGCCCCGTCAGCGGCCGGCTGCCGGCCGCGACCGCGCGGCCGACCTCGCCCATGTGCAGCGCCATTTCGCGACCGTGCCGGCTCATCCAGATGCAGTGCCACGCGAGCATCAGCGTCGCGACGAACATCACGCCCGCGTTGAAGACTTCCTGGCCCATGCCGGACGCCCATTGCGAGATCACGTCGGCGAACGCCGCGATCAGGCCGGCGCCGACCACGCCGCCGACCAGCCCGCCGCCCACCCACCAGCCGCGCCGCGGCACGCCCTTCGTGGCAGCCATCACGATCGAGACCACCAGCGCGGCCTCGAGCACTTCACGAAAGACTATCAGGGCAGTAGACAGCATGTCGGTATCGGCTTACTTGACGGTCAGGTGCGTCTTCGACTGCGCTTCGTGATACTCGTCGTGGAACTCGTAGGTCCCGGCCTTCAGCGGCCCGACCAGGATCTCGACCGACTTGCCGGCCGGCACGACCTTCTCCGCCTTGAAGTCGTCGCTCTCGAATTCCGCCGGCGTCGCGTCGAGGTTCTTCACGACGAATTTCACTTTCTTGCCGGCGGGGATCGTCACGCCATCGGGCGAAAACTTGTGGTCCTTCAGCGTCAGGTTGACGACGTCGTCGGCCGCGAAGGCGGACGTGGCCGAGGCGCCCAGCAGGGCCAGTGCGAAACCGATAGCGAAACGGGTCATGTGCGTAATGAACGGAAATATCGAAGGGAATCGATACTAAGATCGATTCGCATTTTCACCTCGGAGTACCCTTACTCCGAACATGGAGATCGTACGCGATCGACGTGACACGCCCGTTGCCGCGCAAGGCTCCGCGAGATTTCGTCGACAATGGATGGCCGTCAATCGGGAAAAATTCGGACTGACGCGCGCACACGAATCGCGATTCGTCAGACTTCAGCATTACAAATGGCTGATGCCGTACACCTCGTTGCGTGCGGCGCTTGACCTTCCCACCATGGCAAGCTTCATGCTGCACGTATTCGTCAACCATCCATCCGGGAGAACACGATGGAATTCGAAGTCCAGGACATGACCTGCGGCGGCTGCGCCAACGCAATCACGCGCGCGGTGACGGCCGCCGACCCCGCCGCAAAGCTCGACATCGACGTCGCGGCGAAGATCGTCAAGGTCGACTCGGCGCAAGGCGCCGAGCGCGTGCAGTCGATCATCGAAGCCGCCGGCTTCCATCCCGCGCTGCGGACCGCGTAACGCGCACCGAAGGCTGCGGGCGCGTCGCCGGACGGCGACACGCTCGCGCCCGGCCGCGCGTCAGCGCAGCCGGATCAGCGTCGACTTCAGTTCGGTGTACTTTTCGAGCGCGTGCAGCGACTTGTCGCGGCCGTTGCCCGACTGCTTGTAGCCGCCGAACGGGAAGTTCATGTCGCCGCCCTCGTCATAGCAGTTCACCCACACGGTGCCTGCCCGCAGCCGGCGCGACACGTCGTGCGCGGTCGTCAGGTTCGACGTCCACACGGCCGCGGCCAGCCCGTATTCGGTGTCGTTCGCGATCCGCACGGCCTCGTCGACGTCGTCGAACACGATCACCGACAGCACGGGCCCGAAGATTTCCTCGCGCGCGATCTTCGCGTCGGGCTTCACCTCGAACACCGTCGGCTCGACATAGAAGCCGCCCGTTTCCGCGTTCACGCGCGCACCGCCCGTGACGAGCCTGCCCTCGCCGCGCCCCGCTTCGATATAGCCGAGCACGCGTTCGAGCTGGATGCCGTCGACGATCGCGCCCATCGACACCGACGGATCGAGCGGATTGCCGGGCACGTATGCGCGGGCGGCCGCGACGAGCTTCTCGATGAACGCGTCCTTGATGTCGCGATGCACGAGCAGCCGCGAGCCGGCCGTGCACATCTCGCCCATGTTGTAGAAGATCGCGCCGGCCGCCGTCTGCGCCGCGCGGTCGAGATCGGGACAGTCGGGCAGCACGATGTTCGGTGACTTGCCGCCGAGCTCGAGCCACGCGCGCTTCAGGTTCGACTGCGCCGCATACTGCATGATCAGCTTGCCGACCGCCGTCGAGCCCGTGAACGCGATGCAGTCGACGTCGCGATGCAACGCGAGCAGCTTGCCCGGTTCGCCCGCGCCCGGCACGACGTTGAATACGCCGGCCGGGATGCCGGCTTCGAACGCGAGCTGCGCGACGCGGATCGCGGTCAGCGGCGACTTCTCCGACGGTTTCAGCACGACGCTGTTGCCGGCCGCGAGCGCGGGGCCGAATTTCCATGCGGCCATCAGGATCGGGAAGTTCCACGGCACGACGGCGGCCACCACGCCGACCGGCTCGCGCGTGACGAGACCGACGAGATGATGATCGGCCGGCGCGACCTCGCCGCCGACCTTGTCGATCGCCTCGGCGAACCATTCGACGCAGTACGCGGCGCCCGGCACGTCGACCGTCGTCGTGTCGCCGATCGGCTTGCCCGCGTCGAGCGTCTCGAGCAGCGACAGTTCGTCGAGATGCTCGCGCATCAGCGCGGCCCAGCGCAGCAGCACGGCCTTGCGCGCGCGCGGGTTCAGGCCGGCCCATACGCCTGCGTCGAATGCGCGGCGGGCTGCCGCGACGGCCGCGTTCACGTCCGCTTCGCCGCAATCGGCGACCTTCGCCAGCACGCGGCCGTCGATCGGGCTCACGCAGTCGAACGTCCTGCCGCCATGTGCGTCGCGCGACGCGCCATCGATGAATGCGCGCCCTTCGATCTCGAGCGACGCCGCCTTGTGTTGCCAGTCAGCCAAAGTCAACTTGTTCATCAGGATGCCTCAATGTTGTGGCATTCGCGATGCGGCGCGCCGCGCGCGAGGCATGCGGCCGGCCTGCAGCGAATGCGGTGACGCGCGGTCAGAAGGTCGCCGGCGAATTGGCCGACACGACCTCGCAGATCAGTTCCGCGCTGGGATTGCGAAAACGATGCGGCAAACGGCTTTCGAAGTAGTAGCCGTCTCCGGGGTCGAGCAGCCACGTCGCGCCGTCGACGGTCAACTCGAGCCGGCCCGACACGACGACGCCGCCCTCGTGTCCCGCGTGCACCAGCATCTCGGGCCCCGTGTCGGCCAGCGGCTGGTAGGTCTCGCGCAGGATGCACATGTTGCGATCCTTCACGTTCGCGCCGACGAGCTGAAACGCGAGCGACTCGTTGCCGAGGTTCGGCATCTCGTCGCGGCGCGACACGACCGCGCGCGATTCGACGAGCTCGAACGTGAAGAACTCCGCGAGACTCATCGGGATGCATTCGAGCAGTTTCTTCAGCGAGCCGACCGACGGGCTCACGCGGCCCTGTTCGATCAGCGAGATCGTGCCGTTGGTGACGCCGGCGCGTTTCGCGAGTTCGCGCTGCGACAGGCCATGCTTGTTGCGCACGAAACGCAGGCGCTCGGCGACTTCGGTGGACATCGATTCGGTTTCGGACACGATAAGTGCGATGACAAAGTGAAACGACGCATGGGACAGCCGTTGAATATTCTAATCACTTTATGCCGCACATCAGCGGGGAAAACCCTGAAAGCCGTTCGAAATAATGAACGGCATGCCGATTATTCCTTTTGCGAATCTTTTGTTCGCACTGCTCGGGAAAGCCCTGATGCAGGACCATTAAAAAACATTTGACGCCGTTATTGGCTCGTATATGCTGGCTCTCAGGTCGGCGTCATCAGGCTTTCATAGGCATCGAAAAGCGTTATCGCAACGCAACAATTGATGCCCGTCAATGTAAATGACGCAGGACCGGCGCCTCGATTATTTTAAACGCCCCGTGCGTCGAAACGATCAGGTGTTCAATACTTTCAACAAACCAGTCGAGTGTAATCGTGAGAGTCCGTGGCCCTCTGGTGAGGTGGGATCGAGGCGATGTGCGAAGTTTGCGCAGCGCCGTTCCCGCTTCCGACGGCAGTTGCGGCTGGCATAGTCCTCGCCTGCTTCACCTGTCGATCTACACCATCCTGTCCCGTCGTTCCGTTCGGCGTCACAACGCCGTTTCCGCACGCGCATTCGTCGCCGTCGATACCGACGAAGTGGCGTCGCTGCTGCCGTAGCGCCTCTCCTTTCTTCACGTCGTCCGTTTCATGTGCCGATTCGCCAACCGCATCTTCCGTGCGGTGACGGAACGCGTTCGCGCATACGTTGCCGCGTCGCGTATCGCGAGGAAACGAACGACGGCCTGATCGTCGCGCGCAGCGCGGATCGCCACGCCATCCCGTTGCGCCCATTCACCAGCGGCCGTGCGCCTCGCGCCCGGCTGCGGGGTCGTGTCGCGCCTGCGTTTTGCCGCATCCGGCTCGATGCACGTCACGTCCCTACGGATTACTGATTGACGTCATGGAAAGGAAACCTCTCGTCGGCATCACCGCCGACCTCACCCAGACCGGCGCCCACGCGTCGCATACGGTCGGCGACAAATACGTCGCCGCGATCGTCGACGGCGCGCAGGCGCTCGCGATGGTGCTGCCCGCCCTCGGCGAGCGCCAGTCGACCGCCGACGTGCTCGACGCGGTCGACGGGCTGCTGTTTACCGGCAGCTACTCGAACGTCGAGCCGCATCTGTATGGCGGCGAACCGAGCGCACCGGGCACGAAGCACGACCCGGCGCGCGACGCGACGACGCTGCCGCTGCTGCGCGCGGCCATCGTCGCGGGCGTGCCCGTGCTCGCCGTGTGCCGCGGCTTCCAGGAGCTGAACGTCGTGTGCGGCGGCACGCTGCATCAGCGCGTGCACGACGTGCCCGGCTTCGCCGACCACCGCGAGGACGACGACGCGCCGATGGATACGCAATACGGCCCTGCGCACGTCGTGCGCCTGACGCCCGGCGGCCAGCTGCATGCGCTCGCCGGCGGCCTCGACGAAGTGCAGGTGAACTCGCTGCACAAGCAGGGCGTCGCGCAACTCGGCTCCGGCCTCGCGGTCGAGGCCGTCGCGCCGGATGGCCTGATCGAGGCCGTGAGCGTCGTCGACGCACCGGCGTTCGCGCTCGCCGTGCAGTGGCATCCGGAATGGCGACATGCGCAGGACCCGCTGTCGAGCGCGATCTTCCGCGCGTTCGGCGACGCGTGCCGCGCGCGCCGCGCCGCCCGCACGCGCGCCACGGCCGCCGCCGCGCTCGCCTGAGCGCGCCCACCAGACAACGAGAACAGACATGCAAGACATCGAAGACTTTCTGAAGCAGCACCGGATCACCGAGATCGAAGCGATCATTCCCGACATGGCCGGCATCGCGCGCGGCAAGATCACGCCGCGCAACAAGTTCACGTCCGGCGAATCGATGCGCCTGCCGCAAGCCGTGATGGTGCAGACCGTCACCGGCGAATATCCGGAAGACGGCTCGCTGACCGGCGTGACCGACCCCGACATGGTGTGCGTGCCCGACACATCGACGATCCGCCTGATTCCGTGGGCCGTCGACCCGACCGCGCAGGTGATCCACGACTGCGTGCACTTCGACGGCTCGCCGGTCGAGATCTCGCCGCGCTACGTGCTGCGCCGCGTGCTCGACCTGTACAAGGCGAAGGGCTGGAAGCCGGTCGTCGCGCCGGAACTCGAGTTCTACCTGGTCGACATGAACAAGGACCCCGACCTGCCGCTGCGTCCGCCGGTCGGCCGCACGGGCCGCCCCGAAACGGGCCGCCAGTCGTACTCGATCGAGGCCGTCAACGAGTTCGATCCGCTGTTCGAGGACATCTACGAGTACTGCGAATCGCAGAACCTCGACATCGACACGCTGATCCACGAAGTCGGCGCCGCGCAGATGGAGATCAACTTCATGCACGGCGACGCGCTGTCGCTGGCCGACCAGGTGTTCCTGTTCAAGCGCACGGTGCGCGAGGCCGCGCTGCGCCACAACATGTACGCGACGTTCATGGCCAAGCCGATGGAAGACGAACCGGGTTCGGCGATGCACGTGCACCAGAGCATCGTCGACGAGGAAACGGGCCAGAACCTGTTCACGTCGCAGGAAACCGGCGGCGCGACGTCGATGTTCTACAACTATCTCGCGGGGCTGCAGAAGTACACGCCGGCGCTGATGCCGATCTTCGCGCCGTACATCAACTCGTACCGCCGCCTGTCGCGCTTCATGGCCGCGCCGATCAACGTGCAGTGGGGCTACGACAACCGCACGGTGGGTTTCCGCATTCCGCATTCGGGCCCGGCCGCGCGTCGTATCGAAAACCGCATCCCGGGCGTCGACTGCAACCCGTACCTCGCGCTCGCCGCGACGCTCGCGGCCGGCTATCTCGGCATGACGCAGCGCCTGGAGCCGACCGAGCCGCTGGTGAGCGACGGCTACAGCCTGCCGTACCAGTTGCCGCGCAACCTCGAGGAAGGGCTGACGCTGATGGCCGCGTGCGAGCCGCTCGGCGAGATCCTCGGGCACAAGTTCCTGAAGGCGTATTTCGCGCTGAAGGAAACCGAATACGAAGCGTTCTTCCGCGTGATCAGCTCGTGGGAACGCCGCCATCTGCTGCTGCACGTGTAAGCGTGCCAACCGCATACGGAATCACGGAGGAAACATGACTTACCGCAACGAATCTGCCTGGATCCAGCCGGCCGCACCGACCGCCACGGCCGCCGCGCCGCGCGCGACGCAGGCACGCTCGACCGCCGAATACCGCGCGCTCGACGCCGCGCACCACATCCATCCGTTCTCGGACATGGGCTCGCTCAATCGTGCCGGCAGCCGCGTGATCGTGAAGGCCGACGGCGTCTACCTGTGGGACTCGGACGGCAACAAGGTGATCGACGGGATGGCCGGCCTGTGGTGCGTGAACGTCGGTTACGGGCGCAAGGAACTCGCCGACGCCGCGTATCGCCAGATCCAGGAACTGCCGTTCTACAACACGTTCTTCAAGACCACGCATCCGCCGGTGATCGAGCTTTCCGCGATGCTCGCGGAAGTGACGCCGGCCGGCTTCAACCACTTCTTCTATTGCAACAGCGGCTCGGAAGGCAACGACACCGTGCTGCGACTCGTGCACCAGTACTGGCGCGTGCAGGGCAAGCCGCAGAAGAAATACGTGATCTCGCGCAAGAACGGCTATCACGGCTCGACGATCGCGGGCGGCACGCTCGGCGGGATGGGCTACATGCACGAGCAGATGCCGTCGAAGGTGGAGCACATCGTGCACATCGACCAGCCGTACTTCTTCGGCGAAGCGCAAGCCGGCGAGACGCCCGAAGCATTCGGCCTCGCGCGCGCGCAGCAGCTCGAAGCGAAGATTCTCGAACTCGGCGCGGAGAACGTCGCGGCCTTCATCGGCGAGCCGTTCCAGGGCGCGGGCGGCGTGATCTTCCCGCCGTCGACGTACTGGCCGGAAATCCAGCGGATCTGCCGCAAGTACGACATCCTGCTGGTCGCCGACGAAGTAATCGGCGGTTTCGGCCGTACCGGCGAATGGTTCGCGCACCAGCACTTCGGCTTCGAGCCGGATCTGATCACGATGGCCAAGGGCCTCACGTCGGGTTACGTGCCGATGGGTGCGGTGGGCATTCACGAGCGCGTCGCGCGTCCGATCATCGACAACGGCGAATTCAATCACGGCCTCACGTATTCGGGTCACCCGGTGGCAGCCGCCGTCGCGGTCGCGAACCTGAAGCTGCTGCGCGACGAGGGCATCGTCGAGCGCGTGAAGACCGATACCGGCCCGTACTTCCAGGCGCTGATGCGCGAAACCTTCGCGCGTCATCCGATCGTCGGCGAAGTGCATGGCCACGGGATGGTCGCGAGCCTGCAACTGGCCGAAGCGCCGGCCGAACGCCGCCGCTTCGCGAACGGCGGCGACGTCGGCACGATCTGCCGCGACTTCTGCTTCAACGGCAACCTGATCATGCGCGCGACCGGCGACCGGATGCTGCTGTCGCCGCCGCTCGTGATCTCGCGCCAGGAAATCGATGAACTCGTGTCGAAGGCGAAGAAGGCCGTCGATGCCACCGCCCAGCAACTGGGTATTTCGTAACGGTTTTTGCCTACAGGCGTGCGGCGGGCGCCGCACGCCGCCATCATCCAGGGGAATTCCACCATGCGTGCCTGCATTCTTCGCCAAGCCTGTTCCGTCGCCGCCCTCGCCGCCGCGGCCGCGCTCACGTCGGTCGCCAGCCCGTCGGCGCATGCCGACGAACTGAACGTCTACAACTGGTCCGACTACATCGCGCCGGACACGATCCCGAACTTCCAGAAACAGACGGGTATCCACGTCAAGTACGACAACTACGACAGCGACGACACGCTGCAGGCGAAGCTGCTGGCCGGCAGCTCGGGCTACGACATCGTCGTGCCGACGTCGAACTACATGGCCAAGCAGATCCAGGCCGGCGTGTACCAGAAGCTCGACAAGTCGAAGATTCCGAACCTCGCGAACCTCGACCCGCTGCTGATGAAGATGATCGCCGACGCCGATCCGGGCAACCAGTACGGCGTGCCGTGGGCCTACGGCACGGACGGCATCGGCTACAACGTGCAGGCGGTGAAGAAGGCGCTCGGCGACAAGGCGCCGGTCGACAGCTGGGCGCTGGTGTTCGACCCGGCCAACATGGAGAAGCTGAAGGGCTGCGGCGTGTCGTTCCTCGACCAGGCCGTCGACGTGTTCGCCGCCACGCTGCAATACATGGGCAAGGACCCGAACAGCAAGAACCCCGGCGACTACCAGGCTGCCTTCGAAGTCCTGAAGAAAGTCCGCCCGTACATCACCCAGTTCAACTCGTCCGGCTACATCAACGATCTCGCGAACAACGACGTGTGCGTCGCGCTCGGCTGGTCGGGCGACATCGGCATCGCGCACCGCCGCTCGTCGGAAGCGAAGCGCTCGTACGACATCAAGTTCGCGAACCCGAAGGAAGGCGGCCTGCTGTGGTTCGACGTGATGGTGATCCCGAAGGATGCGCCGCACCCGGAAGCCGCGATGAAGTGGATCAACTACGTGTCCGATCCGAAGGTCAACGCGGCGATCACCAACACGGTGTTCTACCCGACCGCGAACAAGGCCGCGCACCCGTTCGTCACGCCGGCCGTCGCGCAGGACCCGACCGTCTACCCGCCCGAGGACGTGCTGAAGAAGATGGTGCTGATGAAGCCGATGCCGGCCGACATCCTGCGCCTCGAGAACCGTCTGTGGGCCCAGTTGAAGACGGGCCACTGACCGCCTGAGATCCGCGGACGTCCGTCCGCTCGCGCGCCCCGCGCGCGCTGTTCCATCCGGCACGAGCCGTCGTCCGCGAGTCGCGTTGCGCGCCTCGCGCGGGGACGCTCACGCCTGCAATCCGTGAAGAACGAATGGTGACTCCCATGCAATCGATACCCTCTTCCGCTGCTGCACGACAGACCCAACCGGCCACGGCGCCCCGCACGCAAAACGACGCGTTCGTGCGCATCGAAAACGTCGTGAAGAAATTCGGCGACAGCACGGCCGTCGACAACGTGAACCTGACGATCGCGAAGAACGAGCTGTTCGCGCTGCTCGGCAGCTCGGGCTGCGGCAAGTCCACGCTGCTGCGCATGCTCGCCGGGCTGGAAACGGCGACCTCCGGCAAGATCTTCGTCGACGGCGAGGACCTCGCGTCGCTGCCGCCGTACCGCCGCCCGGTCAACATGATGTTCCAGTCGTATGCGCTGTTTCCGCACATGACGGTCGAATCGAACGTCGCATTCGGCCTGAAGCAGGAAGGCACGCCGAAGCACGAGATCAAGGAGCGCGTGGCCGACGCGCTCGCGCTCGTGCAGATGAGCAAGTACGCGAAGCGCAAGCCGCATCAGCTGTCCGGCGGCCAGCAGCAGCGCGTCGCGCTCGCCCGCTCGCTGGTGAAGCGCCCGAAGCTGCTGCTGCTCGACGAGCCGATGTCCGCGCTCGACAAGAAGATCCGCCAGAAGACCCAGCTCGAACTGGTCAACATCATCGAGAAGGTCGACGTGACCTGCGTGATGGTCACGCACGATCAGGAAGAAGCGATGACGATGGCGAGCCGCCTCGCGGTGATGAGCGAAGGCAAGATCGTGCAGATCGGCTCGCCCGGCGAAGTCTACGAATACCCGAACAGCCGCTTCTCGGCCGAATTCATCGGCTCGACCAACCTGTTCGAGGGGCGCGTCGTCGAGGACGAGCCCGATCACATCTTCGTCGAAAGCGACGATCTCGAAACGCGCATGTACGTGAGCCACGGCGTGACCGGCCCGCTCGGGATGCCGGTCGGCATCTCGGTGCGCCCGGAGCGCGTGCACGTGTCGCGCGAGAAGCCGGGCTCGAAGCACAACTGGGCGCGCGGCGTCGTCACCGACATCGCGTACATGGGCAGCTATTCGCTGTACCACGTGCGTTTGCCGAGCGGCAAGACGGTGGTGTCGAACCTGTCGAGCTCGCACCTGATGAACGACGGCGCGCCCGCGTGGAACGACGACGTGTTCGTGTCGTGGTCGCCGGCCAGCGGCGTCGTGCTGACGCAGTGAGGACGCCACGATGAGAACCTCCGCTTCCACGCCTTCCGCGCCGGTGCCGACCGGCGCTACCGCTGTCACCCAGGCTCATCAACGCCGCAGCCGCTTCTCCGTGCTGTCGCGCTTCCTGCCGTCGGGCCGCAACGTCGCGATCGGCGTGCCGTTCCTGTGGCTCGCCGTGTTCTTCGCGCTGCCGTTCGTGCTGGTGCTGAAGATCAGCTTCGCCGACCAGGTGATGGGCATCCCGCCGTACACGTCGCTCGTCGAGATCAAGGACGGCGTCGTGCACTTCGCGCTGCAGCTGTCGCACTACGCGTTCCTGCTGCAGGACGACCTGTACATCGCGACCTACCTCAGCTCGCTGAAGATGGCCGCCGTGTCGACGGTGCTGTGCCTGCTGATCGGTTACCCGATGGCGTACTACATCGCGCGCTCGGAGCCGAACCGTCGCAACGTGCTGATGATGGCCGTGATGCTGCCGTTCTGGACGTCGTTCCTGATCCGCGTGTACGCATGGATCGGCATCCTGAAGGACGACGGCCTGCTGAACCACACGCTGATCGCGCTCGGCATCATCCACACGCCGCTGCGGCTCTATCACAGCGACGCGGGCGTCTACATCGGGATGGTCTATTCGTACCTGCCGTTCATGGTGATGCCGCTGTACGCGCACCTCGTGAAGATGGACCTGACGCTGCTCGAAGCCGCGTACGACCTCGGCGCGAAACCGTGGGTCGCGTTCACGCGCATCACGCTGCCGCTGTCGAAGAACGGGATCATCGCCGGCAGCCTGCTCGTGTTCATCCCGGCGGTGGGCGAGTACGTGATTCCGGAGCTGCTCGGCGGCGCCGACACGCTGATGATCGGCCGCGTGATGTGGGATGAATTCTTCAACAACATGGACTGGCCGATGGCGTCCGCGGTGACGGTCGCGATGGTGATGCTGCTGCTCGTGCCGATGGCGCTGTTCCAGTACTACCAGGTCAAGGAACTGGGAGACGCGAAATGATCAAGCCGAGCAAACCGCTGTCGACGGGCGTTCTCGCCTTCGGCTTCCTGTTCCTCTACATCCCGATCATCAGCCTGATCGTGTACTCGTTCAACGAATCGAAGCTCGTGACGGTGTGGTCGGGCTTCTCGCTGAAGTGGTACGCGGCGCTACTCGACGACGACGAGCTGCTGACCGCCGCGTGGCTGTCGCTGAAGATCGGCCTGCTGACGGCCACCGCGTCGGTCGTGATCGGCACGTGGGCCGGCTTCGTGCTCGCGCGCTTCGGCCGCTTCAAGGGCTTCACGCTGTACACCGGGATGATCAACGCACCGCTGGTGATTCCGGAGGTGATCCAGGGGATTTCGCTGCTGTTGCTGTTCGTCGCGCTCGAGCAGATGTTCGGCTGGCCGAAGGGGCGCGGGATGGTGACGATCTGGATCGGCCACGTGATGTTGTGCGTGTCGTACGTGGCGATCATCGTGCAGTCGCGCGTGAAGGAGATGAACAAGTCGCTCGAGGAGGCCGCGCTCGACCTGGGCGCGACGCCGCTGAAGGTGTTCTTCGTGGTGACGCTGCCGCTGATCTCGCAGGCGCTGCTGTCGGGTTGGCTGCTGTCGTTCACGCTGTCGATCGACGATCTGGTGCTGTCGGCGTTCCTGTCCGGGCCGGGGTCGACGACGCTGCCGCTGGTGGTGTTCTCGCGCGTGCGGCTGGGGCTGAACCCGGAGATGAACGCGCTGGCGACGCTGTTCATCACGGCCGTGACGATCGGCGTGATCGTCGTGAACCGGATGATGATCGCGCGCGAACGACGCCGGATGGCCGACCTGAAGGCCGCGTTCGCGGTGGCCTGACCGCCGGCCTCCTGCTTCGACGATAACAAGCACTGCAGACAAGCAAGACGCGCTGCCCCAGGGGGGCGCGCGATTCGATCCCGATTTGACAGGCGCACGACTAGGAGAATCCGCAATGAAGAAGAAACTGATCTGCCTGCTGGTGGCCGGCGCGTTGCCGGGCATCGCGCTGGCCGGTTCGACATCCGCCGAAATCAAGGCGCTGCAGGCGCAGGTCGCCGCGCTGCAGAAACAGATGAAGGCCATGCAGGCGCAGCTCGCCGCGAAGCCGGGCGGCGCAGGGGGGGGCGCGACGTCCGGCGCGAGCGGCGGCATGGCCGGCGGCGGCAACGCCGTCGCGGTCGCCGCCGACCCGGGCTCGCCGGATTACGGCAAGGCACGCGCGACGCTGACCAACGACGAGGTCAGCGAGATGAAGCAGCAGATCGCGAACCAGCAGCTGAAGGTCGATTCGTTGACCGACGCGGCCAACACCGGCCCGCTCGCCGGCCTGTCGGTCACCGGCTACATCGATCCGACCTACATCTACAACCGCGCGGCCGGCACGTCGTCGTTCCTGTTCGCGAACCACGAGAACGCGTACAACTACTTCAACAGCACGTTCGGCGATCTCTACCTCGACATCAAGAAGACTTTCGGCGTCGGCCCGATGGCACCATCGGCCGAGATCACGTTGATGCCGAACCGCGGCAACGGCATCACGCTGCTGCAGAACTCGCGCGGCTCGATCACCGACAACCTGCTGAACACGGCGGTGATCAACGTGCCGATCACCGCGGAAACGACGCTGGTCGCCGGCCTGATCCCGAGCTTCGGCGGCTACGAAGTGCAGCAGTCGAACCAGATGCTCACGCTCACGCACAACCTGCTGTACGATTTCTCCGATCCGGGCAGCTACGTCGGTGTCGGCGCGAACTACACGAAGGGCGCCTGGGCGTGGAAGTTCTTCCTCGGCAACGAGCAGTACCGCACCTACGGTTCGGTCACGCAGACGGGCACCAATGCGCTCGGCGACCCGATCACCACCAGCAACAAGGTGCCGACCTTCACCGCGCGCGCGGACTACACGTGGTCGAGCGCGCTCGATCTCGGCGGCTCGTTCAACATCGGCCGCCAGACGCTGTCGAGCGCGATCGACGCGGACGGTGTCGTCCACTACGGCCCGGGCGGCGCGGCGCCGAGCGGCTACGGTTCGTTCTTCTTCGGCGAACTCGACGCGACCTACACGCTCGCCGACGTGCAGTACAACGCCGAAGTCGACTACGGCCGGCAGCAGCATGCGGCGTTCAACGGCGGGCTCGCGCAGTGGTACGGGCTGTCGCTGCTCGCGCACCGCAAGTTCAACGCGCCGGTGGTCGGCCGCATGGGCGTGACGCTGCGCTACGACCTGCTCGCGAACTCGAAGAACGGCGGCGGCGGCGGCGGCATCGCGCTGAACGGCAACGGGATGGACCCGAGCAACGGTTTCGGCGTCGACGCGGACTGTCTCGCGCAGTCGAAGGCCGGCGGCGGCCTGGGCTTCGAGTGCAAGGGCGCGGTGCGCCAGGACGTCGCGCTCGACCTGCTGTTCTATCCGACCCAGCAGATCACCGTGAAGGTCGAATACCGGCACGACTGGGCGAACAACAAGGTGTTCCTGCGCAACGACGGGTCGTACGGCAAGTCCAACGACCTGCTCGCGACGCAGTTCATCTATTCGTTCTGATGCAGCACGCGCGGGGCGACGTGCCGCACGCACGGCGTCCCGCGCCGTTTTCCGGGTGGCTGCGCGCCGTTGCAGCCTTGTCGAGGGAGTCGGTTTCATGACGCAGTCTTTCACCCGCCGCGCCGATGCGCTCGCGCGCGACTCGTACTACGAAGCCACGGCCACGCGGCCCGTGGCGGACGATCCGATGCTCGACGCGGCGATCGACGTCGACGTCTGCGTGATCGGCGCCGGCTTCGCCGGCCTGTCGACGGCGCTCGACTGCCGCGCGCGCGGGCTGTCGGTCGCCGTGATCGATGCGCAGCGGCCCGGCTGGGGCGCGTCGGGCCGCAACGGCGGCCAGGCGATCACCGGTTTCGCGAAAGACGAGGTGATCGAGCAGCAGCTCGGCCCCGACGGCGCGCGCGCCGCGTGGTCGCTGTCGCTCGACGGCGTCGCGCTGATCGCCGAGCGCATCGCGCGCTACGGGATCGACTGCGACTTCACGCGCGGCTACCTGACGGTCGCGACGAAGCCGCGCCGCATCGACGACCTGCGTGCGTGGATGAACGCCGCGACGTCGCGCTGGGGCCATCCGTCGCTCGCCTGGCTCGATACCGGCGAGATCCACGCGCGCATCGCATCGACGCGCTATCTGGCCGGCGTGCACGATCCGCTGTCGGGCCATCTGCATCCGCTCAAGTACTGCCTCGGCCTTGCCGATGCCGCACGCCGCGAAGGCGTCGCGCTGTACGCGCACACGCCGGCGCTCGACGTCGTGCGCGGCGCCCGGCCCGTCGTGCGCACGCCGTCGGGCGAAGTGCGCTGCCGCTTCGTCGTGTCGTGCTGCAACGCCGGGCCCGGCGGCGTGCTGCCGGCCGCGACCGCCGCGCGCATCGCGCCGATCGCGTCGTACATCATCGCGACCGAGCCGCTCGGCCGGGCGCGCGCCGATGCACTGATCGCCCGGCGCGAAGCCGTGTGCGACAACAACTTCTTCCTCGACTATTTCCGGCTGTCGGCCGACCACCGGATGCTGTTCGGCGGCCGGGCGAATTCGGCCGGCGCATCGCCCGCGGCGCTCGCCGAAGCGATCCGGCAACGCATGGTCGGCGTGTTCCCGCAGCTCGGCGACGTGCGCGTCGACCACGCGTGGGGCGGCTTCGTCGACGTCACGCGCAACCGCGCGCCGGATTTCGGCGCGATCGATCCGAACTTCTTCTACGTCCAGGGCTTCAGCGGCCACGGCGTCGCGCTCACCGGCATCGCCGGACGCGCGGTCGCCGGCGCGATCGCGGGCGACACGCACGCGTTCGACCTGTTCGCCCGCCTGCGTCACCGGCGCTTTCCCGGCGGCGATGCATGGCGGCAACCCGCGCTCGAACTCGGGATGCTGTACCACCGCGTACGCGAGCTGTTCTGAGCCCTTTCACTCCGCTTTCCTGATCATGCAGACATTCGCCAACCAGCCGCACGTCGCGTCGTACTACGCGGCGACCGCCAACGATACGACCCGCCACGCGCCGCTCGCCGGCACGATCGACGCCGACGTGTGCGTGATCGGCGCGGGCCTCACGGGCCTGTCCGCCGCGCTCAATCTCGCCGAGCGCGGCCATTCGGTGACCGTGCTCGAAGCGTCGCGGGTCGGATGGGCGGCGAGCGGCCGCAACGGCGGCCAGTTGATCGGCGGCTTCGCGTGCGACATCGACACGTTCGCGCAGTTCATGCCGGAAGGCGACGTGAAGCGCATCTGGGACATGGGGCTCGAGACGCTGTCGCTCGTGAAGTCGCGCATCGCGCGGCACGACATCGACTGCGCGCTGGTGCCCGGCTATCTGACCGCGGCCAACACCGAGCGCGACGCGGATGCGCTGAAACGCTGGCGCGACGAAGCCGCGAAGCGCTTCGGCTACGACCGCTTCCACTTCGTCGAAGCCGACGAACTCGGCGACTACGTGCAGTCGGCCCGCTATTGCGGCGGCCTGTACGACCCCGATAGCGGCCATCTTCATCCGCTCAACTACACGCTCGGCCTCGCGCGGGCGGCCACCGACGCGGGCGTGCGCATCCACGAGGACAGCTGCGTGACACGCGTGCGCGACGTGTCCGGCGGCCACGTCGTCGAGACGGGCGGCGGCAACGTGCGTGCGCGCTTCGTCGTGCTCGCCTGCAATACCTACGTCGGCACGCTCGCGCCCGCGCTGTCGAGGAAGATCATGCCGGTCGGCACCTACGTGATCGCGACCGAGCCGCTCGGCGAAGCGCGCGCCGCCGCGCTGATGCCTGCCCGCGCGGCGATCTGCGACAGCCGCTTCGTGCTCGACTACTTCCGGCCGGCGCCCGACACGCGGCTCGTGTGGGGCGGCAAGGTCAGCTATTCGACGCGCGCGCCGCGCGATCTCGCGGCGGCGATGCGCGCCGACATGCTGAAGACGTTCCCGCAGCTCGCGGACGTGAAGGTCGACTATGCGTGGGGCGGTTTCGTCGACATCACGATGAACCGCGCGCCGCACTTCGGCCGCATCACGCCGACCACGTATTTCGCGCAGGGGTTTTCGGGGCACGGCGTGAACACGACCGCGCTCGCGGGCAGGCTGATCGCCGAGGCGATCGACGGACAGGCGAGCCGCTTCGACCTGTTCGACAAGATCCGGCATCGCGACTTCCCCGGCGGCGCGGCGCTGCGCACGCCGGCGCTGGTGCTCGCGATGAGCTGGTATCGGCTGCTGGATGCGTTCGGCGTGCATTGAGCGCGCGCAGCGTCACCGCGCAAAAGCAGAACGGCCGCTCGTTCGAGCGGCCGTTCGGTCCGGCGGCAGGATTCGGGAGAAGCCGCCGCGCGTCAGTCGGTACCGTACTTCGGCGAGCGCGGCCCGTACAGCAGCCCGTTCGGCGGGCCCGCCGACAACAGCCGCGTGCTCGTCAGCCCGGCCACGTCATGCGCTTCGTCGGTCAGCGAATGCGCGACCTGCTTGACGGCTGCCTGCACGAGCGCCCCGACGATCCCGAACGCATTGACGCTCATGTTGTTGCCGACTTCCTTGCCGGTCGCGCGGCCCTCGCCCTGCCACAGCACGTCGCCGCTCTTCAGGTCGACGAGCTTCGCCGACGCGGCAACGGTCGTCGTGCTGTCGACCAGCTGGTAGACGGAGCCGTACTGCGTGACCTTCGAATACAGCACGGCGTCCACGCCGAAGATCTCGCGCAGCTTCGCCGGCGACGTAGCCTGGATGTCGGTCGCATTCGTCAGGCCGTTCTGCTTGAACGTCTCGTCCATCACCGCGACGGGCACCACGTAGTAGCCCGACTCGGCGAGCGGCAGCGTCATTTGCGACAGCACGCCGTAAGTCGCGCCGACGTCGGTGGTTTCATTGACCGGCGGCAGCACGAGGATCGAGCGCGGCTGGCTCTTCTTGAACGCCGTGTAGTCGGGACGTTGCACCGGCTGCGCGCACGCGCTCAGCAGCGCGGCGATCGACAGCGCGAACAGCAGCTTGAATGAAAGTGTCTTGAACATGGCGGGCGTGTCACTGTTTGGCAGGATTCGAATCGGCATTCTTCCGATCGGCAACGGTCTGGCCGGCGGCCGCCGGATTCGCGGCTTTCGACGCACCGGCCTTCTTCTTCATCAGGAAATCCATATACGACGCGGATTCCGGGAACAGCTGCTTCTCGGCCTGCAGTTCCTGCTCGGCCTGCTGCTCGTTGCCGACGCTCGCATACAGCATCCCGAGATGCGCATGGAAACCCGGCGGCGGCGTATGGCCCTTCGCGCGGATCTCCTGCAGCGCTTTTTCGAGCGCATCGATCTGCTGCTGCGGCGCTTGCTGCCCCTTGAAGTATTCGTACACCTGCGGCTGATAGCCGGTCCACTGATACAGCGGCGGCGTGGTCGGCGCCGCGCAGCCCGCGAGCAGCAAGGCGGCCGCCGTCGCCGGCAGCCAGATTCCCCGTTTCATGGTCTTGTCTCTTCTGGTTGGTGAAATGATTCGTGCGCGCCGTATCGCGCGCGGCACTTACTGCGCGGCCTTCAGCACGCCGGCGTCGACCTGGTCGACGAGATGGTTCACGGCTTCCTGGATCGCGAGGTCCAGCACCTTGCCGTTGAGCGTCGAGTCGTAGCCGGCGGTGCCGCCGAAGCCGATCACCTCGCGGTTCGACAGGCTGAATTCGCCCGCGCCCTGGCTCGATGCGACGACTTCCGACGTCGTCGTGTCGACGATGTTCAGGTTGACCTTCGCGTACGCGACCTGCGTCTTGCCGCGACCGAGAATGCCGAACAGCTGATGATCGCCGACGTCCTTGCGGCCGAACTCGGTCACGTCGCCGGTCACCACGTAGTTCGCGCCCTTCACGGCCTGCGCCTTCTTCATGAAGCCCGCTTCCTGCCTGATCTCGTCGAGATTCTCGCGATCGAGCACGTTGAAGCGGCGGCTCTGCTGCAGGCGCGTGACGAGGATCGTCTTCGCCTGTCCGCCGAGGCGGTCGATGCCGTCGGAGAAGATGCCGCGCATGTAGCTCGAGCGGTTGTCGAACTTGCCGACGGCGATCGCGACGGGCTTGCCCGCGTACGGCTTCTGCGCGCTGCTGACGGCCGGCACGTCGAGCGTGCGCGACGATTCGGTCGCGCAGCCGGACAGCGCCGCAACGACCGCGGCCGCCACGAGGACGGTGCGTCGTGTCTGAATGTTCACTGCTGGTCTCCTTGCTGGAAAAGATGGCACTGCGCGGGGCACACGCACGCGTTCATCGCCGATTCGGCGATCGCTGCAAGTCATGGAGGAGCGCGCGCAACGGATGCGTCACGGCGAAAAGCGGATCGACAATGCGATACGCGCCTGCATCGCGCGCACGGATGATTCCGTTATTCTGATTACTACGCTGTTGATCGCGCATGGTCGGCCCCGTATATGATTTTTCGCGATCATATCAAGCCTGTTTATCAAGACGGCTTATCTTGATAATAATTGACGATTTTCACGCTTATTTTTATTCGGCGACCCATTCGCGCGCAAAGCCCTGCAGGCAAGGGCTCGCGCGACATGCGCGCGATACTCGCCGGTCTTCCGTGTCGATATCGGCGGATTAACGGTCGATCCGCCGATATCGACACGCGTTAATTCATACCGTCGATCCGAACAATCGATATCTCTAAAATACGCCGTTCGGCATTCCGGCCGCACACGCGCGTGCAGCGATGCACACGCGCGTGCCATTCTGCTAATCGGCCACCTTCTGCCGCATCGTCACGAACTCCTCGGCCGCGGTCGGATGAATGCCGATCGTGTCGTCGAACTGCGCCTTCGTCGCGCCCGCGCGAATCGCGATCGCGATGCCCTGGATGATCTCGCCCGCATCGCGGCCGACCATGTGCGCGCCGACCACGCGCTGGCTGTCGCGCGCGACGACGAGCTTCATCAGCGTGCGCTCGTCGCGGCCCGACAGCGTGTGGCGCAACGCCTTGAACGACGTGCGGTAGATGTCGACGTCGCCGTGCGCGTGCCGCGCATCGGCTTCGGTCAGGCCGACCGTCGCGACCTCCGGCTGGCTGAACACGGCCGACGGCACGTACGCGTGATCGACCGCCACGCGCGACCCGCCGAACAGCGTGCGCGCGAGCAGCGCGCCGTCGCGCGTCGCGACCGGCGTGAGCTGCGGCCGCGACGTGACGTCGCCGATCGCGTGGATCGACGGCACCGACGTCGCCGAATACGCATCGACGGCAATCGCGCCGCGTGCATCGAGCAGGATGCCCGCCTGCTCGAGCCCGATTCCGTCGACGTTCGGCACGCGCCCCGTCGCATAAAGCACCTGATCGTACGGCCCGTGCCGCGCGTCGCCGACGCGCACGAACAGCGCGCCGTCGTCCGCGCGTTCGATCGATTCGATCACCGCGCGCGCATGAATCGTGACGCCCTGCTTCGTCATCTCGTCGGTCAGGAACTGGCGCACGTCGTCGTCGAAGCCGCGCAGGATTTTTTCGCCGCGATAGAACACGTCGACGTGGCTGCCGAAACCGTTGAAGATGCCCGCGAACTCGACCGCGATATAGCCGCCGCCGACCACCGCGATGCGTTTGGGCAGCGCCGCGAGCGACAGCGCCTCGCGCGACGTGATCGCGTGCTCGATGCCGGGCCGCGGCGGCAGCGACGGCCGCGAGCCGGTCGCGATCGCGAGGTGGCGCGCGCGGATCGTGCGCGTGCCGATCGCGACCGTGTGCGCATCGACGAGCGTCGCGCGGCCGGTGTGCATGTCGACGCCCGATTGCCGCAGCAGGTTGATGTAGATGTCGCTCAGCCGGTTGATCTCGCGATCCTTCGCGGCGATCAGCGCGGACCAGTCGAGCGTGCCGGCGCCGAAGGTCCAGCCGAAGCCCTTCGCGTCGTCGACCTCGTGCGGATAGTGCGACGCATAGACCAGCAGTTTCTTCGGGATGCAGCCGCGCAGCACGCAGGTGCCGCCGATCTGCTCTTCTTCCGCTATGCCGACGCGTGCGCCGTAGGACGCCGCCATGCGTGCGAGCCTCACGCCGCCCGAGCCGGCGCCGATGACGAACAGGTCGTAGTCGAAATCCATCGCATTCCCTCATCGCAGTTCGGATGGAGGGACGATAGCAAGATTCGGGGATTCGTGCGGCGCGTGGTGCGTGCCGCGCGCCCCATAAAAAACGGCGAGAGACGAGGCCTCTCGCCGGTCAAACCGGCTGGCGGTTGTGCCATGCGTCACCGATCGACCGCATGCCCGACCTGCCGATTGCGCGGCACCGGCCGGCCCTGGCGCGCGAAGGGCGCGCCCGCGGCCGACCGGCCGCCATGCTCATGCCTGCGACGTGTCGCTGCCGTCCGTCGCCTGCGTGTCGTCCGCCTGCTGCGGCTGCTCGTCCTTCTTCTCGAGCATGCCTTCGATCGCCTCGGCGCCCTTGAAACCCGCGACGGCCGCGGCCGCCTTGGTCAAGAGTCCCGCATCCGGATCCAGCTTTTCCGCGCCTTCGACGGCGGCGACTGCGCCGGCGATTTCACCCACGACGTTCAGGATACCCATCGTCATCCCCTTTCTAGAAAATCGTGAGCGCATCGTCCCACGAAAGAAACCGGCGGACCGTGTTTGTCATCGCCGGATACACAAGTTACGCATCAGGCCGGCCGCGCTCGCGGAGCGTCACCGGAACGACGCACGCGCACGCCTGACGGCATGCCACGAGCGATGCACGCAGCGTAGCGGAAAGCCTGCGCGCGCACTGTAAAAGTATGTTCTGGATTGCCGACGGATCGCTTACGGCGCGGGACTTCCGCAATGGAGCGCCCGCCGATTAGTCGTGCGCGCGTATGAAGGTCGCGTGACGAAAAAAAAGAGGCTCCTCGCGGAGCCTCTTCGATGTGCGCCGGACGAAGCCGGCGCATGCGTTCCGACGTTCGTCAGAAGATATTGCGCAGGCCGATCGCGATGCCCGTCTGGTTGCTGCGGCCGGGCAGCTCGACGTTCGCCGCGCCGGTCGTCTTGTTGAAGTCGACGGTGCCGTAGATTTCGGTGCGCTTGCTCAGCGCGTACTCGGCGATGCCGACGACCGCGTAGCGGTTGCCGCTCGCGAGCGTGCCGTTCGTGGTCATCGCATTGCGCATGTGGTCGTAGTAGAACGCGCCCGTCAGCGTCAGCGGCGCGCTGACCTGCCAGCTCACACCCGCGAACGGACCGTCGTCGATGCGGCCCGTGCCCTTCGCGACCGGAATCGTCTGCTGCGCGAGCAGGCTGTCGACGAAGCCCGTGTCGTCCTTCGAACGCAGGTAGCCCGCGTAGATCTTCGCCTTGCTGAACGCGTACACGATGTTCGCGTGGTAGATCGTCTGCTTGCGCGCCGAGTTGTCGCTGTTCTGCTGCGCGCCGGCCGCGATGCTGAGCGGACCCATCACGTACGACAGCGACACGCCCCACGCATTGCCCTTGCCGAGCGAACCCGGAATCTGGCCCGAGAAGCCGCCGGCGCCGGTCGATTCGTAGTTGGTGCCGGTCGAGTACATCGCCTTCGCCGTCAGGCCCTCGAACTTGCCCGTGTACTTGATCTGGTTGTCCGCATACAGGCCGCCGCCGAGGGCGACCGGCAGCCACGCGTTTTCGAGGTAGTTGCCGACGGTGAGCGGATCGTACGTATCCGACAGCAGGTCGAACAGCGGCGTCTTCTGCCGGCCGAGGGTCACCGTGCCGTACGGGCTCTGCAGGCCGACGTACGCCGCGCGGTTGAACAGGCGGCCGCTGTCGGCGAATGCGCCGTTCTGCAGGTTCACGCCGCTCTCGAGGTTGAACACGGCCTTCAGGCCGCCGCCGAGGTCTTCCGTGCCGTAGATGCCGAAGCGGCTGTTGGTGATCGCGCCGTTGCTCATCGACAGCAGGCCGTCGTTCTTGGCGTTGGCGTTGGTCAGGTAACGGATGCTGGCGTCGGCGACGCCCCAGAGCGTGACCGAGCTTTGTGCGGCCGCGTACTGGCTGGCAAATGCGAGCGCGGCGCCCCCTGCGATGGCTGCGAGTCGGGTGGTCTGCTTCATGAGCTTTCCTTTTTGTAGGTGTCTCCATTCATGGCCGGCCGCGTGCGCAGCCGGGTGGCGATCGCACGCGTTCATGGCGCGCACGATGTGGGCTGAATCATATGACGAGTGCGAACGCTGAAAGAAATTGAAATACGCGGTAATCGCGCGATTGTCGTCCGGGAACAACGTTTCCCGCGCCGGGCATGGCTCGCGCGGCGGCAGGGCGCGGAGCGACGGCGCCGGCGAGCGCACACGGCGCCGCAAGGTCCGGCGAGGGTGCGGCGCGGTAGCGCGGATCGGGCGAAACAGTCGGGGCGATCGTTGCGATCGGCTACCTCGGGCTGCGCGCTGCGGGCTGAGTGCCGTCAGGCGGTTTGCGCCGCGCCGTCGCTGCCGCTGCCCGCGTCGCCGCTGCCGCCCTCGCCGCCCGCACCGCCGTTCCCCGCGCGACGCCTGGCCCGTCGCACGATCTCCGCGAACGCGCCGACGAGCAGCAGCACGGCGCCCCACAGCGCGACGTCCGGCACCAGCCGCGTCACGAGGCCGCCGACCACCGCGCCCGCCAGGAAGCAGAAACTGATCGTCGCGAGCAGCGCCGAGTCGTGCAGCGCGCCCACGTCGTAGCGTGGAATCAGCCCGACGAACAGTTTCTGCGCGGCACGCCGCAGGTTGCCGGTCGTCATCACCGACGTGTACGACAGTGCCTCGAGATGGGTGAACGACAGCGTCTGCAGCGTCGCGACGAACGAGATGCCCGGAATCAGCCATGCGCTCGACGCGCCGACGAGGCCGCTCGCGGCGACGCCGAGAAACGCGATCTCGACGATCAGGCTCACGAACGCCGTATGCCGCATCCAGCCGCGCTGCGCGGCGAGGCCCAGCAGGTGCGCGACGAACACCGCGAGCACGAAGCCGCCGAGCGGCGGCACGTGGTGCAGCGCGGCGGCCCATTCGCCGGCCGACAGGTTGATGCCGAGCAGCGCGACGTTGCCGGTCATCGTGTTCGCGAACACGTGGCCGTGGCCGACGTACGTGTACGCGTCGAGATAGCCGCCGGACAGCGTCAGCAACGCGGCGACAGTGAGATTGCGGCTGGCGCCGTCGAGATCCATCGATCCTCCGTGGTGCGCGCCGCCCGGCCGCGCGCGGCGGGCGGTGCGCAGGTCAGTCGTGCCGGCACGCGCGGGGCGCCGCCGGCACTGCGCGGCCAGGCTTCGCCACCTGCCGCGCGCCAATATAATGTCCGTCGTCGGGGGACGGCCGAGCGCCGCACATCGCAGCCGGCCGGCACAGGTCCAACGCGCGGGTTTCACCGCCGCAAGACCGGCCGAGTATACCGGCCGGCCGCCACCGGCCGCGGCCAAGCGCGCCGCCCCGCCGTTCTTCACCGGGCCTTCGAATGACACTCGCGAAGTTCTTCCTGCGCTACACGGTCATCCCGTTCGCGGCGATCGTGCTGGTGGCCGTCTGGGCGTTCAACCGCGAATCGGACGAGATCGATGCGCGCCAGTACGCGGCGCTGGTGGCCGCCTATCCGTCGTTCACGCCGACGCTCAAGCACGAGGTGGCGGACGCGTTGCGCGGCGGCCGGCTCGCGAAGGCCGACTACGGCGCGATCATGCGCGATGCGCTCGACGCGGGGTTCGTGGTCGACTGGCCGGCCCCGACGGACGACGTCGGCGGCGAGCGCGGCCGGCTGCTGGGCCTCGTGAACGGCGACCTGCCGGCATCGCGGTAACCTGCAACCGCCGCCGCCGGCAACGGCGGGCGGCACGACGGGCCGCTCATTGCCCGATGCCCGTGAGCCCGATCAGCGCGCCGCCCGCGAGCAGCCACAGCGGGTGGATGCGCGTGCGCCACGCCAGCACCGCGCACGCGGCCGTGATGCCCCACTGGATCGCGGTGCGGTTCGACGCCTCGGAAATCAGCACCGCGCTCGCCGCGACGAGCCCCGCCGTCACCGGCATCATTCCCTGCTGCACGTAGCGGCGCCACGGCCGGTCGCGAAAACGCTCCCACGCATGCAGCGCGAGCACGGTGACGATCGACGACGGCCCGAATTTCGCGAGCGACGCGACGAGCAGCCCGGCCCAGCCGGCCACGTGCCAGCCGACCAGCGACACGATCATCATGTTCGGCCCCGGCGCCGCCTGGGCCAGCGCGAACAGCGCGGTGAACTCGTGCGCGCTCATCCAGTGATGCACGTCGACGACCTGCCGCTGCATCTCCGGCAGGATCGTGTTGCCGCCACCGAACGCGAGCAGCGACAACTGGCTGAAGATCGTCGCGATGGCGATCAGCGTATCGCTCATGGCCGGCGCTCCTGTTGCGTGTCGGACGTACCGTGCGCGCGATGCGCGGCAGCCGGCGCCGGCCGCGGCGTGCCCGCGTCGCGGCGGCGCGACGCGAGCCATACGCTGACGGGCGTCAGCACGAGCATCGTGGTCAGCAGCGGAACGCGCAGCACCGCGATCGCGACGAACGCGAACACGGCGATCGCAGCCGCCGCGCGCGGCGCCCGAAGCAGCGGCTTCGCGACCTTGATCGCCATCGCGACGAGCAGGCCGGCCGCCGCCGCCGCGAGCCCCGCGAACAGGTGCTGCACGTGCGGATCGTTCTGCGTCTTCGCGTACAGCACGCCGAGCGCGACGACGACCAGCGTCGGGCCGGCGATCAGCCCGAGAATGCCGGCGAATGCGCCGGCGACGCCGCGAAAGCGCATGCCGACGGCGACCGACAGGTTGATCACGTTGCCGCCCGGCAGGAACTGGCACAGGCCGAGCAGATCGGTGAATTCGTCGGCGGAGAGCCATTTGCGCTCGTCGACGATGGTGCGCCGCGCGAACGGCAACGCGCCGCCGAACGACATCAGGCCGAGCGACAGGAAACCGGTGAACAGCTCGGCGAGGCCGACGCTGCGGGGCGGCGCGCCGGACGGCGGGGGGGCGGGCGGCGAAGCGGATTGCATGGGGCTCCTCATCAAACGGTGAAGCGAGGTTACCGCCGTTCAGGATGCCGGCAAAACGATTTTATCGGCGCGCCCTTGTGATCTAGAATCACAAGCATGGCACGCGATCTCCCGCCCTTTTCCGCGCTTCGGGCCTTTGAAGCCGCGGCACGACATGAAAGCTTCAGCGCCGCCGGCGACGAGCTGCATGTGACTCACGGTGCCATCAGCCGGCAGATCGCCGGGTTCGAGGCGTGGCTCGGCAAGCCGGTGTTCCACCGCTACGGCAAGCGCGTGAAGCTCACCGACGAAGGCCGCCGCTACCTGGACACCGTGCGCGCGGCGTTCGACAGCATCGCGCTCGCCACCGAGCAGTTGCGCCACACCGGCGCGGCACGCGTGCTGCGCATCAACGCGCTGCCGACCTTCGCGATGAAATGGCTGCTGCCGCGCCTGTCGCGGTTCCAGCGCGACGTGCCGAACGTCGAGCTGAAGCTGTCGACGTCGAACGCGCCGCTCGACACGCTGAACGGCTTCGACGTCGCGATCCGCCGCGGCCCCGGCCACTGGCCGAACTGCACGAGCGGCCACTTCCTCGACGAAAGCGTGATTCCGGTGTGCAGCCCGGCGCTGCTCAAGCGCGCGCCGATCACGCGCGCGGACGATCTCGCGCGGCACGTGCTGCTGCATTCGGATACGCGGCCGGAAGGCTGGCGCGACTGGTTCGCGGCGGCCGGCGTCGCGATGAAGGGCCGCAAGCGGCAGTCGTTCGACCACTTCTACCTGGCGCTGCAGGCGGCCGTCGACGGGCTCGGCGTCGCGCTCGGCCCGTTGCCGCTGATCGACGACGAGCTCGCGAGCGGGCGCCTGGTGATGCCGCTCGACGGGCCGCGCATCGCGACGCGCAGCTACTGGTGGATCGCGCCGGGCGCGCCGGCCGACGATCCGCTCGTCGCGCAGTTCTGCGGGTGGCTGCAGGGACAGTCGAATACCGGCGCATAACGCGCACGCGCCGCCGGGATCGACAGGACGGCGGCGGGCGGCATGGCACCGCCCGCGCCCGAATCAGACCACCGGGCCCGGTTCCTTTTCCTTGCGCAGGATCGCGTACAGGATGATCGCGCCGAACGTCGCGGTGCCGATCCCGCCGAGCCCGAAGCCGCCGATCTTCAGCGAGAAGTCGCCGGCGCCGAGCACGAGCGTGACGGCCGCGACGATCAGGTTGCGGTTGTCGGAGAAGTCGACCTTGTTGACGACCCAGATCCGCGCGCCCGTCACCGCGATCAGCCCGAACACCACGATCGACACGCCGCCGAGCACGGGGCCCGGGATCGTCTGGATCACCGCGCCGAACTTCGGCGAGAAGCCGAGGCCGATCGCGATCAGCGCGGCGAGCGCGAACACCAGCGTCGAATAGATCCGCGTGACGGCCATCACGCCGATGTTCTCCGCGTAGGTGGTGACGCCCGTGCCGCCGACGCTGCCCGACACGATCGTCGCGAGCCCGTCGCCGATGAACGCCCGACCGACGTAGCGGTCGAGGTTGGTGCCCGTCATCGCGCTGACGGCCTTGATGTGGCCGAGGTTCTCCGCGACCAGGATCACCGCGATCGGCGCGAGCATCAGCATCGCGTGCGGATCGAACACCGGCGCGCGGAAGCTCGGCACGCCGAACCACGCCGCATGCGCGACGATCGCGAAATCGATCGGCTTGCCGAGGCCCATCCCGTTGGTCGCGATCGCGTAGATCACGTACGCGATCACGAGCCCGACCAGGATCAGCAGGCGCTGCATCATTCCGCGCGCGAACACCGCGACGCCGCCGACGCACAGCACCGTGACGAGCGCCATCACCGATTCGAAGGTGGAGCCCGACACGCCCTTGACCGCGATCGGCGCGAGGTTCAGCCCGATCACCGCGACCACCGCGCCGGTCACGACGGGCGGCATCAGCGTCTCGATCCAGCGCGTGCCGATCGCCTGCACCAGCGCGCCGAGCGCGACGTACACGACGCCGCACGCGACGATCCCGCCGAGCGCGACCGGAATGTTCGGGTTCGGGCCGCTGCCGCCGTAGCCCGTCACCGCGATCACGAGACCGATGAACGCGAAGCTCGAGCCGAGATAGCTCGGCACGCGGCCGCCGACCAGCACGAAGAACAGCAGCGTGCCGATGCCCGACATGAAGATGCACAGGTTCGGGTCGAAGCCCATCAGCAGCGGCGCGAGCACGGTCGAGCCGAACATCGCGACGACGTGCTGCACGCCCATCGCGACCATCTGCGGCCACGCGAGGCGCTCGTCGGGACCGACCACGCGCGAGCTCGCGCCGGTCGGCTGGACCCGCCAGCGCGGGAAATAGGAATCGGACATGGGGAAAGCGCTCCTGTCGGTCGTCGGTCGCCGGCTGCCAGGGATGCGCCGGTCTGGAATCTGGCGCGAGTTTACGGAGCGGAAATGGGGCTGGCAAGCGAACCGGTACGCGGCGTCGGCGGGCGGAACAGCGAGGTGCGGGGCGGCAGGCCGCGCGCGAGAACCGGTGCGCGACCGCGCGGGCCGGCGACGTGCCCGCCCGCGCACGATGCGCGTGCGGCGGCGAGCGCCGGCCGTGAAGTAAGCGTGCGCTCACATCGCGGCCGGCACGTCATGCATCAGGGGTTGATGTACTGGAACAGCGACAGGTTCTGCAACTGCGCGTAAGCCTTCTGCGAGCCCGTCAGCGCGTTCTGCATCTGCAGGAACTGGCTGATCGTCGCGACCATGTTGGTGCTCGTGAGGTCGGCCAGGTTGCTGCTGACCTGCAGCGTGTTGGTCTGGTTCACGGCCTGCATCGCCTTGATTTCCTGCTCGCGGCCGCCGACCGACGCCTGTACCGTGAGCACGTTCGTCATCATGTTGTTCAGCTTCGTCGTGCCGGTGGTCATCGCGTTCGCGAGCGCGGTCGCGGCGGTCGTGTTGCTGCTGATCGGCACCTTCAGCGCGGCGATCATCGTGTCGAGCGCCGCGAACACGTCGGTGCCGGCCTGCGGCGCGGGCGTGACCGTGAACGTGTCGCCCGGCGCCGGCTTGCCCGACACGGGCACCGACAGGCCGTTGCCGAGCGCGATCCCGGCGCCGTCCGAATACGGTTGCGCGGGGGTCGTGGTCGGCGGCACGACGGTGTTGTCGGTCACCGTGTAGGTCGGCGCGGCGGCCGTGCCGCCGAACGCGATCGTGAACTGGTGCGCGTTGGACGCGGCCGACGGGCTCGTGATCGTCACGCCGCCGATCGTGCCGGTGCCGGTGTTACCGGTGCCGGCGAGCGGCACCGGCTGGCTGCCGAGCATCGGCACCGACAGGAACACGTTCGCGCCGTTGTCGCCCTGCGCGATCGAGCGCGTGTCGGCGATCTGCACCTCGCGCGAGCCGGTGTCGCCGCTGTAGGTCACGCCGCCGCCCGGCGCGTTCGAGAACGGCGCGGTGGCCGTCTTGAAGCCGGCGAACAGGTAGTTGCCCGCGCCGTCCGTCGAGTTCGCGAGCGTCAGCAGCTGGTCGCGATAGCCCTGCAGCTGCGTCGACAGTGCCGAACGATCGCTGTCCGACAGCGAGCCGTCGCCGGCCTGGATCACGACCGTGTGGATGCTGTTCAGCAGGTTGTTGACGCTGATGAGCGTCTGGTCTTCCTTCTGCAGCGACGACAGCGCGGCGTTCTGGTTCGCCGCGTACTGCGACAGCGTCGCCGACGTCATCGACAACTGCACGGCCTGCGCCGCGCCGAGCGGGTTGTCGGCCGGCGTCGCGAGGCTCACGCCGCTCGAGATCTGCTGGTACAGCTGCGAGAGCTGCGCCTGCTGGTCGCTCATCTGGGCGACGTTCATCTGGTAGAACTGCGCAGTGGAAATCCGCATCGCTTCGAACCCCGAAATCAGTTGAACAGGCCCAGCACGGTCTGGAACAGCGTCGACGCGGTCTGGATCACCTTCGCGTTCGCCTGGTAGAGCTGCTGGTACTGCATCAGGTTGGCCGCTTCCTCGTTCTGGTTCACGCCCGACACCGACTGCTGCGCCTGCGTGATCTGGCCGACCAGCGCGGTCTGCGCGGCGCTCGACGACTTCAGCTGGCTCGCCGTGTTGCCGATGCCGTTCACGTAGTTCGCGTACGCGCCCGTCAGCGTGGTCGAGCCGTTGCCGAACGCCTTCGAGTTGACGAGCTTCGACAGCGCGAGCGCGTTGCTGCCGTCGTTCGTGCCGCCCGTGTTCGGCGCGACCTTGAACGTGTCGCCGGCCGCCGGCGTGCCCGACACCGTCACCGTGACACCCGCCGTCAGCGTGATCGGCGAGCCCGACTGGTACGGCTGCGCGGCGCTGGTCGTCGGCGGCACGGCCGTGTTGTCGGTGACCGTGTAGGTCGGCGCGGCCGCGGTGCCGCCCATCGTGATCGTGTAGTTGTGCGCGTTGGCCGCGGCCGTCGCGCTCGTGACGGACAGCCCGCCGATCGTGCCGTTGCCGGTGTTGCTCGTCGTGGCCGACGGCACGTACGGCGCGGCCGCCGCGATCGCGGAGCCGTTCGACGTCGCGAGGCCGAAGCCGTTCAGCGCGCCGCGCGTCGGCTGCACGGTGAACTTGTCGCCGGCGCTCATCGAGCCGGACGAGAACGAGAAGTTCAGCCCGCCGATCGAGGCCGGCATCGACGTCGACGTCCCCACCACCGTGCCGGTCGCACGGTCGGTCAGCGTGTAATTCGTGCCGTCGTACGCGAGCGTGTAATCGCTGGTGGTCGGCTGCGCGGCGTTCGCGAACGACACGGACAGCGTCGCGTTGCCGGTATTGCCCTGGTTCGCGTAGGTGATCGGCGCGCCGGTCGAAAACAGGTTGCCGCCGATCTTGCCCGACAGGTCGATGCCGAGCGCGTTCTGCGCGTTGACCTGCGCGGCGAAGCTGGTCGCGATCGCGCCGAGCTGGGCCTGGGCCGGGTCGAGCGTCTGGCTGCGGAACGCGAGCAGGCCGCCGAGCGTGCCGCCCGACAGCGACGCGTCGGACAGGAACTGGTTCGGCCCCTGCGGGTTCGCGCCGGCGATGCCCTGCGACACGACGGTCAGCTCGCTCGGATCGGACGGCGACGTGACGGTCGCGAGCTGGTAGCTCTTGTCCGCGACGACGAGCGGCGTGCCGCCCGACATGAACACGCTGTAGCCGTCGCTGTTGCGCACGACCTGCACGCCCGCGAGATTCGACAGGTTCGACACCGCGAGGTCGCGCTGGTCCATCAGTTGGTTCGGCGGCTGGCCCTGGCTGCTCGCCGCGGCGATCTGCTGGTTCAGTTGCGCGATCTGCGCGGTGTACGCATTGATCTGCGTGACGGTGCTCGTGAGCTGCGTGTTCACGCTCTGGCGCAGCGCGTCGTACTGCTGGCCGGCCGCGGTGATCTGGTTCGCGAGCGTCTGCGCATTGCTCATCGCGGTCTGCCGCACCGACGAATCGGACGCGCTGTTCGCGACGTTCTGCATCCCGGTGAAGTAGCTCGTGATCGCGGTCGAGATGCCGGCCGTCGGGCTGCCGATGTAGTTGTTCAGCTGCGTGACGAGCGAGTACCACGTCGAGAGCGCGCCGCCCTGCGTCTGCGCGCCGTTCAGCTGGTCGCTCAGGTACTGGCTGTACTGCCGCTGCACGGTGACGGTGTTCACGCCCTGGGGCATGTAGCCGCTGCTGGTGTACTGCCCGCTTGCCTCCGCATAGACGGGGCGTTCGACCGAATAGCCCGGCGTCGCGGCGTTGCTGATGTTCTGGCCGGTCGTCGTGAGGCCCCAGAGCGCGGCATTCAGGCCGCTGACGCCGAGGTTCATGAGTGTGTTGGACATGCGCGATCCTGATGAGCCGGCCGCACTGCGGCCGCCGGGTTGCGTGACTCCCGGTATAACGGCCGCGGATCGAAAAAATTGAGGAAAAAATGCACGTGCGACGCACGGGCGTGCGTCGCCGGTCGAAGCGGCCGGCGGGGGCGCCGGCGTTGCCGCGCGGGCGGCCCCGCCAGGTGCGCGTCAGGCCCGCGCGAGCGAGCGGCGCTTCATTTCGAGCTGCGTGATCAGCCGCTGCAGCGTGTTCTCCGCACTGCCCGGCAGCGACATGTAGCGAAAGCCGAGCTGGTAGCGCCGCGACCCGTTCGGCATCTGGGTCGAACGCTGCGACACCAGTTGCAGGTCGAGCGACAGCTTGCCGTGGCCGGTCAGCTCGAGTTCGACGTCCGGCAGCAGCGTGCCGACCTCGAGCGCCTCGACGCGCTCGTCGGCCGTGCGCAGCCCCACGCCGCCGAGCGACAGGTTGTGCACCTCGAACAGGAAGCTTTCGCCGTCCGGCAGCTTGCCGCGGCACAGGAACGGATCGACGATCGGCGCGTCGACGCGGAAATATTCGCGGCGCTGGATGCAGACCAGCACGTCGGGGAAATCGGCGACGAACGCGGGCAGCCCCTCGTAGCGCGTCTCGCGCGGCGTGCCCGTGGTGAATTCGACGCGCACGCCCTCCGGCGAGGCCGCGAACGTGCAGTGCGACGCGCCGAGGATGCCGGCGTTCTGCTCGGACAGCGCGCCCCAGTCGAACGTGAACGTCCGCGCGCCGACGTCGACCTCGAGCAGGCGCGTGACGAGCTGGCCGCCCGGATACTGGACGGTCAGGAAATCGCCGCGATTCACCAGGTTGCGCAGCTGCACGCCGATTTCCAGCGGATTGCGGCGGGCATAGTCGGGCCCGGAGTGGCCTGCATCCAGGCTGGGGTCCGTCGACGTTTCGATATTCATGGCTAGCCGGTCTTTCTTGTCATGGGCGCCCGGGGCAACCGGTGCGCAATAAAACCGGGCCAGAACGGGGGCCCGGTCGCAGGTCTCTCACACTTAGCGGCAGTGCTGACCGAAAGTTTAGATCGAAACGGCGATTTTTTTCGCGCAAACGTTGAAACCGCGCGCGGCGGGGTGCCGGGCGCGGTCCGAAGGGGGGACAAATCGGTGGCGGGCGGGCCCGTCAGCCGATCTGCTGCATGATCGAGATCAGCTTCTTCGCGTAATTCGGGTCGGTTGCGTAGCCGGCCTTCTGCATGCCGTGCGCGAAGCCCTCGACGCTGCGGCTCGCGCTCAGCACGCCCGCATAGCGCGGATTGTTCTTCAGCAGGTTCGCGTAGTCGGTCATCGCGTGCTCGTACGAGTCGTACGCGCGGAATTTCGCGACCACGCGGCGCGGCGTGCCGTTCACGTATTCGGTGGTCAGCGCCGACACGGTGCGCCCGGTCCAGCCCTTGTTCGCCTTGATGCCGAACACGTTGTAGCTGGTCGAGCCGTCCGCCGCGCGGATCTCGCGCTTGCCCCAGCCGGATTCGAGCGCGGCCTGGCCGACGATGAACCGCGCCGGGATGCCGGTCGTCGCACTGGCCGCCTGCGCGGGGCCCGCGAGCCGGTCGACGAACGCGTCCGCGTCCTGCACGCCGCTCGCGCCCTTCAGCGGCGGCGTCAGCGCGCTGCCGGCCGAGTAGCCGCGCGCGCCGGCGAGCGCGCCGTTGTTCGCCGCGTTCGCATAGGCCTTCGCCATCGCGTTCATCGCGGCGAGGCTGCCTTCGTCGCCGGCCGTGCCGAGGCCGCCGATGCCGCCCGCGCCGACGTCGGCCGCCGTGTCGCTGCCCGCGCCGACGCCCGCGTTGCGCAGCAACTGCTTCATCAGCGCGTCGGCGACGCCGATCCCGCGCGTCGACATCTGCTGCGCGAGCTGCTGGTCGAGCATCGACGTGTACATCTTCGACGTATGCGAATCGAACAGCCCGCCGTCCGGCGACGCGTCGCGCATGCTCTTGAGCATCATCTGCGTGAACATCGCGTCGAACTGGCCGGCCACCGCCTTCGCGCCGGCCTGCGGCGACTGCTTCGCCTGCGCGCGCAGCGCATCGAAACCCTGCACGTCGAGCGCGAAGCGCTGCGTCAGGTCGTTTGCGTTCGGAAGGTTCGCCGCCATTTAGATGATCTCCAGATCCGCACGCAGCGCGCCGGCCGCCTTCATCGCCTGCAGGATCGACATCAGGTCCGCGGGCGTCGCGCCGAGCGTGTTCAGCGCCTTCACGACGTCGGCGAGATTCGCGCCGGCCGTCACCATCTTCAATGCACCGTTGTCCTGCTTCAGCTGGATCTGCGACTGCTGCGCGACCACCGTCTGCCCGTTCGAGAACGGCCCCGGCTGCGACACCACCGGCTGCGTGTTGACGACCACCGACAGGTTGCCGTGCGCGACCGCGCAGCTCTGCAGCGTGACCATCTGGTTCATCACGATCGAGCCGGTGCGCGCGTTCAGGATCACCTTCGCCGCGGCCTTGTCCGGGCTCACGTCGAGGTTCTGCAGCCGCGCCATGAACGCGACCTGCTGCGCGGAATCGGCCGGCGCCGCGAGCTGGATCGTGCGGCCGTCGAGCGCCGTCGCGGTGCCCGGGCCGAAGCTCGAGTTGACCGCGGACACGATGCGCTGCGCGGTGCCGTAGTCCATGTCGTTCAGTTGCAGCTGCAGCACGCCGTTCATCTGCGCGATCGCGTTCGGCACCGCGCGCTCGACGATCGCGCCGCCGACGATCCGGCCGGCCGCGAGCTGGTTCACCTGCACGCGGCTGCCGTTCGCGCTGGCGCCCGCGCCGCCGACCGCCATGTTGCCCTGCGCGAGCGCGTACACCTGCCCGTCCGCGCCCTTCAGCGGCGTGAGCAGCAGCGTGCCGCCGCGCAGGCTCTTCGCGTTGCCGAGCGACGATACGGTCACGTCGAGCGCCTCGCCGGGCCGGGCGAACGGCGGCAGCGTGGCCGTCACCATCACGGCCGCGACGTTCTTCAGCTGCATGTTGTTCAGCGACGACGGGCCGCCGTTGGCCGAACCGTTGTTGATCGAGATGCCGAGGTTCGCGAGCATGTTCGCGAGCGTCTGCGTCGTGAACGGCGTCTGCATCGTCTGGTCGCCCGTGCCGTCGAGGCCGACGACGAGGCCATAGCCGATCAGCGGGTTGTCGCGCACGCCCTGGATCTGCGCGAGATCCTTCAGGCGTTCCGCGTGCGCGGGCGCGGCACCGAGCACGCAGGCGGCCGCCACGGCCGCGAACGCGACGGCGAGCCGCGCGGCCGCATGCGCGCGGGCCGACAGGCGGTGGAACAGGGTCGTCTGCATCGTCATCACCACGGCGCGATGTTGAGGAAGAAGCGCTGCAGCCAGCCCATCGTCTCGGCTTCGTTGATGTAGCCCTTCGACGAGTATTCGATCTTCGCGTCGGCGACCTGCGTCGAGTAGACGGAGTTCGCGCCCGAGATCGTGTTCGGGTTGACGACCCCCGAGAAACGCACGAATTCGTTGCCCTGGTTGATCAGCATCTGCTTCTCGCCGCTGACCACGAGGTTGCCGTTCGGCAGCACGTTGGTGACGGTCACCGTGATCGTGCCGTTGAACGTGTTCGCCGCGCTCGCGCCGCCGGTCGCCGCGAACTTGTTCGCACCGGTCGCCGACAGGTTCGCCTTCGCGAACAGCCCGCCGAGGAAGCCGGCGGTCGGCACGTTGAAGTCGGTGTTGCCCTGCCGGTTGGTGTTCGCGCCGGACGACTTGGTCGCGTTGATGTTCTCCGCGATCATGATCGTCAGGATGTCGCCGATGTTGCGCGGCCGCTGATCCTCGAACAGCGGCCGCCCCGCGAAGCCGGGGTTGTAGATCGAGCCGGGCGCCTGCATCGACATCGGCATCGGCGGCTGCGCCGTCATCGGCTGCTGGATGATCGGATCGCGCGGGATCTGCGCGCAACCGGCGAGCGCCGCCACCGCGACCGCGCACGCGGCGCGGACGGTGGCTGACGAGGGGAGGCGAACCTGCTTCATGGCGACGGCGGGACTTCCGGTTAGCTCTTCATCTGCGTGACGGTCTGCAGCATCTGGTCGGACGTCGTCACGGCCTTGCTGTTGATCTCGTAGGCACGCTGCGTCTGGATCATGTTGACGAGTTCCTGCACGACGTTCACGTTCGACGCCTCGACGTAGCCCTGGTTGAGCACGCCCGCGCCGTTCAGCCCCGGCTGCGACACGTTCGGCGCGCCCGACGACGTCGTTTCCGCGAACAGGTTCTCGCCCTTCGCCTCGAGGCCGGCCGGGTTGATGAAGGTCGCGATCTGCAGCGAACCGATCTGGACCGCGTTGCTCGAGCCCGGCTGCGTGACCGACACGACGCCGTCCTTGCCGATCGTCAGCGACTGCGCGTTCTGCGGCACGGTGATCGCCGGCAGCACCTGGTAGCCGCTCGACGTGACGAGCTGGCCCTGCGCGTTGGTCTGGAACGAGCCGTCGCGCGTGTACGCGTTGGTGCCGTCCGGCATCAGCACCTGGAAGAAGCCCGCGCCGTTGATCGCGACGTCCTTCGAGTTGCCGGTCTGCGTGAGGCCGCCCTGCGTGTACAGGCGCTCGGTCGCGACCTGCTGCACGCCGGTGCCGAGCTGCAGGCCCGACGGCAGCTCGGTCTGCTGCGTCGAGTTCGCGCCGGGCTGGCGGATGGTCTGGTACAGCAGATCCTCGAACACCGCGCGCGACGCCTTGAAGCCGTTCGTGCTGGTGTTCGCGAGGTTGTTCGAAATCACGTCCATCTGCGCCTGCTGCGCATTCATGCCGGTGGCGGCGATGTAGAGCGAACGATTCACTTGTCTGGTCTCCTGCTTAGGCTGGCGCGGGCGCTCAGCTGAAATTGAGCAACTGGTTCGCCGTCTGCTCGTTCTGGTCGGCCGTCTGGATCAGCTTCGACTGCAGCTGGAACGCCCGCGCGTTGTCGATCATCGCGACCATCGCGGTCACCGGGTTCACGTTGCTGCCTTCGAGAGAATTCGGCGTGACGACCACGTTCGGGTCGACGTCGGCCGGATTGCCGTCGGCGGTGCGGAACAGCCCGTCGTTGCCGCGCGTGAGCGTGGCCGGATCGGGATTGACGAGCTTCATCTGGTCGACGATCGCGACGGCCGTCGGCGGGTCGCCCGGCATCAGCGCGGACACCGTGCCGTCCTTGCCGATCGTCACTTCCGCGTTCGGCGGCACCGAGATCGGGCCGCCGTTGCCGATCACCGGCAGGTTGCTCGCGTTGACGAGCTGGCCGTTCTCGTCGACATGCAGGTTGCCGGCGCGCGTGTACGCCTCGCTGCCGTCGGCCGTCTGCACCGACAGCCAGCCCGGGCCCTGCACGGCGACGTCGAGCGGATTACCGGTGCGCGTGATCGGACCCGGCGCGTAGTCGGCGCCGGGCGTCGACGACAGCACGTAGGTGCGCGTCGTCGTCGGATCGATCTTGCTGCCGTCGCCGAAATTCATCGGCACCGCGCGATACGTCGCGAGTTGCGCGCGAAAGCCCGTCGTCGATGCGTTCGCGAGGTTGTTCGCGACCACCGCCTGCTGGTCGAGCGACTGCGACGCGCCCGTCATCGCCGTATAGATCAGTCGGTCCATGGCTGCCGGTTATCCGCGCTTACAGGTTGATGAGCGTCTGGTCGACGGTCTGCTGCGTCTTGATCGTCTGCGCGTTCGCCTGGTAGTTGCGCTGCGCGGTGATCAGGTTGACGAGCTGCGACGTGAGGTCGACGTTCGAGTTCTCGAGCGCGCTGCCCTGCAGCGTGCCGTGGTTCGTGCTGCCTGGCGCGGAGACCTGCGGCACGCCCGACGCGGCGGATTCCGCATACTGGTTGCCGCCGAGGTTCACCAGCCCGTTCGGGTTGTTGAAGTTCGCGAGCGCGATCAGGCCGAGCACGGCGGTCTGGCCGTTCGAGTAGTTGCCGGTCAGCTTGCCGTCGGCGCCGATCGAGTAGGTCGTCAGCGTGCCGCTCGCGTAGCCGTCCTGCGCGAGGTTGTTCACGCCGTCCTTGCCGCCGTACTGCGTCGTGCCGGTCAGGTCGAGCGTGAGCTTCTGCGGCGTCGCCGAGCCGTCGGTGTTCGGCACGGTGAACTGGAACTGGCCGAGCGACGCGGTCGGCGTGGCCGGCGTGCCGGTCGTCGTGCTCTGGATCGCGCCCGACGTATCGAACGTGATCGTGCCGAGATCGGTCGTCGCGCCGCCCTGCACGCCCGCGTACGCTTCCCACGTGCCGGCCGCCGACTTCACGAAGTACATGTTGACCGCCTGCGAGCCGCCGAGCGAGTCGTACACCTGGATCGACGTCGTGTAGTTGTACGTCGTGTTGTCGGTCGCGCTGAACGGCGTCTTGGTCGGCACCGTGTCCTGCGAGTTCAGGTTGAACTGGCCGGTGATCTTGGTCGTCGCGGTCGGCGCGATGTTGGTGGTCGGCGCCTGCAGCGGCACGGTCTGCGCGGTATTGATCACGCCGCCCGCGTTGGCCGCGTAGCCCATCAGGTTACGGCCCTGCGAGTCGACGATGAAGCCGTTCTTGTCGCGCTGGAACGTGCCGTCGCGCGAGTACGTCGTCACGCCGTTGTTCGACATCTGGAAGAAGCCGTTGCCGTTGATCGCGACGTCGAGCGACGAGTTCGTCGTATTGATCGTGCCCTGGCCGAACTGCTGCTGCACCGAGTTCAGCGACGTGCCGATGCCGATCTGCGTGTTGACCGACGTCGCGACCGAGTTCGCGTACATGTCGGCGAATTGCGCGGTGCTCGACTTGAAGCCGACCGTGTTCGCGTTCGCGATGTTGTTGCCGATCACGTCGAGCGCGTTCGATGCGCCGGCGAGGCCGCTCAGACCCTGTTGATAACCCATTTCGGTCTCCGTTACGAGAAAGCTCGATCAGTTGGTAGTGGTGTCGCCGGACGTGGACGACTTGGTGTTCGGGAAGATCGACGCAACCTGGGTGAGCCCCACCGTCGTGCCGTTCGACAGCACGAGCCCCGCGGTGCCGTCCGCCTGCTTGACCACGCTCTGCACCGTCGCGGCCGCGAGCGTCGTGGCCGCCTGCGGCGTGCCGGCGCTGTTGGTGTACGACGCGCTGACCGTGTACGTGCCGTCCGGCAGCGCGTTGCCGGCCGCGTCGGTCGGCGTCCAGTTGAACGGCACGGTGCCGGCCGACTGCGCGCCCGCGTTGATCGTGTTCACGACGGCGCCCGCCGAGTTCTTCACGGTGATCGTCAGGTTCGACACCGAATTCGCGAGCGACACGCCGAACGGCGACGCCGCGCCGCCCTTTACCGCGACGCTGTTGCCCGGCGCGAGCACGTTGGTGCCGATCAGCAGCGCGGCCTGCGTCTGCTGGCCGGCCGCGAGCTGCGTCGACAGCGACGTGAGCGACGTGTTCAACTGCGCGATGCCGCTCACCGTGTTGATCTGCGCGAGCTGCGACGTCATCTGCGAGCTGTCGACCGGGCTGGTCGGATCCTGGTTCTGCAACTGCGTGACGAGCAGCTTCAGGAACGTCGCCTGCAGGTCGCTCGCCGACGTGCCGTTGGTCGACGACACGTTGTTGGTGTTCATCGTGTCGGTCGGCAGCGTCGACACGTTGGTGCCGTTGCTGCCGATCGTCGTGTTGGAGGAAGTCATCCTGGGTGGCCTTCTGTCGGAACTGTCGGGTCGGTAAGGTCGGGCCGCGCGCGGCTTACGAGCCGATCGTCAGCGTCTTGAGCATCAGCGTCTTCGCGGTGTTCAGCGTCTCGACGTTGGCCTGGTACGAGCGCGACGCCGAGATCATGTTCACCATCTCCTGCACCGGATCGACGTTCGGCATCTGCACGTAGCCGTTCGCGTCGGCGGCCGGGTTCGCCGGGTCGTAGGTCGATTTCATCGGCGACGGGTCGTCCATCACCTTGGTCACCCGCACGCCGCCCACGCCCTGGCCGGACGCGGTGCGCGCGCCGCCCATCGGGTCGGTCGCGAACACGACCTGCTTGGCCTTGTACGGCTTGCCGTCGGGGCCGGTCGCGCTGTCGGCGTTCGCGAGGTTCGACGCGGTGACGTTCAGGCGCTGCGATTGCGCGGACAGCGCCGAACCGGCGACGCCGAAGATGTTCATCAACGAAGGCATGGAAGCTCCTTGTGCTGGGCGAGGTTCGGAAGCGGCGCTTACGAGTTGGTCGTGATCGCGGCGATCATCGCCTTGATCTGCTGGGTCATCACGGTCATCCCGGTCTCGTAGTGCAGCGCGTTGTTCGCGAACTGCACGCGCTCGACGTCGAGATCGACCGTGTTGCCGTCGAGCGACGGCTGCAGCGGCATCCGGTATTGCGCACGGCCGTAGTCGTCCGCCGGGCCGCCGGTCGGGATCAGCTTCGCGGTGCCGGCCATGTGCCCGGGCGCCGTCGACACCATCGACATGCCGCTCGTCACGCCGGCCGGCTGCGTCATCGGCAGTTGCGCGGCGTTGCTCGGCGCCAGGCCGCCGCTCGTCTGCTTCAGCGAGCGCGCGAGCGTCGACGCGAAATCGACGTCGCGGGCCTGATAGCCGGGCGTGTCGGCGTTCGCGATGTTCGACGACAGCAGTTCCTGCCGATAGGCGCGCACGTCGAGCGCCTGTCGGCCGAACGCGAATTCCGCATCGAGTTTGTCCAGCATGTGTGCGTCTCTCCGTATGAAGCGCTGCACGCCCCTCGCGCCGGATGGCGACGCGAGAGGCTTTTTTCCATGACAGCGATGGTAGGCGCGGGACGCAACCGGCAATCGGGCGAATAACGCGGCAAAGGCCCCCTCTATTCATCGTTTGCGCGACGCCCCCGCTCCCTAGAATGCGAAGCGGATCAACGGATCGGAGGCATGGCGATGACTGGCGGCGCACTTCGCGACAGGAACGGGCGGCTCGCGCACGTCCGGCGTGCGTTCGCGCTCGCCGCGGCGCTGTGGATCGCCGCGCCTGCCGCCCACGCCGACGACGGGATGATCGTGATTCCCGGGCGCGGCGAAACGGCAGAAACCGCGCTCGCGCATGCCAATGCGGCGAGCGGCGGGCAGTTCGGCGGGAATGCGGGCGCCGCTTCGGTTCCGGGTGCGCAGCGCGCGGCCGGCGGGGCGAGCGCCTCGACCGGCGCCGGCTACGCGGCGCAACCGGCCGGCCAGATGGTCGTGACGAGCGTCCCGCCGCCGGCCGCTGCGGCGGCCCCCGTCTACGCAGCCGCCCGCCCGCACGCCGGTTACGGTGCGCCGTCGCGCGCAGTCGATCCTTCCGCGATCGCGACGGTCGTCGCCGGCACGGCCGAGCCTGCATCGAATCCCGCGCGGCCGGCGCCGCAAACGGCCGCCGCCGCCCGCCTCGCGGCAGCCCGTGCGGCATCCGCGGCGGCGCCGCGCACGGCGACCGCTTCTGGCAATCCGGCCCCGGCCGCCCCTGCCGCCCGGCCCGCGACGGCGCCCGGCCAGCAAGATCCCGAAACGATCCGGCGCGCGGCGCTCGCGTTCCTGCAGCAGCAGATCGCCGGCCTGCCCGGCAAGACCACCGCGACCGTCACGACCGCCTTTCCGCGCGGGCTCGCCGCGTGCACGACGCTCGAACCGTTTTTGCCGACCGGCGCGCGCCTGTGGGGCCGCACGACGGTCGGCGTGCGCTGCGCGGGCGAGCGGCCGTGGACCGTCTACCTGCAGGCGAAGGTCGCCGTGCAGGCCACCTATTACGTCGCCGCGCGCCAGATCGCGCCCGGCGAGCCGCTCTCCGCGGCCGACCTGGTCGCGCGCGACGGCGACCTGACGGTGCTGCCGCTGGCGGTGATCACCGATCCGGCGCAGGCGATCGGCGCAACCGCGCTTGCGCGCATCTCGGCCGGGCTGCCGCTGCGGCAGGACATGCTGAAGAGCGCGGCGTCGGTGTCGGCCGGCCAGACGGTGCGGGTCGTCGCGGCCGGCCCCGGCTTCACGATTTCGGCCGAAGGCAGCGTGCTCGCGAATGCGGCGCCCGGCCAGTCGGTGCGGGTACGGATGGCGGCCGGGCAGATCGTCACGGCGATCGTCAAGGACGCCGGCACCGTGGAAATTCCGCTGTAGGGACGGATCTGCCGCAAGAATGTAAAGAATTGTTTATTCGGAGCATTTCGGGCTCGCGATGCTAAAGTTCGGGCCGACCCGGCCGTTATCTGGGTCAAACCGTACAGGAAACCCATCGTGAAGATCGATTCCACTCCGAAACCGAGCCCCCTCGCGCCGACCGGCAACGGCGCGGCCCGTGCGCCGTCCGGCACGGCCCAGTCGTCCGCGCAGGCAGGCGACGCCGGATCGACCGGCGGCGACACGACCGTGAACCTGTCGGGTCTGTCCGGCCAGCTGCGTTCGGTATCCGCGTCGGGCGACGCCGATATCGACACGGGCCTGGTCCAGTCGATCAAGGACGCGCTGAACAACGGCACGCTGACGATCGACGCGAACAAGATCGCCGACGGCGTATTGAACACCGCCCGCGAGCTGCTCCAGCGGCAGCGCCCGGGCAGCTAACTCCCGGCCTCGTGGCCGGGTCACCCGGTTTGCCGGCGTGCGCAGCACTGCACGCGCCGGCGTGACGAGCATGACGCGATGAGAGAAGAGCTGCTGGCCACGGTCAACGACGAACACGCGACGGTCGAAGCGTTCGCGTCCCTGCTCGTCTACGAGGAAAAGGCGCTGACGACGGCCGAGCCGCTCGAGATGCTGCCCGGGATCGTCGAGAAGAAAAGCGCATTGATCGACCGGCTCGCGCAGCTCGAACGCACGCGCGACACGCAGCTTTGCGCGCTCGGCTTTCCCGCCGGCAAGAAAGGCATGGACCAGGCGGCCGAGCGCGATGCGCGCCTCGCCAGCCGCTGGCAACTGCTGCAACAGGCCGCCGAACGCGCGCGCCAGGCCAACGCGAACAACGGAATGCTGATCCGGATCCGGATGGACTACAACGAGCGCGCGCTCGCGGTGCTGCGCTCGGCGCCCGCGCCGGCCGGCGTGTACGGCCCCGACGGGCGCGTGTCGGCGCTCACGCGCTGACGTCGCGCCGCGCGGCCGCCCGGCGGCCGCGCTCCCGCCTCTCCCTTCGTTACAACAGCGGACACGCGGTGACCTGCGTGCCGCGCGCCACGCACAGCCGCTCGTAGTCGCGCAGGTACGCGCGCTCGGCGTCGTCCAGCAGGTCGAGATCGATCAGGTCCCAGTCGTAGCCGACCGTCACGATGTTCTCGAACGTCACGGTGTCCGGCTGCGCGTCGTCCGCCCGCACGATCACGATGTTCTCGATCCGCACGCCGCCCTTGCCCGGCAGGTAGATGCCCGGCTCGACCGAAATCACCGCATTCGGCACCAGCCCGTAGGTCGCGCCCGGCGCGAACCGCACGCCGCCCTCGTGCACGTGAATCCCGACGCCGTGCCCGGTGCCGTGGCCGAAATCGTGGCCATGGTCGCGGCACACCTGCCGCACCAGCGCATCGACGTCGCCGCCCGTGGCGGTGGCCGGAAAGCGCGTGACGAGCCCCTTGATGCAGGCCTTCAGCGCGACCGTGTAGATCTCGCGCTGCCACGGCTGCGCGACCGTGTCCGGCCGCGTACGACGCAGCACGACGCGTGTGCAGTCCGTCGCGAAGCCCGCTTCGTAGTACGCGCCGCTGTCGAGCAGCACGAGTTCGCCTTCGGTCAGCTCGACGTCGGCGCTCGCCGCCGTGTAGTGCGCGAAGGCGCTGTTCGCGCCGTTCGCCGCGATCGACGGAAACGTCAGCGCGACCGCCGAACGGGCGCCGTACGCGTCGTTGATCGTGCGCGCGAGGTCGTACTCGGTGTGGCGCACGCCCGGCTCGCCGTTCTTCGCCCAGCGCATCGTCTCCGCGATCGCCGCGGAGCTGCGCGCGAACGCGTCGCGGAAGCGGTCGAGCACGGCCGGCGTCTTGCTCGCCCGCAGCGCCTCGACCGGGTTGAAATCGGCATGCCGCGCGTGCGGCCACACCCGGTTCACCGCGTCGACGAGCGCGCAGTTCACCGATTCGAAGCCGTAGCACACGTGCTCGACCGCGAACCGTGCGAGGAAGCGCTCGAGCGCCGCCACGTCGCGCCGGATCACCTGCAGCGCCGGATACGAATCGAGCGCGACCTCGCAGCGGTCGCAGCCTTCCGGCAAGAACAGCACCACCTGCTCGCCGATCGCGAACAGGAAGCCGAGGTGCGACGACACGTTCGGGATGTGATAGCCGCGGCTGTTCAGCAGATACGCGAGATCGTCCGACGCGCAGGTGAAGAACGCGGTCTTGCCGTCGGCCGCGCCGGTATGCGCGGCGAGCCGCCGGTTCAGCGCGTCGAGGTTCTGCGCGACGCTCAGGCCCGTCATCGCTGCGGGGAGCTCGAAGATCGGCCGTTCGACGTTCCAGCCCGGCAGCGCGATCGCGCGGTCGATCTCGCGATCGGCGAGGCTCGTCCAGTCGAGCGACGCGGCCTGCGTCTGCTCGAACAGCCGGTTGCGCTGCCCGACGCTGATCCGCCGCGCGTCGTAGCCGACCCGCGCGAGCCGGCTCGCGTGCGCGAGCAGCCAGTCGGCCATCGCCTGCCAGATCGTCACGTTCATGCCGAGCTTCTCGACGCGCACGCGCGCCGGATCGCACTGCTGGTCGGCCTGGAAGTGATAACGGCCATCGACGAACAGCACGAACGGCGGCAGATCGAGCGCCTGCGCGGTCGCCGCGCTCAGGAAGATCCCGCAGCCGGCCGAGCCGTCGAAGCCGGACACCGCGTAGCGCGGGTTGTTGCTGCGCGGCAGGTATTCGGTCACGTATTCGTCCTGCGACGTGATCACCACCGCGTCGAGTCGCGCGGCATCGAGCAGGCGCGACAGGCCGGCCTGCGTGTCGGCGACGGACGCGTCGTACGGGGGAAGGCCGGAGAAGCTGTATTTCAGTCGATCGATCATCGGATGCCCGTTATTCGTTGTTGTCGGCGGCCGGCGGCGTGGCGCGGCACGTCGTTGCGGCGCAGGTCACGCGCGGCACGACGCGCGGCCGGACTGCGCCGCCGGCCGGGAGGCAGGCCTTCGGTAAAATTTTTGTCTCACTTAACTTTGTTTGATGCGCGACAGAATCTAGAGCACGTCGAAATCGAGGTCAAGCCAAGATTTTCGTAGGACTAAAATCGGCGTGCCGCATGCGGATCCCCGCACAACGCCGATTCGCCCCCGCGACGCTGCGCGGTACAATGCGCCGGCCTCGCCGCCCCGGGCAGCCGCACGGCCCCTGCCCGCGCCCCGACTCGTTGCCACGAAAGAGATTCATGGATTCAGACCTCATGCGTATCGGCCAGCGCATTCGCCGCCTGCGCCGGGAAGCGAAGAAGACGCTGCTGGAAGTGGCGACCGAAGCGAACCTGTCGGTCGGGTTCCTGTCGCAGGTCGAGCGCCATCTGACGGGCATCTCGCTGTCGTCGCTCGTCAACGTCGCGAAGGCGCTGGGCGTGCCGCTCGGCACGCTGATCGAGCAGCCGCGCCAGGCGCAGCCCGATTCGCACGAGGGCAGCCGCAAGCCGTACGCGCTCGACGCCGCGTCGCAGTGGTACGAGCGGCTGTCCACCACGTTCGACGGCAGCCAGATCAACGCGCTGAAGGTGCAGATGATGGAGGGCTACCGGTCGGAATGGGTCGCGCACGGCGGCGACGAATTCGTGTACGTGCTGGCGGGCCGCATCTGCTACACGGTCGGCAAGAAGAATTACCCGCTGACGCCCGGCGACTCGCTGCACTTCGACGCGCGCAAGCGGCATCGCGTGGCCAATGTCGGCGACGGGCCGGCCGAGCTGATCACCGTCAGCACGCTGCCGCTGTTCGACGACAGTGGTGCGGAATCCGTGTCCGCGACGACGGAAATCAGGCAGTCGAAGCCCGGCGAGCCGCGCGTGAGCCGGCGCGCGCCGGCGTCCAAACGGGATGACCGCGACGCCGCCGCGGCACGGCCGTCCAGGGCCGGGTCAGCCGAAAAGAAGGGAGCGGCGAAGCCGCGCGCCGCCGCCGGCAAACGCCCGGCGGCCGCGACTCCGGCACGTAAGAAGAAACCGTAACGGCTGGCCGGCGTGCAGGCCGCGCGCTGTTCCGCGCCTGCTACCTGCCGGCTACTCGCCGATCGCGAGCGCCTGCGCGACGGCCTGGATCCGCGCGCGATGCACGGCTTCCTTGATCTTCTCCGTGTCGCTGCCGATGCCGCGTGCGATCGCGCCGGCATCGACGCTGCGCGCGGCCGCGAGCGCGACGCGCAACCGCTCGGCCTGCGGATACGGCTGCGCATCGAGTCCGAGCCGGCCGCGCGCATCCGATTCGCAGGCCTGCAGCAGTTCGGCGAAGCGCGCCGGCTTGCGCAGCGCGTCGCTGCGCTCGAACAGCCGCACCAGCGCGGCCGCGCCCATTTCCATCACGCGATGCAGGTTGCCGTGCTCGCGCGCGACCACCAGCGCGAGATCGCGGCATTCGTTCGGCACCCGCAGCCGCTCGCACAACGGCTTGAGCAGCTCGACGCTGCGGCTTTCGTGGCCGACGTGGCGCGGCAGCACGTCCGCGGGCGTCGTGCCCTTGCCGAGATCGTGCGTGAGCGCCGCGAAGCGCACCGCCAGCGAATAGCCCTGCTTCGCCGCGTAGTCGACCACCATCATCACGTGCACGCCGGTATCGACTTCCGGGTGGTAATCGGCGCGCTGCGGCACGCCCCACAGCGCATCGACCTCGGGCAGGATGCGCGCGAGCGCGCCGCACTCGCGCAGCACCGCGAACATCCGCGACGGCTTCGCCTCCATCAGCCCGCGCGCGATTTCCTGCCACACGCGTTCGGGGACGAGCGCGTCGACCTCGCCCGCGTCGACCATCCGCCGCATCAGCGCGAGCGTTTCGTCCGCGACCGTGAAATCCGCGAACCGCGCGGCAAAGCGCGCGATCCGCAGGATCCGCACCGGATCCTCGACGAACGCGTCGCTCACGTGCCGGAACACACGCGCGCGCAGGTCGGCCTGCCCGTCGAACGGATCGATCACCGGGCCGACCAGCGTGCCTTCCGGGCTCACCTCGCGCGCCATCGCGTTGATCGTCAGGTCGCGCCGCGCGAGATCCTCGTCGAGCGTGACGTCCGGCGCGTAGTGGAACTGGAAGCCGTGATAGCCGGCTGCGGTCTTGCGCTCGGTGCGCGCCAGCGCGTACTCCTCCTGCGTCTGCGGATGCAGGAACACCGGGAAATCCTTGCCGACCGGCCGGAAGCCCTGCGCGGTCATCTGCTCGGGCGTCGCGCCGACCACCACGTAGTCGCGGTCCTGCACCGGCACGCCGAGCAATTCGTCGCGGATCGCGCCGCCTACTGCGTAGATGTTCATGGCTGCGGCTCGTATTCGGCGATCACGTTGGTTTCACGGCGTGCAGCGTCGATCCACTGCTGCACGGCCGGCAGCGCGGTCACCCGCGCCGCATAGCCGGCCGCCTCCGGCGACAAGGCCGGCGCATACGTATTGAAGCGCATCACGACGGGCGCATACATCGCGTCGGCGATCCCGAATTCGCCGAACAGGAACGGCCCGCCCGACGCCTCGATGCATTCGCTCCACAGCGCGTCGATGCGCGCGACGTCGGCAAGCGCCTCGGGTGTCGCGCCGCGCCCCGGCATCGACGCGCGGATGCTCATGCCCATCTGCGTGCGCAGCGCCATGAAGCCCGAATGCATCTCGGCGGACACGCAGCGCGCATGCGCGCGCGCGAGCGGGTCGGCCGGCCACATCGGGAATTGCGGATAGCGCTCGGCGAGCGTCTCGGCGATCGCGAGCGAATCCCAGATCGCGAAGCCGTGATCGTCGACGAGGCACGGCACCTTGCCGGTCGGCGAATAGTCGCGGATGCGCGCGGCCGTGTCGTCGCGGCGCAGCTCGACCACGATCTCGTCGAACGGGATGCCGAAATGCGCGAGCAGCAGCCAAGGCCGCATCGACCACGACGAGTAGTTCTTGTCTCCAATGACGAGCTTCATGACGGGGTTCCGGAAAATGCGAAAAAGGAAAAGAAGCGCCGGCCGGCGGCGCCCCGCGGGTATTAGCGACGCGAGCGGAACCAGTCGAACCGCGAGCGCCTGGCCGCGTCGCCGAGATACGCGGGCGCAATGCTTTCGAGACTCGCGGGCGAGAGCCCGAGTTCCGGCGCGAGCGGCCCCGACAGCACGTTCGGCACCGACATCGTCGCGAGATTGTCGCGCGTGAGCACCGGTTCGCCCGGCAGGCATTCGAACACGCTCGCCTGCAGCCGCGCAAGCGCGTCGGGCAGCCGCACGATGCGTGCCTGCCGGCCGACCAGCGTGCCGCAATAGCGCACCAGTTGCTCGAGCGTGTAGACCGTCGGGCCGCCGAGTTCGTAGGTCTTGCCGTGCGCGCCCGCGAGATCGAGCGTGTTGACGAACGCGCGCACCACGTCGCCGACGAATACCGGCTGGAAGCGCGCGTCGGGCATCGCGAGCGGCAGCACGGGCACCGTGCGCTGCAGGTTCGCGAACGTGTTGAGGAATGCGTCGCCGGGGCCGAACACGACCGACGGACGGAAGATCGTCAGCGCGAGCGAATCGGTGGCCGCGACCGCATGCAGCGCGGCTTCGCCGTCGCCCTTCGAGCGCTGGTACATGCTCGCGCCGTGCGGATCGGCGCCGAGCGCACTCATGTGCAGCAGGCGCCGCACGCCGACCTCGGTGCAGGCTGTCGCGAGCGCGGCCGGCAGTGCGACGTGCGCGCGCGCGAAACCCGGCCCGTACGGCGTGCCGCGGCCGCCGTGCAGCACGCCGATCAGGTTGATCGCCGCGTGCGCGCCGGCGACGAAGCGCGCGAGCGTGCGCGTATCGAGCGCGTCGAGTTCGACGATGTCGACCGGCAGCATCTGCAGGTGGCGCGCGTGCTCGCGCCGCCGCGTACCGATCCGCACCTGCTTGCCGGCATCGATCAGCGCATTGACGAGCCGGCTGCCGATGAAGCCGGTGCCGCCCAGCAGCGCAACGGTCTGGCGATCCATGTTCGGGTCCTAAAAAGAACACTGCCGCGTCTCGCGCGGCAGTTCGTGTATCAGGGCGAGATCATGCCTAGACGTTTCTTCAACGACTGCGGTTTGCCCTCGAAGAGCGCCGCGTAGTAGACGGTGTTCGACAGCACGTTCTTCACGTAGTCGCGCGTCTCGTTGAACGGAATCGTCTCCGCGAAGATCGCGCCTTCGACCGGCTGCGTCAACACCTGACGCCACTGGCGCGGCCGGCCCGGGCCCGCGTTGTAGCCGGCGGTGGCGAGCACCGGCGAGCTGTCGAAGTTGTTGTAGATGTCCGCCAGATACCAGGTACCGAGCTGGATGTTGGTATCGATGTCGTGCATCTGCGCCCGCGAGATCGTGCCCATGCCGAGCTTCTTCGCGACCATCTGGGCCGTCGCCGGCATCAGCTGCATCAGGCCGCCCGCGCCGACCGACGAACGCGCGCTGATGATGAAGCGCGATTCCTGGCGGATCAGCCCGTACGCCCACTCGACGTCGAGGCCCGTCGACTGCGCATAGCGCTCGACGGTCGTGCGGTACGGCGACGGATAGCGCAGCGTGAAGTCGTGCTCGGCCTTCGTGCGGTCGGCGGTGTTGACCGTGCGGTCGAGCAGCTCGACGCGCTTGCCGTATTCGGCGGCCGCGAGCAGCTGGCGATCGGTCATCCCGCGCAGCGGCCAGTTCCATTCGCGATTGCCTTCGAGGCGCAGGTTCAGCGCATAGAAGCGCTGCGCGAGCGCGAAGCCCGGGATCTTGCCCATCGCGTCGATCTCGGCATCGCTCACCTTCGTGCGCGGCGGGATCGTCGTGCGCTGGCCGAGCTCTTCGCCGGCCAACTGCCCGTAGAAGTTGAACTGGCCGGCGACCTGCTCGAATTCCTGGTTCGCCTGCAGCGTGTCGCCGCTCTGCTTGAGCGCGCGCGCATGCCAGTAGATCCACGCCGGATCGTTGCGCAGCGACGGCGGCATCTGCTCGATCGACCAGCGCACCATCGGCCAGTTGCCGGCGAGCAGCGCGGCGCGCGTGCGCCATTCATAGCCCGGGTTCGACAGCGGCGCGTTCGCCGATTTCGCATACCAGACCGATGCCATCGGCGAGCGCTTGATCGCGCCCTGGTAGCCGATCGCGCCCCACGCGATCGCCTGTTCCTGCTTGGTGAGCGAAGGCGCGACCGTCGTCAGCATCCCGGCGGCGGCGTCCGGATCGTTGCGCGCCATGCGGCCGAGCGCGATCAGCGCGAGCTGATGCGACGCGGCGTCGGGCCCGACGCCGCGCGCGAGATACAGCGGCGGCGCGCTCGTCGCCTGGTCGAAGCCGACCGGGCGCGGACCGAGCGCGTCGACGATCTTGCCGCCGAGCGTCGTGTAGTTCTGCTCGTACGCGAGGCGCGCCTGCTGCCACACGTCGTCGCTCGTGAACTGCTGGTTGACGGTGAGCGCGGTGATCAGGTCGACGCATGCATCGCCGTAGTTCTTCGGCTCGACGAGCAGCGCGCGCGCCGCATCGGCGACGTTCTCGTTGCGCGCCGCGCGCGATTCGAGCGCATAGCACTTGACCTGCGTGTCGTCGTCGAGCACGAAACGCTTGTACTGGTCGTCGAAATTGCGCCAGTCGTGGCGCGCGCCGAGCACGAGCAGGTAGTCGTTGCGCAGGCGATCGGCGATCGCCTGGCCGTCGTAGCGCTGCAGGAACGACTGCACGGGCGCGTCCGGCGCATCGACGCGCGCGCGGCCGGTCGAATCGAACAGCTGCGGCTTGATCTGGAAATACTCGACGTAGGACGGCACCGGATAGTTCGGGATCATCGACGCGAGCTGGGCGGCCTTCGCGGCGTCGTTGCGGCGTGCGGCTTCGCGAAGCTGCACGAAGATCTGGTCATCCCCGGGGAGCGTGTCGTCGTTCGGTGCGGCACATGCGGCCGTGCCCGCGACGAGCGCGGCAGCGGAAAGCGCCAGCGCGACCGCGCGATATACTCGGAAAAGGCTGTTCGACATCGTTTTGAATGGAGCACGAAGTGAGCGAAAGCATAGCACGCAACCCTGTGCCGAACCCGAAGGTTGCGCTGCGCAAAACGCTGTCCGGCGCCCGTCGCGACGCCGCGTCGCAACCTGCCGCGAACGCCGCGCTCGACGCGCGGCTGCGCATGCTGCTCGACCGTCTCACGCCGCGCACGGTCGGGTTCTACTGGCCGCTGCCGGGCGAATTCGATGCGCGCGATGCGGTGCTCGCATGGTGCGCGGCAGGGGCCGGCCGCTGCGCCGCGCTGCCGGTGATCGGCGAGCGTCACACGCCGCTCGCGTTCCACGCATGGGACGCGCACACGCCGATGCGCGAAGGTCATCACCGGATTCCCGAACCGGCGTCGGGAATCGTCGTCGTGCCCGATCTTTTGCTGATTCCCTGTGTGGGATTCGATCCGCAGCGCTACCGGCTCGGCTACGGCGGCGGCTACTACGACCGCACGCTCGCCGCGTGGCCGGGCGACACGCTGCCCGTGACGGTCGGCATCGCGTACGAAGCGTGCCGCGTCGATGCGCTGCCGGCCGAGGCGCACGATCTCGCGCTGCGCTGGATCGTCACCGACGGCGCGCTTTATCCGGCCGCCGGATAATGCCGCGCGCGGCGCCGCGCTCGTCGCCGCCTGCCCGTGAGCGCGTCGCCGCGCCCGACCGTTGCCGCAATCGTTTACAGCGATGCCGCCGCGCGCGCGGCCGTGTCGTACAGGCCCGAGGCGTGGCGCAGCAACTGCGCCGCGTCGCCGATCTGCTCGTTGGTGAGGCCGCTGTCCTTCAGCGTCTCGATCAGGCAATGCTCGCGGACCTCGCGGTACTTCAGGCACAGGTCGCGGCCCGCGTCGGTCGCGAAGAAGAACACTTCCTTGCCGTTCTTCTCGCTCTTCACATAGCCGCGGGCGATCAGTTTTTTCAGCGCATAGGTCGCGACGTGCGTATCCTCGATATTGAGCACGAAGCAGATGTCGGCGAGCTTCTTCTTGCGTTCGCGATGGCTGACGTGATGCAGCAGCGAGACCTCGACCGCCGTCATGTCCTTCGCGCCGGCCGCCGACATGCAGCGCACCATCCAGCGGTTGAACGCGTTCCCGGCCATGATGAGCCCGTATTCGAGCTCCGACAGCTCCGCGCTCGAATCGGAAACGAGGTGTTCGGATGACACGATCTTGGTCGCAGGACGCTTCATGGACAGGCGCAAGCCGGATGACAGGATGTGCCCGAGTGTACGCCAGAAGCCCCGGCCGGCGAGCTAGGCGAAAACGCTTATTGAGAAGTTGTCGATATTTTATTGACAATGTGCGCTAACATTGCCGTCCGAACCGTGCCAGTCCGATGACGCCACCCCGCATTTATCCGCTCGGCGATGCCGGCCTCGTCTGCGAGGTGCCGCCGCCCGCCACGCTCGATTGCCAGCGCCGCGTCTGGGCCGTGGCCGAGGCCGCGCGCGCGTGGCCCGACGTGATCGACGTCGTTCCCGGCATGAACAACCTGACCATCGTGTTCGACGCGCTCGCCGCGACGGCCGAGTCGCTCACGCCCGCGCTGCGCGACGCGTGGGAGACGGCCGACGTCGAGCACGCGGACGGCCGCGAGGTCGAGATCCCGGTCGAGTACGGCGGTGCCGCCGGTCCCGACCTGGCTGCCGTCGCCGCCCACACGGGCCTGTCGGCCGACGAGGTCGTCGCGCGCCACGCGGCCGGCGCCTACGTCGTGTTCTTCGTCGGGTTCCAGCCCGGTTTCGCGTATCTCGGCGGCCTCGACGCGTCGCTGCACACGCCGCGCCGCGCGGCGCCGCGTCTCGAGGTGCCGGCCGGCTCGGTCGGCATCGGCGGTGCGCAGACGGGCATCTACCCGGCCACGTCGCCCGGCGGCTGGCAACTGATCGGCCGCACCTCGCAGGTGCTGTTCGATCCGGCGCGACCCCAGCCGACGCTGCTGCTGCCCGGCGACCGCGTGCGCTTCACCATTGCCGGAGTCGACGCACGATGACCCAGAACCACGCACCGGGCACCATCGAGGTCGTGCGGGCCGGCCCGCTGTCGACCGTGCAGGATCTCGGCCGCCGCGGCACGCGCCATCTCGGCGTCGCGCAGGGCGGCGCGCTCGACGGCCTCGCGCTCGAAGTCGGCAACCGGCTCGTCGGCAACCGCCCCGACGCGGCGGCCGTCGAAATCACGATCGGCCCCGCCACGTTCCGCTTCACGCGCGCCACGCGCATCGCGATCACCGGCACCGAGTTCGGTGCGACGCTCGACGGCAAGCCCGTTCATTCGTGGTGGAGCCTGCCGGTCGCCGCCGGGCAGACGCTCGTGCTGCCGGCCGCGAAACGCGGCATGCGCGGCTACCTGTGCATCGCGGGCGGCATCGACGTGCTGCCGATGCTCGGCTCGCGCAGCACCGATCTCGCGTCGCGCTTCGGCGGCCTCGGCGGCCGCACGCTGCGCGACGGCGACCGGCTCCCGGTCGGCGTGCCGCCGGCCGGCGCCGGCTGCCTCGCGGCCGATGCGCCCGAATTCGGCGTGAAGGCGCCGGCATGGTGCGCGTTCGTGCGCGTCGACGAGCCGCCGCGCCGTCACCGCCCCGCGCATGCACCATGGGCGATGCCCGTGCGCGTGCTGCCGGGCCCCGACTACGCGTCGTTCGCGGCCGATTCGCAGCAGGCGTTCTGGGACGAGGAATGGCTCGTCACCGCGAACAGCAACCGGATGGGCTATCGGCTCGCCGGCGCCGAGCTCGTGCGCGCGCGCCCGGTCGAGCTGCTGTCGCATGCGGTGCTGCCCGGCACGATCCAGGTGCCGCCGAACGGCCAGCCGATCGTGCTGATGCACGATGCGCAGACCACCGGCGGCTATCCGAAGATCGGCACGGTGATCCGCGCCGACCTGTGGAAGCTCGCGCAGGCGCGGCTCAACCTGCCGATCCGCTTCGTGCGCACGACGCCCGACGCCGCGCGCGCCGCCCTCATCGCGGAACGGGCGTACCTGCGGCAGATCGACGTCGCGATCGAGATGCGCGAGGAAGCGCGCCGCCGCGCCCAATCGCGCGCGGCGTGACAATGGCGGAAGCAGCAACGAAAGACGCGCCACGCAACCAGTGGACGAGGAACATCATGGAAATCGATCTGAATGCCGATCTCGGCGAAGGATGCGGATCGGACGAGGCGCTGCTCGACCTCGTCACGTCGGCGAACATCGCATGCGGCTGGCATGCAGGCGGCGCGAACGCGATGCGCGACTGCGTGCGCTGGGCCGTGCAGAAAGGCGTGTCGATCGGCGCACACCCGAGCTTTCACGATCCGGAGAATTTCGGCCGCAAGGAAATGCAGCTGCCGGCCGGCGACATCTATGCGGGCGTGCTGTACCAGCTCGGCGCGCTGTCGGCGATCGCGCAGGCCGAGGGCGGCCGCATCGCGCACGTGAAACCGCACGGCGCGCTGTACAACCAGGCCGCGCGCGATCCGCTGATCGCCGACGCGGTGGTGTCGGCGATCCACGACTTCGATCCGTCGCTCGCGGTATTCGGGCTCGCGAACAGCGTGTTCATCGCGGCCGCGCGGCAGGCGGGGCTCGCGGCGGTGGAGGAGGTGTTCGCCGATCGCGGCTACCGCGCGGACGGCTCGCTGGTGCCGCGCAGCCTGCCCGGCGCGCTGATCGACGATGAAGACGCGGTGCTCGCGCGCACGCTCGACATGGTGCGCAACCGGCAGGTGCGCGCGCTGAGCGGCGAATGGGTGCCGCTGAATGCGCAGACCGTCTGCCTGCATGGCGACGGGCCGCATGCGCTGGCGTTCGCGAAGCGGATCCGCGCGGCGCTCGAAGCCGCCGGCGTCGACGTCGTCGCGCCCGGCGCGCTGCAGGCCGACGAAGGCGCGTAACGCCGCAGCGGGCGCCTTGCCCGCGCCCCGCACGTTTTCGTCGCACCAAAGAAAAAAGCGCCCTCGTGGCGCTTTTCCGTTGGTGCAATCGGTGCGGCTTCGCCGTCTGTCGATTCACCCCCCGAAACCGTCTTTCGACGGTGACCGGAAAAACATTCCGGATTAAAAAACGTCCGCCGCCGCCCGATCACTGCCTTCCCCGGTCAGACGACGGAACGTCGCTTATGTGCAAGTCGGCCTGCATGCATGTGTTGTTCGACGACGATTGGCCCCGCCGTGCATGCAGACTCTCCGCGGCCGGCACGCGCTTCACGTGCCGGCGACGCTCACCCCGCGCTTTATTTCTGCTACCCCGTAGAACTTATCTATTCTTTTCATTTTTTCAACTTGTGGGGTGAAGAATAGATATCGGCCGAACGGGATGTCAATCGTTTTAAACGCTATTTTCCGACGATTCAAGGGTTTTCCTTATCGACCGACACCGCCGTGCAGGCGCGGCGCGCGGCGCGCGCGACGTCGATCAAACAGGGGACGATCAGCGCATGCAGCCGGGCGCGATCAGTTCGCGTCGACCCGGTATCCTTGCTGGCGCAACAATTCGAGCACGCCGCGCGGGCCACCCAGATGCAGCGCGCCGATCGCGACGAACAGCGGCCGGTTCGGCGCGGCGATTGCCGTCATCCGTGCAACGAAGCGCCGGTTGCGCTCGTACACGATCTTGTTGTCGAGCGACGCCGACAACGCCTTCGAACGGGCGAGCCGTTCGCTCTTCGCGACCGCCCACGCGGAAATCGCATCGGCGTCGCCAATTCGCCACAGCCGGTGCAGCGCCTTGATGTCGTCGGCGTTCTGCGCGGGGGTCTGCACCATGTCCTGCGCGAGCATCTCGCGCTGCTCGGCCAGCGTCAGCCCGGTGAATGCGCGCATCTGTTCGGCGAGCGTCTCGAGCCCGATCACGCGGCCGCCTTTCTTCTTCAGGAACACGTTCTGCAGTTGCGCCTCGGTGCCGTATTCGGTCTGCAGGCCGGCGGACAGCGAATCGTAGGTCTCGACGACGAGCGCCGCGAGCCACGGCCGCATCTTGCGGATCTCGGCGAGCGCGGCCGGGTTGCCGCGCAGGCGCGCCGCGAGCCGCTGCCACAGCGGCTCCGGCAGCAGGCGCTGCAGGCACGGATAGCGGCACACGCCGTATTTCGACACGTCGTCCTGCGATTCGAGCAGATCGTCGGGCGACAGCTCGAGCGCAAGCGTCGGCGACGCGACGAGCGCCGCGAGGATGCGCGGCCGGAACGGCTGCGCGCTCGGGTAATCGGACGGATCGCCCGTATGCAGCGTGCCGAGCACGTAGAGCGTGACCTTGCCCTTGGTCGCGACGTAAAACGGCATGCGCGCCGGCCGCACGCGCACGGTGCCGCGCGACACCGTGCCGTCCGAGACGGCCGGCGCGTGGAAGCCCGGCAGGCTCATGCCGGGCGGCGGGACCTGCGACGGATGAATCGGCGAAGTCGCCGGCGCACGCCCTTCGGCGCGCGCCGGTTCGACGGAGACCACGACGCTGGCCGCCGCGCACGCGCCGGCCAGCGCCGCGCCCGTGACGGTACGCACGCTCCAGCGCCGCGCGTAGCGGTACGCGCGCATCACGCGCGCACTGCCGGTCCCCACACGGCGCACGCCGGACACGCGCGCCGCCAACGCTTCAGGCATTCGCCTCCCCTACCTCCTCGGCGCGATGGCAGGCCACGCGCCGGCCGTCCACTTCGCGCAATTGCGGCTCCTCGACGCGGCACCGCTCGACCGCGTACGGGCAGCGCTGGTGGAACGCGCAGCCCGACGGCGGATTGAGCGGCGACGGCAGTTCGCCCTGCAGCTTGATCTGCACGCGGCGGTCTTCCTCGAAGATCGCCGGCGTCGCCGACATCAGCGCCCGCGTGTACGGATGGCGCGGCCGTGCGTAGATCGTCGCCTTGTCGCCGAGTTCGGCGACGCTGCCGAAGTACATCACCATCACGTCGTCCGCGACGTGCTCGACCACCGACAGGTTGTGCGAGATGAACACGTAGCTCGTCTTGAACTGCTCCTGCAGATCCATGAACAGGTTCAGGATCTGGGCCTGGATCGACACGTCGAGCGCGGACACCGGCTCGTCGGCGACGACGATGCGCGGATCGAGGATCATCGCGCGCGCGATCGCGACGCGCTGGCGCTGGCCGCCCGAGAACATGTGCGGATAGCGCTTCGCGTGCTCGGGCCGCAGGCCGACCGTGCGCATGATCTGCGCGATGCGCGCGGCGCGCTCGGCGGCCGTCAGGTTCGCGTTGATCTCGAGCGGCTCGGCGAGCGTCTGCTCGACGGTCTTGCGCGGGTTCAGCGACGCGAACGGGTTCTGGAACACCATCTGCACGCGGCGGCGCAGGTCGGCGACCGTGTCGCGGCTCGCGCCGGCCACGTTCTTGCCGTCGATCGTCAGGCTGCCCGACGTGGGCGTTTCGATCATCGTGAGCTGGCGCGCGAGCGTCGACTTCCCGCAGCCCGATTCGCCGACGACGGCGAGCGTCTTGCCGCGCTTCAGCGAGAACGACACGCCGTTCAGCGCCTTCACCGTGCCCTGCCCGAACATCCCGCGCTTCACCGAGTAGTGCTTCGCGAGGCCGTCGGCCACCAGGACGTCCTCGTCGTGCGACGCGTGGCGCGTATCCTGGACTGCGTTCATCGTGCGCCTCCCGTCAGGTCGAGGTTGGAAACATTGAGCGGCTTGATGCAGCGCGCGCGCATCGCATCGTTGGCCGGCACCAGCGTGTCGAGCGCCGGCCGCGCCTTGCGGCAATCGTCGACCACGTACTTGCAGCGCGGCGCGAACAGGCAGCCGGACGGGCGATCATCGCGGCCCGGCACCATGCCGGGCAATGCGGCAAGGCGACGCGCCCCCTTATTGTGCTCGGGAATCGCCGCGAGCAGCGCTTCGGTGTACGGATGATGCGGCGCGCGGAAGATGTCGGGCACGCGATTGGTTTCGATGATCTCGCCCGCGTACATCACCGCGACGCGATGCGCGACCTCCGACACCACGGCCAGATCGTGCGAGATCAGCACGAGCGCCATCCCGCGCTCCTTCTGCAGCTTCACGAGCAGATCCATGATCTGCGCCTGGATCGTCACGTCGAGCGCGGTGGTCGGCTCGTCGGCGATCAGGAGCTTCGGGTTGCACGCGACGGCCATCGCGATCATCACGCGCTGGTTCATCCCGCCCGACATCTGGTGCGGGAACGACGCGATGCGGTTCTTCGCATCGGGAATGCCGACCTGGTCGAGCAGTTCGAGCGCGCGCCGGTGCAGCGCGTCGCCGCGCAGCCCTTCGTGCAGCTTCAGCACTTCCTTGATCTGGTAGCCGACCGTGTAGCTCGGGTTCAGGCTCGTCAGCGCGTCCTGGAACACCATCGCGATGTCCTTGCCGACGATCTTGCGGCGCGCCTTCGGCGACGCCTTCAAGAGATCCACGCCGTTGAACGTGACTTCGTCTGCCGTCACCTTGCCGGGCGCGTCGATCAGGCCCATCAGCGCCATCATCGTCACGCTCTTGCCCGAGCCCGATTCGCCGACGACGCCCACCACCTCGCCCGGTGCGACCGACAGGTTGATCCGGTCGACCGCGGGCAGGCCGTTGAAGTTCACCGCGAGATTGCGGATGGTCAGTAGGTTCTGGGTCATGGTCATGCCATCCGTTTCAGCTTGGGATCCAGCGCGTCACGCAGCCCGTCGCCGAGCAGGTTGATCGCGAGCACCGAAATCAGGATCGACAGGCCGGGCATCGTCACGATCCACCACGCGTTGTCGATGTAGTCGCGTGCGGAAGCGAGCATCGCGCCCCACTCGGCGGTCGGCGGTTGCACGCCGAGGCCGAGGAAGCCGAGCGCGGCCGCGTCGAGGATGGCCGACGAGAAGCCGAGCGTCGCCTGCACGATCAGCGGCGCCGTGCAGTTCGGCAGCACCTGCGAGAACATCAGGCGCAGCGTGCCGGCCCCGGCCACGCGCGACGCGGTCACGTATTCCTTCTGCAGCTCGCCGAGCGCCGACGCGCGCGTGAGACGCACGTAGGCCGGCAGCGCGACGATCGCGATCGCGAACATCGTGTTGGTGAGGCCCGGGCCGATGATCGCGACGACCGCGACCGCGAGCAGCAGCGACGGCAGCGCGAGCAGCACGTCCATGATGCGCATCACCGGCGTGTCGGCCCACTTCTGGAAGAACGCGGCGACGAGCCCGAGCACGATGCCGGGGATCAGCGCGAGCACGACCGACACGAAGCCGATCCAGAACGACATCCGCGCGCCGAACATCAGCCGCGAAAGGATGTCGCGGCCCGCTTCGTCGGTGCCGAGGATGAACTGCCAGTTGCCGCCGGCGAGCCACGCGGGCGGAATCTTCACGTAGTCGCGGTATTGCTCGACCGGGCTGTGCGGCGCGATCAGCGGCGCGAGCAGTGCGACTGCGATCAGCACGATCACGACGACGCCCGCGCCGACGGCGCCGCGGTTGCGCGAGAAGTTGGCCCAGAACTCGCGCAGCGCGAGCGCACGGCCGCCGGCCGGCGCGGATTCGGTCGGCAGGGTATTTTGCAGATTGCTCATGGGATTACCTCGTGTGGCGGATGCGCGGATTCAGCACGCCGTACAGCAGGTCGACGACCAGGTTCACGACGATCACGAGCGTCGCGATCAACAGGATGCCGCCCTGGACGACCGGATAGTCGCGGCGGCCGATCGCATCGATCAGCCACTTGCCGACACCGGGCCACGAAAAGAGCGTCTCGGTCAGCACCGCACCCGCAAGCAGCGTGCCGATCTGCAGGCCGATCACGGTGACGACCGGGATCAGCGCGTTGCGCAGCGCATGCACGACGACCACGCGCACGGGCGACAGCCCCTTCGCGCGGGCGGTGCGGATGTAGTCCTCGCGCAGCACTTCGAGCATCGACGAGCGCGTCATCCGCGCGATCACCGCGAGCGGAATCGTGCCGAGCACGATCGCGGGCAGGATCAGGTGGCTCACCGCCGACTTGAACGCGCCTTCGTCCGGCGCGAGCAGCGCGTCGATCAGCATGAAGCCGGTCGGGTGCGGGAAATCGTATTCGACCGCGATGCGCCCGGACACGGGCGTCCAGCCGAGATACGACGAAAACACCATGATGAGGATCAGCCCCCACCAGAAGATCGGCATCGAGTAGCCGGTGAGCGCGGTGCCCATCACGCCGTGGTCGACGACCGAGCCGCGCCGCAGCGCGGCGATCACGCCGGCCGGCAAACCGACCGCGAGCGCGAACACGAGCGCGCACAGCGACAGTTCGACGGTCGCCGGGAAGCGCGCGAAGAATTCGCCGCCGACGCTCGTGTTGGTGATGATCGACGTGCCGAGGTCGCCATGCAGCGCACGGCCGACGTAGTGGAGGTACTGCAGCGGCAGCGGCTGGTCGAGCCCGAGGCGCTTCATCGCCTCTGCGTGCATCGCGGGATCGACGCCGCGCTCGCCCATCATCACTTCGATGGGGTCGCCCGGTATCAGGTGAATCAGCGCAAACGCCAGGATGGTGATGCCGATGAAAGTCGGGATCACCATCCCCACGCGGCGCAACACGAATCTGAACATGATGCGTCTCGTATTTTCTTGTGGGAAATGTGCGACCGGCGACGGGAAGCTTTTGGCCTCCCGCCGCCGGATGAGTTAGCCGGTCTTCGCGACAGCTTATACGGGCCGTATTACTTCACGCCGACACCGTCGAAGCGAGCATAGCCGAGCGGCTCGATACGCATGTCGACCACGTTCTTGCGCACCGGCTGGTAGACCGTCGAGTTCGCGATCGGCGAGAACGGCAGCTGTTGCGCGAAGATCTGCTGGGCCTGCGTGTAGAGCTTCGTGCGCGCGTCCTGGCCCGTCGTCGTGCGGCCCTTCTGGACCAGCTCGTCGAACGGCTTGTAGCACCAGTGCGAGAAGTTGTTGCCCTTGATCGCTTCGCAGCCGAGCAGCGTGCCGAGCCAGTTGTCCGGATCGCCGTTGTCGCCCGTCCAGCCGATCAGCATCGTGTCCTGCTCACCCGCGTGCGCACGCTTGATGTACTCGCCCCACTCGTACGTGACGATCTTCGCCTTCACGCCGATCTTCGCCCAGTCGGCCTGGATCATCTCGGCCATCAGGCGGGCGTTCGGGTTGTACGCGCGCTGCACGGGCATCGCCCACAGCGTGATCTCGAACCCGTTCGGGAAGCCGGCCTTCGCGAGCAGCGCCTTCGCCTTCGCGGTGTCGTAGGCCGCCATCTTCAGGTTCTTGTCGTACGACCATTGGGTCGGCGGCATCGGCGCGCTCGCGGCCTGGCCGGCGCCCTGGTAGACGGACTCGAGGATCGCCTTCTTGTTGATCGCCATGTCGAGCGCCTGACGCACTTCGAGCTTGTCGACCGGCTTGTGCTCGACGTTGTACGCGAGGTAGCCGAGGTTGAAGCCGGCCTGCGACGGCATGTCGACGTTCGAATCGGCCTTCAGCGTCGCGATGTCGGCCGGGCGCGGATAGCTCATCACCTGGCATTCGTTGCGCTTGATCTTCTGCACGCGCACGCCCGGATCCGGCGTGATCGAGAAGATCAGCTTCGACAGCTTCACTTCGCCCTTCTTCCAGTAATCAGGATTGCCATCGAAGCGGATCGTCGCGTCCTTCGTGTAGCTGCGGAAGATGAACGGCCCCGTGCCGACCGGCTTCTGGTTGATGTCGGCGGCACGGCCGGCCTTCATCAGCTGGTCGCCGTATTCGGCCGACAGGATCGACGCGAATTCCATCGCCATGTTCTGGATGAACGGCGCGTTCGGCTCGGCCAGCGTGAACTTCACGGTGTACGGATCGACCTTCTCGACCTTCGTGATCAGCTTGTCGAGACCCATGTCGGTGAAGTACGGGAACGACACCGGGTACGCCTTGCGGAACGCATTGTTCGGATCGAGCATGCGCTGGAACGAGAACACGACGTCGTCCGCATTGAATTCACGCGTCGGCTTGAAGAAGTCGGTCGTATGGAACTTCACACCGTGGCGCAGGTGGAACGTGTACACCTTGCCGTCGGACGACACGTCCCACTTCTCGGCGAGGCCGGGCTCGACCTTCGTGCCGCCGCGCTCGAATTCGACGAGGCGGTTGTAGACGGTGAACGTGGCGGCGGTGAAGTCGACGCCGGTCGTAAATTGCGCGGAATCGAAACCCGCCGGGCTGCCTTCTGAGCAGTAGACGAGCGTTTTGTTCGGGATCTGTGCGAATGCAGAACCCGCGACGCCGAGCGATGCCGCTGCCACGCCTGCCATGGCGGTAACACGCAGGGTGTGCAACAGACGGTTGTATTCCATGTTTCCTCCAGGTCTCCAGATCGGAACCGGTCCCGCCAGGGAGCCGGCGTACGCGGATATTACTTGAGCTAACGATGCTGCAACAAGCTGGAGAAAAAACTCTTCTATACGCCCGCCGGGTTTTTGCCGATTTTTAGTGTGGGTAAAAAATGCAACCACGCGCGCGAGCGACAATTCCGTCCATTTCGCGGCATGTTTCGTTCGACGACTAAACAATTCGGGTGCGAACGCGAAGGGGCGACACACCGTTTCCCCGCGTTCTGCATCACATCATTGCGTTTGGCGAAACGATTCGATGACCGCCCTCAAATCGTCATGTCGTCACGCCGGCGCATCGAGGTCGGCGCTGCGCGCGGGCACGAACGCGACCGCGACGATCGACAGCGCGAGGCCCGCCATCACGTAGTAGGTCGGCGCGAGCGGCGTGCCGGTGACCTTGATCAGCCACGTGACGATGAACTGGCCGAAGCCGCCGAACAGCATCACCGCGACGTTGTACGCGATCGACAGCCCGGTCGAGCGCACGTTGGCCGGGAACAGCTCGGCGATCATCGCGCCGAACGGCCCGTAGTAGCCTGCCAGCGTCACCGACAGCACGGCCTGCACCGCGATCAGCCGCCCGATGCTCGGCGCCGCGTCGAGCCATGCGAACAGCGGGTACATCAGCGCGAGCGTCAGCACGAGCGACCACAGCGACAGCCCCTTGCGGCCGATGCGGTCCGACCACGCGCCCGCGATCGGCGACAGCACCATCAGCAGCAGGTTGCCGATGATCACCGCGTAGAACGATTCCGCATACGGCAGCTTCAGCTGCTTCACCGCGAAGGTCGGCAGGTAGCTGATCAGCACGTAGATCGTCACGGTGAGCGCGATCACCGAGCCGAGCCCGCACAGCACCTCGCGCGGGTGGCGCGTGAACACTTCGCCGAGCGTCGCGCGGCGCGCGTTCTGCTGCGCATGCAGGAACGCTTCGGAATCGGCGAGATGGCGGCGGATGTAGAAGCCGATCGGGCCGATCAGCAGCCCGAGGACGAACGGCACGCGCCAGCCCCAGCTGCGCAGCGCGTCGTGCGACAGCCCGCGCGTGACGGCCGCGCCGACGAGCGCGCCGATCAGCAGCGCGGCCGCCTGGCTCGCCATCTGCCAGCTGCCGTAGAAACCGCGTTTCGAGAACGGCGCCGCTTCGATCAGCAGCGCGGTCGAGCTGCCGAATTCGCCGCCCGCCGAGAAGCCCTGCAGCAGGCGGCCGAGCACGATCAGGATCGGCCCGCCGATGCCGATCGCCGCATAGGGCGGCGCGATCGCGAGCAGGAAGATGCCGGCCGTCATCAGCAGGATCACGAGCGACAGCGCGGCCTTGCGGCCCGCGCGGTCCGCGTACAGCCCGAACACGATGCCGCCGATCGGGCGCATGAAGAACGCGACGCCGAACGTCGCGGTGGTCAGCAGCAGCGACGAGTATTCGCTGGAGGTGGGGAAGAACAGTTCGGCGATCACGACCGTCATGAAGCCGAACACCGTGAAGTCGTACCACTCGAGTGCATTGCCGATCACGGCGGCCGCCACCGCGCGCCGGTTCAGCGCACGCTCGGGCCGGATCGTTTTCGTTGAATTCGCAATCGTCGCCATGCGTGCCTCGTCCTCGTGAATTCGCCGTGTCGGGCGGCGCGGCGCGCGGGCATGCCGCGCCGCGCAGGTGTGCAGCGAGTGTAGAAAGCGCCGGAACCGTTTTCAAGCAATAAAAAACGCTCGCCATCGAACGACAGCGAGCGTTTTGCGGTTTTCGCCACAATGCGGCATCGCACGATGCCGCACCGGCCTCAACCCATCTTCGAGAATGCGCTGCACCAGCCCTTCGCCGCGACCTGCTTGCCGGGGAAGGCGCCGCACGGGCCCGACGTCGAGCCCTTCTTGCCCTGGTACAGCATGCAGGCCGCGCAATCCTGGCCCGCTGCGTATTTCGGATACTTCGTCTTGTCGACCTTGGTGGCATCGGCCTTGTAGCCGAGCGCCGCCGCGGTCGGATCGGTTTCCGACAGCATCGGCGCATCGGCCAGCGCTTCACGCGACAGTGCCAGCGCGGACACGGCACCAATACTCGTAATCAGGAAACTCCGACGGGTTGCTTTCATAGGGGGACTCGCTCCAACGTTATTGGTTTGAAAGCCGTTCTGGCGACGGCCGTTCGACAGAATAACGCCCAAGCGAATAAATGTGCGCGCCGAAATGCCGGAGATAAGGGATTTCACACGGGTTTCGCGCGGCCGGCCCGCACGGACGCGGGCCGTGCATCACGCGCGCGACACCATGTCGCCCACCCGCTGCGCGAGCGCGAGCGACGCGGTGAGCCCCGGCGACTCGATGCCGAACAGGTTCACGAGTCCGCGCACGCCGTGCTGCGCGGCCCCCTGCACGATGAAGTCGGCCGGCGGCTCGCCGGGCCCCGCGAGCTTCGGCCGGATACCCGCGTACGCCGGCTGCAGTGCATCGTCGGGCAAGCCCGGCCAGAACGCGCGGATCGACGTGTAGAACGCGCCCGCGCGCGCCGGATCGACTTCGTAGCGCAGCGAATCGCACCACTCGACGTCCGGGCCGAAGCGCGCCTGCCCGCCAAGATCGAGCGTCAGGTGCACGCCGAGCCCCGCGCGATCGGGCATCGGATAGATCAGGTGCGAGAACGGCGCACGGCCCGACAGGCTGAAATAATTGCCGCGCGCGAAATAAAGCGGCGGCACCCAGCGCGGATCGAGGCCGCGCGTGCGGCGCGCGAGCGCCTGTGCGCCGAGCCCCGCGCTGTTGATCACGCAGGTGGCGTCGATCTCGGCCGGCGCGCCGCCGCCGGTGCGCACGATGAAGCGGCCGCCACGCAGCACGTCGATCGACTCGACCGGAGCGTGCAGCGCGCACACGGCGCCGTCGCGCTCCGCGTCGCCGAGCAGCGCGAGCATCAGCTGGTGGCTGTCGACGATGCCGGTCGACGGCGAGAACAGCGCCTCCACGCATTCGAGCGCGGGCTCAAGCGTCTGCGCCTCGGCGCGCGTGAGCGGCAGCAGGTCGAGCACGCCGTTTTCGGCGGCGCGCGCGGCGATCGCCTTCAACTGCTTCACCTGCGCGGCGCTCGTCGCGACGAGCAGCTTGCCGGTACGCCGGTGCGGCACATGATGGGTCTCGCAGAATTCGTACAGCAGGTCGCGCCCGTGCACGCACGACATCGCCTTCAGCGACCCGCGCGGATAGTAAAGCCCCGCGTGAATCACCTCGCTGTTGCGCGAACTCGTGCCCGTACCGATCGCGTCGGTCGCCTCCAGCACGATCGTTTCACGCCCGCGCGCGGCCAGTTCGCGCGCAATCGCCAGACCGACGACACCCGCGCCGATCACGACACAATCCGTCTGCTCCATGGCTTTTCGCGCTGCTCGCGCGTCGAAGGGAGAGAGAAGAATTGTACGTCCCGGTTCGCCCGCTTGCCGAACGCCGACGTATCGCGTCGCGGCGATGCGGACGGTGGCGCAGACAACGATGCGGCCACGAATGCGACGAATGCCACGCGCGCCGCGGCCGGGCGCGCGTGGCCGCGTCAGAAGCCGATCGGCCGGCGCTTCGCCGCGCCTTCGTCGGCGCGGATGTCGGCCGGCCCGATCGCGTCGCGACCGTCGAGCCGCGCGGCGCCGAACGCGTGCAGCAGCGCTCGGCGCATCGTGCGCGGCGGCGTCGCGGCCAGCACGTCGAGCGCATCGTCGCCGAGCGTCTCGGGGAAGCGCCGCCCCCACGCATGCGACGTGCGGATCTCGTCGTAGATCGTCTGCGCGATCCGGCGTGCGCCGGCTGCATCGGGCGGCGCAATCTCGTACACGTTCATCCGGTTGAGCAGCGGCTCCGGAATCGCCTGCGCGTCGTTCGCGGTCGCGATCCAGATCACGTTGCCCGCGTCGATCGGCACTTCCGCGAATTCGTCGACGAACGCGCGCGCGGTGTCGTGCTCGAGCAACGCATACAGCGCGCCGAGCGGATCGTATTGCGCATCGCTGCCGGCCTTGTCGATCTCGTCGACCGCGATCACCGGGTTCGCATAGCTGCCGTTCACGAGCGCGTCGAACACCTTGCCGGGCTTCGCGTTCTTCCATTGCGACGACGCGCCCGACAGGATCCAGCCGGCCGTCAGCGAACTCATCGGCACGTAGTGGTACGCGGTGCCGAGCAGTTGCGCGAGCGCCTTCGCGAAATGCGTCTTGCCGATCCCGGGCGGCCCGAGCAGCAGGATCGGCATCAGTTCGAGCCGGTCGTCCGTTTCGAGACACAGCGCGATCTGCTTGCGCACGTCGTCGAGCGGCTCGCCGAAATTCGGCAACGCCTCGCCGAGCGCGTCGAACGACGGCATCCGGTTCGGCTTCACGCAAAAGCGCAGATTCCCCGTCTTGAGCATCTTCTCGTAGGTCGAGCGCAGTGCGTCGCTTGCGCTCTCGTTCAGGTCGCCCAGCGCCGTCTCGACCTGCTCGAGGTCGTACACCGTGCTGAAGGACGCCACCGCCAGTTCCTGTTTCACCATCGCCGTCGTCATACCAACCTCGCTGCCTTGCCGTCACACACTCATCAGACCCTTACGATTTCAGTGTAGCGATCCCGCATCGCCGTGCAAGCAAGCAGCCGGGGGAGTCTGCTGCTAACAGCGCGCCCGCGCTGCACGGTCGTGCGCCGCGGCGTATGATCGACAGTTCACGACGCTCGCGCCGGGCGCGCCGCTGGCGTTCGCGCGCCGCGCACACGCTGCTCCCGCACCGCGCCAGACGCCTCGCCCGAAGAGTTGCCGATGTCCGTCCCCACTGCTTCCCCGCGCGTCGACGCCGACGCGATCCGTTCCGTCGATACCGTCGACGCCGCGCTCAAGTCGCGCCGCGCGATCCGCGCGTTCCTGCCGACGCCCGTGCCGCGCGACACGCTCGAGGCGATCCTCGAAGCCGCGAGCCGCGCGCCGTCGGGCACCAACATCCAGCCGTGGCGCGTGTACGTCGCGACGGGCGCCACGCGCGACGCGCTCGCCGCCGCGCTCACCGCGGCCTACGACGATCCCGCGCGCGACGAGAAATACGTCGCCGAATACGACTACTACCCGCGCGAATGGGTGTCGCCGTATATCGACCGGCGCCGCAAGGTCGGCTGGGACCTGTACGGCCTGTTGAACATCGGCCGCGACGAGAAGGCGCGCATGCATGCGCAACACGCGCGCAATTTCCGTTTCTTCGATGCGCCGGTCGCGCTGTTCTTCACGCTCGACCGCGTGATGACGTTGGGGGCCTGGCTCGACTGCGGGATGTTCCTGCAAGGCGTGATGACGGCCGCGCGCGCCCGCGGCCTCGACACCTGCCCGCAGGCCGCGTTCGTGCCGTTTCACCGGATCGTCGCCGAACATCTCGACATTCCGGCCAACGAGCAGCTCGTCTGCGGCATGTCGCTCGGCCATGCGGACCCCGACGCGATCGAGAACCGCCTCGTCACCGAGCGCGCGAGCGTCGCCGAGTTCGCGCGCTTTTTCGCTTGAAAACGCATGACGCGTCCTTACCTGTCGAGCAGGACCGCATCGTGCTGCGAACCCGTCGCGGCGCGTCCCGTCACATCGCGACCGAAATCGATCGGGCGTAAGATGTGCGTCCGTTCCCCGCTATCCCGCGTTTCCGGAGACGTTTCATGCTGAAACACGGCCTGGCCGTCCTGCTTGCGAGCGTCGTGCTCGCCGCCCATGCGCAGAGCCCCGCGCCGGCCGTCGTCGCATGGGAAATCCAGGTGGTGCGCGACGGTCAGACGATCGACACGTTCCAGCAAAACACCACCGTGGGCCAGTCCCGCACCGATACCCATCGCTATCCGTCATCCGTGCCGGTGGGCTGCGGCAATGCCGCGCGCGTCGTGCCGACCGAGCGCTCGCGCTCGGTGACGGTCGCCCCGCTCGCCGTCGACGCCAACGCGAACACCGTGTCGCTCGGGCTCGACGTGCAGGAAACGCTCGACGACGAAAACGCGACGCGCGGCGATCCGTGCGTGCCCGCGTCGCCGCGGCAGATCGTCGCGAGCCACCCCGGTCTGTCGGTCGGCGGCGAGGCGTGGACCGACTGGACGCTCGTCGAGCAGCATCCGCATCTCGTGTACCGCGTGCGCGCGCACGTCGCGAAGGACTGAGCGTCATGTCCGCCGACGCTCTCTCCCTGCCGTTCGCCGAACCGCACGCCGCGCCCGACGAAATCACCGCCGTCAGCTGGAACCTGCACAAGGGCCGCTCGCCGCTCGGCTTCACCGCGTGGAACGCGATGCGCGACTGGATGCAGTCGACCCACGCCGACGTGTATTTCCTGCAGGAAGCGATGGCGCGCCGCATGCCGCGCCCGATGCTCGCACCGGGCTTCGGCGCGCCGATGGACGACACGGTCGACGACGTGTGGCATTGCCAGGCCACCGAGATCGCGCAGGCGCTCGACTGGCAGATCGCGCTCGGGCCGAACGTGTTCAAGCCGTCGTGGCGGCACGGCAACGCGATCCTGTCGCCGCATCCGCTCGATCTCGGCGGCCGCTGGGACATCTCCGCGCACCGCTTCGAGCGGCGCGGGCTGCTCGTCGCCCGTGCGACGCTTGCGGGCGCCCGCCCGGTCACGCTGCTGTGCGCGCACCTGGCGCTCACGCGCGCCGCGCGGCTGCGCCAGATGCACTGGATCGCGCACTGGATCGTGCGCAACGCGGGCGACGATCCGCTCGTGCTCGCCGGCGATTTCAACGACTGGCGCAACGATTCGGTCGCGCTGTTCGGCGAGATCGGGCTGTCCGAGGTCGCGACGCTGCTCGGCGAATCGGGCCGCACGTTCCCCGCGTTCTCGCCGGCGCTCGCGCTCGACAAGATGTTCGTGCGCGGGCTGACGCCGCTCGAATGGCGTGCGCCGTCCGGCGAAGCCGCGTGGCTGTCGGACCACCTGCCGTACATCGCGCGCCTGCGCCTCGATCCGCAGTAGCGCCCGCGGTCAACGACTGGCGCAACGATTCGGTCGCGCTGTTCGGCGAGATCGGGCTGTCCGAGGTCGCGACGCTGCTCGGCGAATCGGGCCGCACGTTCCCCGCGTTCTCGCCGGCGCTCGCGCTCGACAAGATGTTCGTGCGCGGGCTGACGCCGCTCGAATGGCGTGCGCCGTCCGGCGAAGCCGCGTGGCTGTCGGACCACCTGCCGTACATCGCGCGCCTGCGCCTCGATCCGCAGTAGCGCCCGCGGTCCCGCGGCGCCCCCGGTCACGGCGCTGCCGGAGCACGCCGCACTCGCCGCGACACGCGCAGCCGATCATGGAAAGCATATTGAAAGGATCTGTTGCGCCAAATCCGCGCAGCCGCGGGGGTCAAGCCCGCGATCCGCGTCAACAGGGTAAAATAACGAGTTCCTCAAACGTCTGTCATCGAGAAGGCGCGTGTCCGACGCGCCGGCCGGCCGATCCGCGATCGGGCCGTCGCACTCGGTTTTTTGCCCGTTTTTGGGCCCGTTACACGCGTTCGCCACGCGCGTCCGTTTTCAAAGCCATGAGCAAATACGACACCGCCACCGTCCAATCCGTCCATCACTGGACCGACACGCTTTTCAGCTTCACCTGCACCCGTGAGGCGAGCCTGCGCTTCAACAACGGCGAATTCACGATGGTCGGCCTCGAAGTCGACGGCAAGCCGCTCGCGCGCGCCTATTCGATCGTCAGCCCGAACTACGAGGAGCATCTCGAGTTCTTCAGCATCAAGGTGCAGAACGGCCCGCTGACGTCGCGCCTGCAGCACCTGAAGGTGGGCGACACGGTGCTGATCGGCAAGAAGCCGACGGGCACGCTGGTCGCCGACAACCTGCTGCCGGGCAAGACGCTGTGGATGCTGTCGACGGGCACGGGCCTCGCGCCGTTCATGTCGATCATCCGCGATCCGGACATCTACGACCGCTTCGACAAGGTGATCCTGACCCACACGTGCCGCCTGAAGGGCGAGCTCGCGTACATGGACTACATCAAGCACGACCTGCCGGGCCACGAGTACCTGGGCGACATCATCAAGGAAAAGCTCGTCTACTACCCGACCGTCACGCGCGAAGCGTTCGACAACGAGGGCCGGATCACCGACCTGATCGCGACGGGCAAGCTGTTCACGGATCTCGGCGTGCCGGCCTTCTCGCCGGAAAACGACCGCGTGATGCTGTGCGGCAGCACCGCGATGCTGAAGGACACGACCGACCTGCTGAAGCAGGCCGGCCTCGTCGAAGGCAAGAACAGCGCGCCGGGTCACTACGTGATCGAGCGCGCATTCGTGGACTGATCGATCCCCGAATTTGTGCCGCATCAAGAACCGGAGCGAAAGCTCCGGTTTTTTTTCGTCCGGACTTGGCGAATTCGTAACAAACTGGGACCATTCCATCTCAAATAGTTACATTTGGATACGTCATCGCCCGGTGTTCGGGTGTCAGTGTTTTTCCTACAACAGGTTCATTCCGATTATTCACATTTACCCTTAAATGTCCGCCCGACATGACCTTTTCAGAAATTTTGAGATATTATTCGCCGCGCGTGGTTGCCGTTCGGATGAGAGTGGAAGGGTCGGATGCAAGTGTTACAAGACGTAACTTTTGTTACCTCGGCATGGAGCGATTCTCTGGCGGCGACCGTCATCGAAACGGCAGCCGGTGCACGCAACCAGCCGGTGTCTGAACCGCTTTCTGACAGCAGGGAGAGTCATGGATACGTCGCTTAACGCGCCCTCGGGCGCCCACGCCCCGTTCCCGTCGCGGCAGCGCATGCCCGGCTGCGCCGCGACTTCGCCCCTGGCCGACGTCGCATCGAAACGCGACGCGTCCGCCGCACGGATCGCGGCACTTTCCGCCCAGTTGCTCGCCGCCGACGAAGCGGCCCGCCGCCATCTGGCCGGCGAGCTGCACGACGGGCTCGGCGCCGAATTGACCGCTGCCCGCTTCGCGCTCGCAAACGTTCAAACGTGGCTGCCGGCCGATGCGCCGGAAGGCTGCCTGCGCGCGCTGGCGCTGGCGCAGCAGGCGCTCGACGCCGCGACCGACGCGAATCGCCGGCTGATCGACGAGCGCGACACGCCGGCGCTCGACGCAGGCGTGGTCGGCGCGCTGTCGTCGTGGATCGACACCCATGCGGCGCGCACCGGCCTGCGCACGAGCTTCGTGTGCGCGGCCGACGCGCGCCTTACGCAAATCGCCGGCGCCGGCGCGCTCGCGGTGTTCCGCGTCGCGCAGGAAGCGCTGTCGAACGTCGCGAAACACGCCCGCGCGACGTCGATCGACGTGCGGATCGTCACCGACGGCACGCACCTGTCGCTGAGTGTCACCGACGATGGGACCGGTTTCGCGCGCAATCGCCGCAGCGGCTACGGCCTCGCCGGCATGCGCGCGCGCTGCGAGGCGTTCGGCGGCAGCTTCGAGACGGCCACGCCGGCAACCGGTCGCGGCACGCGCGTCACCGCGCGCTTCGCGTGGGATTCGCTGCTCGCGGTGCCCGTCGCGGCACGCCGCACGTCGCTTTCGTGAGGTCGCGATGAGCCTGAACATCCTGCTCGTGGACGATCACGCGATCGTCCGGCAAGGGATCCGCCAGTTGCTGATCGACCGCGGCGTCGCGCGCGACGTGACCGAGGCCGAGAACGGCGGCGACGCGATGGCGGCCGTCGACAAGCAGGAATTCGACGTGATCCTGCTCGACATCTCGCTGCCCGACACGAACGGCATCGAGGTGCTCAAGCGCCTCAAGCGCAAGCTGACGCGCACGCCGGTGCTGATGTTCTCGATGTACCGCGAGGACCAGTACGCGGTGCGCGCGCTGAAGGCCGGCGCGGCCGGCTACCTGTCGAAGACGGTCAACGCCGCGCAGATGATCGGCGCGATCCAGCAGGTCGCGGCCGGGCGCAAGTACGTGAGCCCCGCGATGGCCGAGGCGCTCGCCGAATACGTGTCGTTCGAGAACGAACCGCTGCCGCACGAGAAGCTGTCCGATCGCGAATATCAGACGCTCTGCATGCTCGCGTCCGGCAAGCGGCTCACCGATATCGCGAACACGCTGTCGCTGTCGGTGAAGACGGTGAGCGTGTACCGGTCGCGGCTGCTCGAGAAGATGCGGCTGTCCAACAACGCGGAACTCACGTTCTACGTGATGAGCAACCGGCTCGTCGACATGGCGCCCACGGCCGGCGCCTGAGCCCCCCCGGCCCATTCGAATTCGTCCGATCCCGCGACGCGGCGCACGCCGCGCCGCGCCCAACCGCGCCCGCTCCGGGCGCAAGCGCTTGTTTTATCGGACGATTCCACGGCGCACCGCGGCGCCGCAGCGGGGCTTGCACGCCAAATCAGCTAAAATTATGGGTTTTCACTCAGTCAACGCGCCGTGCCTGCGCGCGCTGGCGATTCATCCGCAATGTCTCTCTTCCGCAAGAAAAACGTCGATCGCATGATCGCCGGCGCGCAAGCCGCCGGGCTCAAGAAAGCGCTCGGCGCGATCGACCTCACCTTCCTCGGCATCGGCGCGATCATCGGCACCGGCATCTTCGTGCTGACCGGCACCGGCGCCGTCCAGGCCGGCCCCGCGCTGATGCTGTCGTTCGTGATCGCCGCGATCGCGTGCGGCCTCGCCGCGCTGTCGTACGCGGAGTTCGCGTCGACGATCCCCGTCGCCGGCTCGATCTACACGTATTCGTACGCGACGCTCGGCGAGCTGGTCGCGTGGATCATCGGCTGGGACCTGATGCTCGAGTACGGCCTCGCGTCGTCGGCCGTGTCGGTCGGCTGGTCGGGCTACCTGCAGTCGCTGTTGCAGGGCTTCGGGCTGTCGCTGCCGACCGTGCTGACGGCCGCGCCCGGCGCGGTGCCGGGCGTCACCACGTGGTTCAACCTGCCCGCGTTCCTCGTGATGATCGTGATCACGACGCTGCTGTCGATCGGCATCCGCGAATCGACCCGCATCAACAACATCATGGTGTTCATCAAGGTGTCGGTCGTGCTGCTGGTGATCGCGGTCGGCCTGTTCCACGTGACGCCCGCGAACTGGAAGCCGTTCATGCCGCACGGCTGGAACGGCGTGTTCGGCGCGGCCGCCGTGATGTTCTTCGCGTTCATCGGCTTCGACGCGGTGTCGTCGGCGGCCGAGGAAGTGAAGAACCCGAAGCGCGATTTGCCGATCGGCATCATCGCGTCGCTCGCGGTGTGCGCGGTGCTGTACGTGACGGTCGCCGCGGTCGCGACCGGCATCGTGCCGTCGGCCCAGTACGCGAACATCTCGCACCCGATCTCGTACGCGCTGCAGGTCGCCGGCGAGAAGTGGGTCGCGGGCTTCATCGATCTCGGCGCGGTGCTCGGCATGCTCACCGTGATCCTCGTGATGAGCTACGGCCAGACGCGCGTGATCTTCGCGATGTCGCGCGACGGGCTGCTGCCGGCCGCGCTGTCGCGCGTGCATCCGCGCTATGCGACGCCGTTCCTGACCACCTGGCTGGTCGGCCTGTTCTTCGGGCTGATCGCCGCGCTCGTGCCGCTCAACGTGCTCGCCGAGCTGATCAACATCGGCACGCTCGCGGCATTCTCGATGGTGTCGATCGCCGTGCTCGTGCTGCGCCGCACCCACCCCGAACTGCCGCGCGCGTTCCGCTGCCCGGGCGTGCCGGTGGTGCCGATCCTCGCGGTCGCATCGTGCCTGTTCCTGATGCTGAACCTGCAGCCCGTCACGTGGGCCGCGTTCGGCATCTGGCTCGTGATCGGCCTCGTGATCTACGCACTGTACTCGCGACACCACTCGAAGCTCGCGCACGGCCACCCCGACGCGCACTGAGCGCCGTCATCGCGCGCCGCCGCGGCGCGCGATGACGAACCCCACGCGGAACCGCCCCGGCTCCGCACGCCCCCTCTCCCGAACCCTCGGCCGCCGCGCGATCAGTGTCCGATCGTCGCGATCTCTTGCCCGATCGTCCGGATTTGCCCGCCCCCGCCGCCGCGCCGCCTGCACGCGCGCGCCGGGCGGTTCATAATCCGGCCATCGAATGACGGCGCCGCCCGGCGGGCCGTCCGGCAACAGGAAAAAACGATGGAAAGCGTCGATCTCGATGTACTGAAATCCAGCGCGCGCTGGCTCGAAGAAGGGCGCCGCGTGCTGCTCGTGACGGTCGTGAAGACGTGGGGCTCGTCGCCGCGCCCCGAAGGCGCGATGCTCGCCGTGCGCGAGGACGGCCTGGTGGTCGGCTCCGTGTCCGGCGGATGCATCGAGGACGACCTGATCGCCCGCGTGCATGCGAGCGGCATCGCGGCCGATGCGCGCCCGGAAGCGCTCAAGTACGGCGTGACCGCCGAGGAAGCGCACCGCTTCGGGCTGCCTTGCGGCGGCACGATCCAGCTGGTGCTCGAACCGCTCACGCGCGACAGCGGGATCGCCGCACTGTGCGCGGAAGTCGAGGCCGGCCGCCTCGTCACGCGCACGATGACGCTCGCGACCGGCCGCGCGTCGCTGTCGCCCGCGCAGGCGACCGACGGGCTCGCGTTCGACGGCGAACGCCTCGTGACGATCCACGGGCCGCGCTACCGGATGCTCGTGATCGGCGCCGGCCAGTTGTCGCGCTATCTGTGCCAGATCGCGGTCGGGCTCGACTACCAGGTGACGGTCTGCGATCCGCGCGACGAATACACGGATGCGTGGGACGTGCCGGGCACGCGCGTCGTGCACACGATGCCCGACGATACGGTGCTCGACATGAAGCTCGATGCGCGTTCGGCGGTGATCGCGCTCACGCACGACCCGAAGCTCGACGATCTCGCGCTGATGGAGGCGCTGAAGACCCCCGCGTTCTACGTGGGCGCGCTCGGCTCGCGGCGCAACAACGCGGCGCGGCGCGAGCGCCTGCGCGAATTCGATCTGAACGAAGTGGAACTGGCCCGGCTGCACGGGCCGGCCGGCATCTACATCGGCAGCCGGACGCCGCCGGAAATCGCGATCTCGATCCTCGCCGAGATCACCGCCGCGAAGAACAACGTGTCGCTGCCGACGATCCTGCAGGTCGAAGGCGCGAAGGCCGCGCGCGAAATCGCGGCGAACAGCGGCGCGGCCTGCGGCCTCTGACCCGCGGCGGCGGCGGGCGATCACGCCCGCCGGCCGCTACCCCGGCGCGACCCGCGCTCAGGTCAGGCCGGCGGCCAGCGCCGCGGCAACCGAACCGACCACCAGCACGACGCCGACCGTGCGGCGCTTGTTCAGCTCGGTCCACAGCAGCACGCCGGTCAGCGACAGCAGGATCAGCGAGCCCGCGATCGTATCCATCAGCAGCACCCAGCCGAGATTCATCCCGACACCGCGATGCAGGTTGTTCAGCGTCGTCAGGAACGTGTTGCCGGTGCGCTTCACCGACACGTAGCCGTTGCCGACCCAATACTCGGCCTGCAGGTTCTGGTGCGGCCCGAACACGCCGAATTGCCAGTGCTCGGGCTGCATCACGCGCTTGTCGCCCCATGCGACGGCCTGCGCGGGCTCCTTGCGCATGCGGCCCGGCTTGCCGTCGAACTGCAGCTCCTGCTGCAGCCACTTCGTCATCGCGGCGGGCGTCTTCGGCACCGGATCGGGCAGCGCGATCTGCATCTCCTCGACCTGCGGCTCACCGGTCGAAATTTTCAGCGGCGGCGCGCGATGGTTCAGCAGCATGCCGGTCACGCCGAACAGCAGCCCGAGCACCGCGCCCCACAGCCCGACCCAGCCGTGCACCTTGCGCAGCCACTTGATGAAGGTCGCACGGCGCGAGCGCTGGCGGCGCGCGGCCAGTTCGTCGTCGCTCAGCGGGCGGCCCGCCGGGTGCAGCACGGTGACGCCGGCGCGCGGCATGCCCGTCTTGGGCGGGTCGATCGTTTCGGGCGCGTTCACGCGAAAGTATCCATTCGTTCAAAACGACGGGCGGCGCGCAGGGAGTGCGCGCCGCCCGGGCAGCATGAAAATGAGAATGGATATCATTACATAAATCGACCGCCGGCTCAATCCATACGCATACGAAGCGACAAGGCCGGGGTGCGCGAGAACGAGAAGGAAAGGCGTGCGTTGCCTTGCGATGACGATCGATCGATGGCAGATACCGACAGAATGATCCCGCAAGCATCGGACAGCATTTCGTAATAATCCGCCCGTCGGCGGGCCTTTCAGCGCAACGGCGGCAGCGGGAAACGCGGCGCGGCGTCGTCCGGCGCGGGTTCGGCGCGATCGAGCGCGTACAGCCACGCGAGCAGGTCAGCGACCGCCTGGTAAAGCTGCGGCGGAATCCGGTCGTCGAGATCAACCTGCATCAGCAGCGACACCATCTCCGGCGCCGTATGCACGTACAGCCCCGCATCGTGCGCGCGCGCGACGATCATCTCGGCGAGCACGCCGTAGCCCTTCGCGACCACGCGCGGCGCCGCATCGCCGCCTTTCGGGTCGTAGACGAGCGCGGCCGCACGCTTGCGGGACGTCGTGCTCATGGCAGCGCCTCGTCATCGTCGCCCGGCACCCGCACGTCGGCGCCGCCGGCCGCGCCGCGCGCATACGCGGCGGCGGCGGCCTGCGCGGCGAACAGGTCGAAGCCGTCCGGCCCGTCGTCGACCGCACGGATCGACAGCCCGCCCACCTTGAGCCCCGAGCCTTCGAGCCGCTGCCGCAGCGCGGCTTCGTTACGCGTGAGACGGTCGGCGCCCGTCTGGTTCGCGCGCAGCCGCGCGACGAGTTGCGCGCCGTTCAGCACCAGCTCGGCATCGACCGTGCCGAGCGACGGCAGCGTCAGCGTCAGGCGCGTGCGCCACGCGATGCCGTCGCCCGCGTCGTCGTCCCCGCCGCCGCGCGGCGCACGGTGGCCGGGCTCGTCGGGTTCGATCGTCCAGTCGAGCCGCGCGCCGGGCCACGCCTCGCCGGTCCAGCGAAACTGGTCGGTCGCGAGCGCGTCGAGCTGTTGCCGAACGAGCGGCACGGCGGCCGGATGCACGGTCGCGAGCGGCGGCTGCGGATCGGGCGACGCGGCAGCCAGCTCGGCACGCGCGGGCGTCCAGCGCGCATCGGCGTGCGCAGCCAGCGGATCGGCCGGGTCGGACGGCAGCGACGCGCCCTGCCGGGCCGCCGCAAGTGCGGGCTGCGCGGGCTCGCGCGCGGGTGCGCCGCCCTGCGCCGGCGGTTGCGCGCTTGCCCGCGCGGCGGCCGACAGCGGCGGGCGCTGCGCGAGCAGTTCATCGAGCACGTCGGGCGATGCGTGCGGGACGGCTTCCGGGTCGACCGGCGCGAGCGCGGTCGCGAGGCGTGCCTGCGGCTCCCGCATCAGCGCCGCGAGCGGACGCTGGCCGGCCAGCCACTGTGCGAGATGGGATTCGTAGAACAGGCCGCTTTCGCTCACGGCCTGCGCGAGCGCCGCACGCAGCGCCGCGACCGGCGGCGGCGCGAGCGCATCGCGCGCGGCCGCGACGGACGACGCTTGAGCCGAAGCCGGCGTGGCAGGCGCGGCGGGACCGGACACCGCCGGCGCACGCGCCGGCACGGGCGTATCGCTGAGCAGCACGGCGGGATCGGCCAGCAGCGGCAGCCGGCCGACGATCGCCGGTGTCGCATCGCCGCCCGAGCGCGAGATCGCGTCGAGCACGCGCCCGACCTCGGACAGCGCGGTCTGCGTGGAAGCCGGCGGCGCGGCGGGCGGGCTGCCGGCCGGCGGCGCGGACGATGCGCCGGCGCCCGGCGTGCCGACCTGCGCGGTGGCGCCGCCGCCGGCGGGCGCCGAAACGGTGCCGGTCAGCAGGCTGTCGAGGCGGCTCGCCAGCAGCGCGGCCGCAACGGAGTCGATACCGGTCATGATCGGAGCCTGCTTATATCAGCCACATCGTTGCGAATCCGGGTTCGGCACGCCGGTGCCGCCCGCGGGAACAGCGCGCGCCGCGTGCGGCACCGGGCCCGGACGCTTCGCGCCCGTCTCCCGGAACCCGGCCCTACCCGCGCGCGCGGTAGAGATCGGTCAATACCTGGGTCGAGCGCCGCGCCTCGAACAGCGCGGACAGCCGCGCGACGTCCGGGCTCGCGAGATCGCGGATCGCGGCGTCGTCGGCCAGGATGCGGCGGATCAGGTCGAGCTTGCGGCCGAGATCCGATTCGTCGAGCGCGACGCCCGGATCGGCCTCCTTCAACCCGTCGACAAGCTGCATGAATTCGGCCTGCAACCCCGGCAACGCGCTCCAGTCGGCGCCGCGCGCGGCGCACAGCATCCGGCCCGACACTGCGGCGAGCGCCTCGTAACGCGCGAAGTATTCGGCCTTGTGATTCATCGTGATGCTTCCGCTACCTGTTGCGCGGCCATCCGCGCGACTTCCGGGGCGATGCCCGTCCATGCTTCCTCGAGCGTCGCGAGCAAGCCGTCGACCTCGACCAGCATCGCGTCGCTCGCCTGCGCGTTCGCTTCCAGCAGGCGCCGGCCGATATACGCGTACAGCGCATTGAGCCGGTCGGCGATCTCGCCGCCCGCGTCGCGGTTCAGCGACGCCTGCAGGCCGCTCTCGACGATCCGGATCGCCTTGCCGATCGCCTCGCCGCGCCCGGCCACGTTGTCCTGCTGCAGATGCATGCGCGCCAGCGCGATCGCCTGCCGCGCGCCCTGGTACAGCATCGCGATCAGCCGGTGCGGGGAGGCGCCCATCACCCCGGTCTCGACGCCGACACGCGCGTACGCACTGGCTCCAGCGTGTCCTGGGGAAAACATGCGCTTCTCCTTGTTATTGCCTGCTATACGGGAGCCGCCGCCGTGCGTTGCACGGCGCGGCCTTCACCGGAGTTATCGGAAGGGATTTGAAAAGCTTTAGGTGCGCGGGGGGCCGCCGCCGGGCCTGCGATGCCGGCTCGCCGGACTCGTTCGGCAGGCCCTGAACCGTCCGCGGATGACCCCGGATGGCCGTCGCCGGATGGCCGTCCCCTCACACCGACATCTGCATGATGTCGTTGTAAGCGCTCACTAGCTTGTTGCGGACCTGGAGCCCGAACTGGAAGCCGATATTGGCTTTCTGCATGTCGACCATCACGTCGTTCAGCGAGATGTTCGGCGCGCCGACCTCGAACGCCTTCGCCTCGCCGAGCGCGTGCTGCTGGTCGCCGCTGATCTTGTCGAGCGATGCCTTCATCGCGCTCGCGAACGTGCCGGCCGTCGCCGCGCCCGAGCCGGCCAGCGCCGCCGTCGGGCTCGCGACGCCGCCGGACGCCTGCGCGGCCATCGACTGCATCTGTTGCAACACCGAACCGATTCCGCTGACGTTCGCAGTCATGCTGTCCCCAGACATAGAGAAGAGACCCGGACGCACCGGGCGACCCGCCGGCGCCGCACCACGCGCACCATGCCGGATCGCGAAAAAGGATAGCAGCGCGGCGCGCGTCAAAGCCGCGAAAGTACGGGGGAAACCCCGCTCTTTTCGGTCGATCGGAGTGCGCCCCCGGTCACGATAATCGCATCGTGTCATTGTCCGCCCGCTCGTCCGAGCGAGCTCAGTCGTCCCGCTCCGGAGAAACTCGACGCATGGATTCGCAGGCCAACTCGCTGATCAACCCAGACGCCCGCGCGGGCCTCAGCCCGGCGCCCGGCGCCGCCGCGGCCGCCGCGTTGCCGGGCGCGGGTGGCGCAGGCGCGGACTTCGGGCTGGGCGGCTTCGCGGAACGCATTCCCGGCATCTCGCGGATGAAGGGCAACCCGAAGCTGCCGTTCGTGATCGCCGTCGCGTTCGCGATCGCCGCGATCACCGCGCTCGTGCTGTGGAGCCGCGCGCCCGACTACCGCGTGCTGTACAGCAACCTGTCGGACCGCGACGGCGGCGCGATCATCGCCGCGCTCCAGCAGGCAAACGTTCCCTACAAGTTCGCCGATGCCGGCGGCGCGATCCTCGTGCCGTCGAACCAGGTGCACGAGACGCGCCTGAAGCTCGCCGCGATGGGGCTGCCGAAGGGCGGCTCGGTCGGCTTCGAGCTGATGGACAACCAGAAATTCGGCATCAGCCAGTTCGCCGAGCAGATCAACTACCAGCGTGCGCTCGAAGGCGAGCTGCAGCGCACCATCGAATCGATCAACGCCGTGCGCGGCGCGCGCGTGCATCTCGCGATCCCGAAGCCGTCGGTGTTCGTGCGCGACAAGGAAGCGCCGAGCGCGTCGGTGTTCGTCGACCTCTACCCGGGCCGCGTGCTCGACGAGGGCCAGGTGCAGGCGATCACGCGGATGGTGTCGTCCGGCGTGCCCGACATGCCGGCCAAGAACGTGACGATCGTCGACCAGGACGGCAACCTGCTGACCCAGACCGCGTCCGCTTCCGGCCTCGACGCGAGCCAGCTCAAGTATGTGCAGCAGGTCGAGCACAACACGCAGAAGCGCATCGACGCGATCCTCGCGCCGATCTTCGGCGCCGGCAACGCGCGCTCGCAGGTCAGCGCCGATCTCGATTTCTCGAAGATCGAGCAGACGTCGGAAAGCTACGGCCCGAACGGCACGCCGCAGCAAGCCGCGATCCGCAGCCAGCAGACCAGCAGCGCGACCGAGCTCGCGCAGGGCGGCGCGTCGGGCGTGCCGGGCGCGCTGTCGAACACGCCGCCGCAGCCGGCCTCCGCGCCGATCGTCGCCGGCAACGGCCAGAACGCGCCGCAGACCACGCCGGTCAGCGACCGCAAGGACCAGACGACCAACTACGAGCTCGACAAGACGATCCGCCATACCGAACAGCCGATGGGCAGCGTGAAGCGGCTGTCGGTCGCGGTCGTCGTCAACTACCAGCCGGTCGCCGACGCGAAGGGCCACGTGACGATGCAGCCGCTGCCGCCCGCGAAGCTCGCGCAGGTCGAGCAGCTCGTGAAGGACGCGATGGGCTACGACGAGAAGCGCGGCGACTCGGTGAACGTCGTGAACAGCGCGTTCTCGACCGTGAGCGACCCGTACGCCGACCTGCCGTGGTGGCGCCAGCCCGACATGATCGCGATGGCGAAGGAAGCCGCGAAGTGGCTCGGCATCGCGGCGGCCGCGGCGGCGCTGTACTTCATGTTCGTGCGCCCGGCGATGCGCCGCGCATTCCCGCCGCCCGAGCCGGCCGCGCCGGCGCTCGCGGCGCCGGAAGACGCGGTCGCGCTCGACGGCCTGCCAGCGCCGGACAAGGCGGCGGAGGAACCGGACCCGCTGCTGCTCGGCTTCGAAAACGAGAAGAACCGCTACGAACGCAACCTCGACTACGCGCGCACGATCGCCCGCCAGGATCCGAAGATCGTCGCCACCGTCGTGAAGAACTGGGTGTCCGATGAACGCTGAAGGCTTGACCAAGAGCGCGCTGCTGCTGATGTCGATCGGCGAGGAAGAGGCCGCGCAGGTATTCAAGTTCCTCGCGCCGCGCGAGGTCCAGAAGATCGGCGCCGCGATGGCCGCGCTGAAGAACGTCACGCGCGAGCAGGTCGAGGACGTGCTGCAGGACTTCGTGAAGGAAGCCGAGCAGCACACCGCGCTGTCGCTCGATTCGAGCGAGTACATCCGCTCGGTGCTGACGAAGGCGCTCGGCGAGGACAAGGCCGGCGTGCTGATCGACCGCATCCTGCAGGGCAGCGACACGAGCGGCATCGAGGGCCTGAAGTGGATGGATTCGGGCGCGGTGGCCGAGCTGATCAAGAACGAGCATCCGCAGATCATCGCGACGATCCTCGTGCACCTCGACCGCGACCAGGCCTCGGAGATCGCGTCGTGCTTCACCGAACGGCTGCGTAACGACGTGCTGCTGCGGATCGCGACGCTCGACGGCATCCAGCCGGCCGCGCTGCGCGAACTCGACGACGTGCTGACGGGCCTGCTGTCCGGCAGCGACAACCTGAAGCGCAGCCCGATGGGCGGCATCCGCACCGCGGCCGAGATCCTGAACTTCATGACGAGCGTGCACGAGGAAGGCGTGCTCGAAAGCGTGCGCCAGTACGACGCCGATCTCGCGCAGAAGATCATCGACCAGATGTTCGTGTTCGAGAACCTGCTCGACCTCGAGGATCGCGCGATCCAGATGGTGCTCAAGGAAGTCGAGTCGGAAACGCTGATCGTCGCGCTGAAGGGCGCGCCGCCCGCGTTGCGCCAGAAGTTCCTCGCGAACATGTCGCAGCGCGCGGCCGAACTGCTCGCCGAGGATCTCGACGCGCGCGGCCCGGTGCGTGTGTCCGAAGTCGAGACGCAGCAGCGCCGCATCCTGCAGATCGTGCGCAACCTCGCCGAGAGCGGCCAGATCGCGATCGGCGGCAAGGCGGAAGACGCGTATGTCTGATTCGGCGAGCGATCGCGTGGGCACCCTCACCGCGTACCAGCGGTGGGAGATGGCGTCGTTCGACCC
>NZ_JACCQA010000028.1:0-96234 GCF_015712215.1 Burkholderia sp. 9779_493
CCGTTCCCCCCTGACAACCGCCCCCTGGCCCGAAAGTTGCAGCACAGGACCCCGCAAACACTCCTTTATGGACATGCGAGGGCCACCATGGATTGCAAATACCTGTACATCGACAACATAAAAATCAACTTCGTGCGCCGCACGATCGAAATCGACAACAAGGTCGTTGACGTCACGCCGCGCGAATTCGACGTCGTCGAATTCCTGCTCGACAACATGAACAAGATCGTGCCGCGGCAGGCAATCCAGGAAGCCGTGTGGGGCCGCGAGCTCGGCGTGTCGTCACGCACGCTCGACACCCATATCTCGCGGATCCGTTCGAAGCTGCAGCTCGAACACGACAAGAACCTGCGAATCATCCCGATCTACGCGGTCGGCTATCGGCTGGTGCTGTTCGGTGCGGCGATGACGCACGTCGAACGCCACGACGCGGCGCCGATGCTGCGCACCGCGCCGCAACCCGCGATGGCCGCCGACTACGCGTAACGCTTCACCCGCGCGCCGCCCGTTCGCGGCACGCCGGTCACGCTTGCCCCACCGCGCTGCGCGGATTCGCAGCCCCTCGCGGCCTGCCAGCCGGACGCGGCCTGCACGCCGCCCGGCCCGCCAGCCAGTCGCGCCCCAACCGCCGCCTCCGGGCGGCGGTTGCTTTCGAGGCCAGCCGTCGCGTCGCCCACTTCGGCGCACTCGGACGCACTCCACCGCACTTCGTCGCGCTTCGTAGCGCCTCGCTCCCGCCGCCTCCGCACGATGTGCGCGACTACGGATTCCGGCGCGGCACACGGCCATCGCCGTCCCTACAATCGACGCAGCAGCCGCGCGCCCCCGGCGCCGCCGGCATCAGAACAACCCGTCGAACCAACGCCGAATCCGCCCCGATCCCGCCGTGCCTGCGCTGTTCCTGACGAATGCCGACGCCGGCGACGCCGCGAACCGGGCCATGCCCGCCGCTTCCCCGCCGTCCGCCGCCGTGCCGGCCGCGGTCGCGCTCGACGCGTCGCCCTACCTGCCGCGCCTGTCCGCCGCCGCCGCGCGCGGGCTGTCGCATGCGTACGGCGCGACCGGCGCCGTCCCGGTCACGCTCGGCGAGCACGCGTACGAGGTGCGCTGGCGCGTCGACGCCGAGCCGGCCGCCGATGCGCACGCGTACCGCTTCGTCGTCGGCCCGGCCGCCGGCACGCTGTGGATCGACCCGGTCGCGGAAACCGAATGGCTCGGCGACGCGGCCGACCCCGCGGTCCCGGCCGTGATCCGCGCGGCGCTGCTCGCCGACCTGTGCGCGCCGCTCGCTGCGGTGCTGCAGGCAGCGACCCGGCAGCGCGTGGCATTGCTGCCGCCCGACGGCGCACCGGCCTGGGATGCAGCGCCGGCCGCGCTGCGGTTCGAGCTGCGACGCGCCGACGCCGCGTGGCGCTGCCACGGCGCGCTGCTGTTCGACGCGCCGGACGCGCTGGCCGTGTTCTTCGCGACCGCGCCGGCCGCGCTCGCCGACGCGCGCGCGACCTACGCGAGCCTGCCCGTGCCGCTCGTGTTCGAAATCGGCCGCACCGAGCTGACGACGGCCGAGCTGGCCGACGTCGTCGGCGGCGACATCATCGCGATCGAGCGCTGGCAGGCGCACGAGCAGAACCTGCTGTGCGTCGCGCGGCTGCCGGCCGCGCCGGCGTGGGAGATCACCGGACGGCCGTCGGGCAACCGGCTCACAGTCGAACGAATCAGGGAGATGCCTTTGGAACCGACCCGCACCGACTCCGCCCCGCCGACGACGCACGACGCGCCGCCCGGCGACGCGCCACGCTCGCTCGACGGCCTCGCGGTCGACCTGCGCTTCGAGCTGCCGCCCACGTCGATGCCGCTGGGCGAACTGAGCGCGCTGCAGCCGGGCGCCGTGATCGAGCTGCAGCAAGGGATCAACCAGAGCGTGATCCATCTCGTCGCGAACGGGATGCTGATCGGCACCGGCCACCTGATCGCGGTCGGCCAGAAGCTCGGCGTGCGCGTCGTCACGCTGACGCAACCCGCGCCGCGCGAGCGCTGAACGATGGGCAACCTGCCGAATCCGGTCGCGCTGATCGCGGTGATCGCCGCGCTCGGCATCGCGCCGTTCGCGGCGCTGATGGTGACGAGCTACACGAAGCTGGTGGTCGTGCTCGGCCTGCTGCGCTCCGCGCTCGGGATCCAGCAGGTGCCGCCGAACCTCGTGCTGAACGGCATCGCACTGATCCTGTCGCTGTTCATCATGGCGCCCGTCGGAATGTCGATCCGCGATGCGCTGCAGGCGCGCCACTTCGATGCGTCGGGGCAGTTGTCGACCTCGGACATCGGCGCGCTCGCCGATGCCGCGCTGCCGCCGATCAAGGATTTCCTCGTGTCGCATACGCGGCAGCGCGACCGCGAATTCTTCGTGCGCACCGCGACGTCGGTCTGGCCGAAGAACCGCGCGGACGGCATCAAGGACGACGACCTGCTCGTGCTGGTGCCAAGCTTCACGCTCGCCGAGCTGACGAAGGCGTTCCAGATCGGCTTCGTGATCTACATCGTGTTCATCGTCGTCGACCTGCTGGTCGCGAACATCCTGCTGGCGCTCGGGATGCAGATGATCTCGCCGACCACGATCTCGGTGCCGTTCAAGCTGCTGTTGTTCGTCGCGCTCGACGGCTGGTCGCTGCTCGTGCACGGGCTCGTGCTGTCGTACCGCGTGGCGGGGGCGGGATGAACGCGCGCCGCCTGCGCACCGCCGCCGCGTGCCTGTGCGCGCTGGCCCTGCTCGCGCTCGCGTGCCTGCCACCGCGCGTCGCGCAGGCAGCCGGCGGCGCCGGTTTCGCGCAACTGGCGCGCGCCTGCGCGCCGAACGTCGATCCCGCGACGCTCGCCGCGCTCGTGCGTACCGAGTCGGGCTTCAATCCGTATGCGATCGGCGTGGTCGGCGGGCACCTGACGCGCCAGCCCGCGTCGCTCGACGAGGCGCGCGCGACCGCGCGCGAACTGTCGTCGCGCGGCTTCAGCTACAGCGTCGGCCTCGCGCAGGTCAACGAACGCAATTTCGCGAAATACGGGCTCGACGAAGCGACGATGTTCGAGCCGTGCCGCAACCTGCAGGCCGGCGGCGCGATCCTGACCGAGTGCTTCGCGCGCTCGTCGGGCCCCGGCCGCGCGACGCAGGCCGCGTTGCGCGCGGCGCTGTCGTGCTACTACAGCGGCAACTTCACGACCGGCTTCTCGAGCGGCTACGTGAGCCGCGTCGTCGCGAGCGCGCAGCGCAATGCGCGCGAAGGCGGCGTCGAACCGATCCCCGTCGTGACCGACACGCCGCCGCCGGAACGCCAGCGGCGCATGGCCGCGGCCGCCACGACGCCGCCCGAACGCGCGCGCCGCCTGCCGTCGCCCGCCGCGTCCGCCGATGCGCCGTCGTGCCATGCGCGTCCGGTGGTGATGATGTGCCGCGGGCTGCCGGCGAACCAGGCGAAGCGGCTGTGCGTGCGGTGTCTCGATCAGTAAGCAGGCCCGTACCCTCGTTCCCGCCGCCTCGCGTCGGCGCCGTTCGTAGCGACGACCCGGCGGCACGCGCGCATCGGCGGCGCGCTACGAAACGCGCTGCGTCACCGCGGCGCATGCCTTTCTACACTCCAAGCTTGACCGTAATGGCATCGTAATGCGCGCCCCGTCGAGCGCGGCGCGACCGGGAGGAGTTTGATGCTGGATATCGACGGCGTCGGCATGGGCGCCAACTGGATGGCGTTCCTCGAGCGCACGCTCGAAGCCGAACGCGCGAAAGCGGCAAGCCAGGCCGCTCAGCAATCGGGCGACCCGTCGAAACAGCAGACCGCCACGCCCCCGCCGCCGCCGATCACGGTGCAGGTCACGCCCGATACGGACCCGTCGAAGCCGACCAATGCCGAAATCGCGTCCGCGACCTCGCTGATCAGGAGCCTCGCCGAACAGTACCGGCCCAAGCCGCCCGACATCACGGTCGACGATCCGCTGACCCAAGCCGCGCAGACCGCGATCCAGGGCGCGCAGACGCAATACGACAACGCGCTGCAGGACGAGCAGGACAAGCAGACCGCGCTGACCCACGCGAAGAACGATCCGTCCACGACGAAGGACGCGCTCGCCAGCGCGCAAACCGCCTACGACAACGCGCACCAGGCCACCGCGAAAGCGGAAAAGGAACTGGACGTCACGACCGACGCCGGCTACATGATCGCGTACGCGCAGCAGGCCGATCACGACAACGAAGCGCTCGATCCGAAACGGGCGGGCTCCGCGCAGGCCGACGCGAACGCGGCGCTCGACCGGCTGAAGGCGGCCGTCCCGGGCATCGACGATCCGGCCAAGGTGTCGCCGCGGGACGACTGGACGCCGCAGCAGAAGCAGGCCTACGACGCGTGGCAGAAGGCGGACGCGAAGCTGTCCGAAGCGAAGGCGCTTCACAACGCCGACATCGCGAATTCGAACCTCGCGTTCGCCCAGTTGCAGTCGTATGGGTCGAACGGCGATTACGCGGATGCGATGGATGCCGGCATCGCGCGTATCAACAAGCAGCTCGCGCCGCTCGATCGCGTGATCGACGTGCCGCCGGCGCTGAAGCCCGACGAGGCCCGGACGCAACTGACGCAGAGCGCCGACGACGCGAACTATGCGAACGCATGCCTGAATGCGGCGACCGACGCGGCGAAGGTCGCCGACATCCAGGGCACGTACAACGCGGTGTCCGGCAAGTACGGGCCGACCGTGATGAGCACGACGGTCGCCGCGCAGCAGGACCTGCTGAACCATGCGCAGGCCAGCGCGCGCGTGAGCGGCGGGTATCTGCAGATGCTGTATGCGAATCGCCAGGTCGACGAACAGCAGAAGAACTACGACGCCACGCAAAAGAGCGCGACGCAATGGCGCCGCGACCATCCCGGCGTCAAGCTGATGGACCCGCGCGCCGATCTCGGCGTCGAAGACGCGGCCACGCAGCTGTGGAAGGCGAAGGATGCCGCGAGCCTCGCGCACGACGGCTATGTCGCCGCGTACGGCAACGCGCTCGCGATCCACTACGACGATATCGCCGCCGGCGTGCAGAATCGGTACGACCACCGGACGATGTGCATCGCGAACGATCCGACGCCGCTCGAGATCAAGGGCCTGAAAACGATCGCGTCCGCGCTGCATCAGGCAGACGAGCGGATGACCGCGTCCGTCAACGAGCGCGCGACGAAGCAGGCGCTCACCGATGCACAGGCGAAGCAGCAGGACCTGAAGATCAAGGTCGACGGGCTGCAGGCCCAGTACGACCAGTGGAACCGCGATCACGGCATCGGGCCGACGCCGAGCGTGTTTTCCATCGCGACACCGCAGGGAACGCCGAAGAACATCCCGTTGACGGCGCCGGTGCCGTTCGTCGTCAATCAATACGCGAAGCCGCTTGCCGATGCGCTCGCGGAACTCGATCAGGCGAACCGGGACGTCCAGCACGCGCAACTGCGCAGCGAAACGTTCCATCAGCAGGTGCTGTTCAACGAATTCGACGCGCATCTCGACGAGCGGCTGCGCAATCCGAAGACCGAATCCGATCAGAAGGACTACGCGAAGGCGCTGTCCGACTTCTTCGGCGCGCACCGCAGCGAGCTGTCGCAGTCGCTGCTCGACAAGGCCGGCGACGCGACGCGGCGCGGCACGCGGATCGACTTCGGCCTGCTGGACCCCACGGAGCAGCGCAACCTCGTCGGCGTCGCGATCGGGCTGTCGCCGGACCGCGCGACCGGCGACCCGCATGCCGCGCAGTTCAGCGACGGCAAGAAGCTCGAATCGATCGACAAGGTTCGCGACGAACTGCTGAAGGTGGGCGGCGGCAAAGGCACGCGCGTCAACGTGATGCCGATCGTCTATGCGTCGAAGGACGCCGGCCTGGTCACGAGCGCGATCTTCAAGGTCACGAACGAGAACGGCGACACGCACTACGTCGACGATCAGGGCGCGAAATACTCGAGCATCGACAACTTCATCGACGACAACTCGCTGTCGTCGGACGGCACGCTCGACATCGCGACCGGCTACGACGCGAACGGCACCGCGCGGATCGACCCGCACAACACCGCGCACGACGACAGCTGGTGGGAAAGCGTGATGCACACGTTCGGTTCCGGCGACGTGAACCTCGGGATGCTGCTCGGCGGGATCGCGCTCGAAGTCGGCGGCGGCCTGCTCGACGCGACGGTATTCGGCGCGCCGCTCGGCGTCGCGCTCAACGTGGCCGGCACCGGGCTGATCTATACGTCGGCGGCGGCAGCCGTCGCGAACTCCGGCTACGACCTCGCCAATCGCATCCAGCACGATCGCACGATCAGCCCGCTCGATGCGGAAGCGCGCGCCGATTACCTGAACCTGGTGCCGGCCGGCGTCGGCGGCGTCGGCAAGATCGCCACGCTGCTGAACGATTCGAAGGGGCTCGCGACCTTCGTGCGGCGCGCGACGACGGTCACCGGTCTCGGCGGCGCGGCGGAAGCCGGCGTGCAGTTCGTGCACGATGCGGTGACGGGTCATACGGACCGGCTCGCCGGCGATGCGTCGTCGTTCATACTGAATCTCGGCCTCGCGCAAGGTCACCAGAAGCTCAAGGCCGTGACGACCGGCATCGTGCGGCGTACCGGCGGCTTCGGCGGCCGCGACCTGAACAACCAGGCCGTGCAGATCGGCGACCAGACCGTGCGCATCGGCCAGAGCCGCTACACGGCGACGAACACGCTGCGGCTCGGCCGTACGCGCGCGACCATCGACGGCCGCAGCGTGACCGTGGCCGGCGACGGCACGCTGATGGTCGGCAAGCGCGTGCTGACCTACGAAGGCGTGCCGATCCGCGTATTGAGCCGCGCGAATGCGGTGAATACCGGCGCACGCGGCAAGACCGGCACCACCGCGTTCGTCGACCACGAAGGCCGCATCACGATCGCGGAACGCGTCGACGGCTCGTGGCGCACCCTCGAGCGCACGCGCTTCAACCGCTATGGTACCGATGGCCGCATCACGGCCGGCCGGGACGGCAGCCTGACGCTGTCCGACGGCATCGAGCTGCGCGCGCCGAGCCAGGTCGGCACGCCGCGCGGCGCGGGCCCGGCGCCCGCCACGCCGACGGCCGCGCCGCCGCACGACGATGGCGCCCGCACGAACGCGGCACGCGCGACCCCGTCCACGCTGCGCGCGGCAGCGGACCCGACGGCGGCCGTGGCCGAGCCGGCCGCCGCGACGTCGCGCGCGACCGCGCAGGCAGGCCGCTCGTCCGCGCAGGTGCGCGAACGCGCCGCCGAGAACGACCAGGATGCACGCACCGCATCGCGCGCGGATCGCCGCAGCGGCGACGCGCGGACGATCCAGTACCGGCGGGTCGCCGATCCGGCCGAAACCGGCGCCGGCGGGCCGCTCGAACCGCTGACGTTTCGCCAGCGCGTCGCCTGGACCGTCCTCCATGCGATCGAATCCTCCCCGCTCGCGCCGGGCTTCGCCGCCCGCGAGGCGGACGTCGCGGTCGCGCCCGGCGGGCCGCGCGTCGAGCAGCACAGCTATGGCGGGCGCACGCTGTTCGTCGTGCGCAACGGCCGCCCGGACGCGCCGCTGACACGCCCGGACGGCACGCCGTTGTCCGGCCACGAACTCGCGCTCGACGCGCGCCACGGGCTGCCGGCGCCGTCCCGGCTCGACGAACCGATCGTGCTCGTCGCGGAAGGCGCGGAGGCCGGGCTGGCCCCCGAACTCGCGAACGTCTGGAACCGTCCGGTATTCGTCGCACCGCGCGGCGCGCTCGCGGCGGACGGCACGATCCGCGCGACCAGCGGCTTCCTGCGCTTCGATCCCGCGCCGCATCCGGAGGTCGCGCTCGGGCCGCTGCGGGCGGACGGCCTGCAGGTATTCCATGCGGACAGCGGCAAGCCGGTGGACCTGAACGAACATCTTGGCGCGCTGCTCGGCTTCGGCGCGCACAAGGGCGGCTTCGCGCTCGGCCGGGATGCGGTCGTCGCCCTCTACGAGGATTTCAGCACGCGCGCCGAACAGCAGGCCAGCGCCGGCGCCGAACGCGCGGCGCTCGCGTTGCTGCGGCGTCGCTACGATCTCCCGACCGTCGCGATGGACGGCCCGTTTTCGCACGCCGGCCGCGTCGCGGTGCTGTACCAGCCGCGCGGCGGGCTGCATACCGGCGATGCCGGGCGCGGCCTGCTGCCGACGACGCTCGACCCCGAATCGCTGCAGACCCTGCGCACGCTGCGCGACGCGATTCAGCAGGACCGGCTCTACTTCGATCCGCAAGGCGTGTATCGCGACGGCCGGCTGCTGCTCGCGGATCCCGGCCCGATCGAGACCCACAGCGACGCGTATCGTCAGACCCTCGCGGACGTCGACGATCAGATCACGCTGCTCGAACGCGGGATCGAGCGCGGCGACGTGAAGCTCAAGCGCCCGGACGTGCAGATGCGTGCCGGCGGCGCGCCGCTGCCGAACCAGGTCAGCGCGTTCGCCGAACAGTCGGGCACGCTCGCGCAGCAGATGCGCCTGCTCGGCAGCGACCGTTCGCGCGTGAACGCCGCCGGCAAGCGTCCGGGCGGCGGCCGCTACACGCGCAAGGCGCTCGAAGCCGAGGCGAGCCGGCAGCTCAATGCATTCGAGGCCCGCTACGACGTCGATCTCGGCAGTCGCGCCGACGCGCATCCGCGCGATGCGGGCGATCCGCCGAACGACCACGGCGGCCGCGACAAGCCGCGCGACGACGCGCCGCGCTCGATGCGCGAGATCCAGGCGCAGCGCGTCGCGTGGTCGCGCGCGCACGTCGAGCGCAACGCGTCGCCGTTCGGCGCCGCGACGCCGGCGCTCGACGCGCTGGGGCTCAGGCGGCGCGGCCTCGTGTCGATGGATGAAGCCGACCGTCTCGCGATCGTCCATGCCGACACGCAGCCCGACGGCACGCTGCTCGGCCCCGACGGCCGGCCGATCGATCCGCACGGCTTCTCGCTGCTGTCGGATGCGCCGTACGCCGGCCAGCGCGTGGTGATCCTGGCCGCGCGGCACGCGAACGAAGGCGCGGCCGCGCAACTGGCGAACCTGTGGCAACGCCCCGTCTACGCGGTGCATCCGGACGCCGTTGGCGCAGACGGCGGACTGACCGACCTGTCCGGCATGAACCGCTACGTGCCGGCCGCTTACGAGCAGCCGGCGCTCGGCGAGCTGTCGGTCACCGGCGGCCAGCTGCACGTCGCGGGCGATCCCGCGCGCACCGTCGATCCCGCCGACCATCTCGGCCCGCTCGTCGGCTCGGGGCTCTACAAGACGGTATTCGACGGCGGCACGGGCCAGGCGATCGGCTTCTTCCGCGACACGTCGCCGGACGGCGTGGAAGTCGCGCACGAGGAAATCGGCGCCGAACAGGGCGGCCTGCGTGAACTGAAACGGCTCGATCTGCCCGTCAGCACGGTCGACGGACCGTTCTCGCACCTGGGCCGGGTCGGCGTCGTGTACAAGCCGGCGGCACTGCTGAGCAGCGCCGCGATGGAAAAAGGGCTCGGCCTGCCCGGCGTGGTCCGGCGCAGCGGTCTCGACGATCTCGCGAACATTCGCAACGTCACGCAGCGGCACGGGCTGCTGTACGACTTCCAGGTGCTGTTCGGCCGCCATGGCGAAGTGCTGCTGCACGACCCCGGCCAGGTACTGCACAAGGCGGACCCGGAAGGCGACGTCGTCGAGCGGATCGACGGCGTCATCGACACGATCCAGCGCGGCATTGCGACGGGCCGCATTCGCCTCGCCCATCCCGCCTACGCCGAAAGCGGCGCGTACGCGCAACGCCCGGGCATGCTCGGGCGCGTCGTGCAGCGGTTCCGCGGCCGCGTGCTGCTGATGCGCGCGCACGCGATCGCGCGACAGTCGCCGACCTTCCGCGCGCAGATGCGGCTGGCCCGCAGCGACGGCTGGACGATCCGCGTCGGTACGCCGGGCGGCGGTCATTACGCGGACGCGGACACGCGCACGATCGTACTCGACGGCAATACGCGCCGCGCCGGCACGCTCGTATTCGTGTGGGGCCACGAACTGCAGCACAGCGTCGATCTCGCGACCGGCGCGCTGGCCGCCGAGCACGCCAGCCCCGAAGCCGCCGTGGCCGCGCTGCTGAAGTCGGATGCGCGCGCGGAGGTCAACGCGTACACGATCCGCAACGAAATCCTCGCCGCCGGCGGGCCCGACATCGCGACCCACGCGACGTTGCCCGACGCGCTCGCCCGGGCGACCGAGCATGTGCTGACGAGCCGCGACCCGGCCGCGCTCGACGCTCTCGCGGACACGTTCGGCGACATGCGCACGTCGACGCCCGGCAATCCGACCTATCGCGAGTACTACGGCGAACAGGTTCGCGCGGCGGCCGGACGCCCCGTCGCGGCACGGCTCGCCGGGCCGGCACGCGCCCGCCATGCGGTCGACGGCAACGCGATGAAGCACGCACGCGCGTGGCTCGACGCGCGCGACATGCGCACGCTGACGCGCGCCGAAGGCCAGCACGCGCCCACGCTCGGACACCTGGTGCAGCAGACCGGCACCGACACGGCGCTGCTGATCGCGCGGGCCGGCCAGCCGACGCCCGACGCGCCGCCGACGTTCGTCGCGACGGCGCACGTCGATGCGAATGGCGCGATCCGGCGCCTGCGCTTTCTCGGCAACGCGCTGAACGCCGAGGAGCGACAGGCGCTGAAGCAGGCGCTGTCGAGCGCGATGGAACGCAGCGATCCGGCCGGCACCGCCGCCGCGCGGCGCGCGTTCGATTTCCATGCGTCGCCCGTCACGCACCGCGAACTGGTCGCGCTCGGCGGCCCGGCGAAGGTCAAGCCCGCGCGTGAAGGCGAGACGGTCGAATTCACGCGGCACGGGCGCGTGCGCGACGCGTACGTCGATGCGATCGACGCGCTGTCGAATGCGCCGCATTTCGCACGCGCGAAACAGGCCGTCGCGGCGGCCGGCCACGCCGACACGATCTACGTCGTCGACAAGGCGACCGGCAAGATCGCCGGTCATGCGCGCTACGACTCGGCCACCGGTGTCTGGCAATACCGGGAAAACGCCCCGCATGCACGGACTCACGTGACGGAGCGGCCGCTCGCCGCCGCGTATCCGCAGCGCGGCCGCATCCGGTTGCGGCCGAACGGCAAACTGCACGGCGTGCCGCTCACGCGGGCCCGCACGCGCGGCATGACGTTCTTCGTCAGCAGCGTCGAACCGGCCACGCTGGCGCGGGTCGGCGACCGCTTCGACGCGCCGCGACCACCGAAGAAGGACAAGACGGAAGTCCTGCCGCGCCGCGGCCTGCACTATGGCGGCCATGTGGCGATCAGCGGCATGCACGGCCTGCGGCGCCGCTTCGCGTCGCTGACCGGCACGGGCGCCGCGATCGCACTGCGCCGCGCCCGCGCGATCGCGACGCTCGGCCGCGCATCGCCAGCCACGCGCCCGCTGCCCGCCGGCGGCACGCGCACGCCCGCGACCACCGCGCTGGCGCCGGCGCCCCGCGCGTTCGAAGCCGGGCTGCTGCCCGCCGCGTCCGGTCATGCGCTGGATTTCAGCGGTCACAACGTCGTGCACCTGCTCAGTCTCGCGAAAGCGCGCGGCCTCGTGCCCGGCAAGCATTTCATCTACGTGTATGGCGGCGGCGAGCGCATCGCGTACCGGCTCGGCAAGCCGCGCGCGGTGATCACGGCCAACGCGCAAGGCGAACTGACCTGGCATGACAACTGGCGCAAGCCCGACAGCCCCGGCGTGCCGCTCGACGCGTCGCCGATCGGCGGCGGCCCGTACGGCGGCGATACCCATCTGCTGCTGACCGAACTCGCGCCGGATGCGCTTGCGGAGCACGCGCGCGGCACCCGGCTCAAGACGCTCGAGACCCGCCTCGCAACCGTCGACGCATGGGCGAAAGACCCGTCGCCGCACATGTCCGACGCGCGGCGCGACTGGGGCGCGACCGAGGCGCGGCGGCTGCGGTCGCAACGCCACGCGGCGCTGCAGTCGATCCGCCGCGCGAACGCCGCGGCCGCGCGCAACGGGCAAGCGGCATCCGGCCATCCGGTGCTCGACGTGCGCACCTATCAGCCGTCGCTCGTCAGCACGACGCAGGTCGAATCGCTGCAGCGCTATGGCGACGGCAACGCGTCGGCCCTGCTCGCGCACTACGACCGGATCGACGCGCTCGTGCAGCACGCGCGCGATCCGCGCGCCGCGCCGCTCGAACTCGACGATGCGGTCAACGGCGTGCCGCCCGCGATCATGGCCGACGCCCAGGCGTTGCGCGACACCGGCATGCCGCTGTACGTCGCGCGCGACTGGTCGGGCGGCGGCTCGCGCTATGCGCCGATCCCGCTCAGAAGAAAGGTGCTGAGCCGTTTCAGCACCGCGCTCGCGACCGATCGCGCGCTGCGCCGGCGCCTCCTCGCCGCCGATCCCGCGTACCAGCAGCGCGTGGTGCCGATGAGCCGCGCGTTCCGGCTCTCCGACGATCCCGCGAAATTCGTCGCGCAGATCGAGCGGCACGGCGGCGTGATGCCGGCCGTGACGATCGTGATCGACCCGCACACGCTCGCGGCCACGCGCGGCGCGAAGCACGACCCCGCCGTCGTGCACGACGCGAAGTCGATCGGCGACCACAAGGACGCGACGATCGACTACTGGACCGGCACGATCACCGGTGCGAACGGCAAGTCGATGCGTATCGACGACCTGGCCGAGCAGTACGTGCACAACTGGCTCGATGCGTCGTCGAAGGCCGGCTTCCTGCTGCGCTTCGAAATGGCGCCGGCGCGGGCGCTGGTGTCGTCCGTCGACCACCGGCATCAGCCCGGCTCCAACACCGGCTATCACGACCACGCGCGGCTCGGCGCGCTGCTCGAATCGTGGAACCGGACGCACCTCGGCCAGCCCGCGCCGCACGTGATGGTGACGTTCCACGGCTGGGATACGGTGCCGGAGCCCGCGTCCGGCGCGAGCCACCTGGAACTCGCGAAATCGCTGCTCGACCATCCGGCGCTGCCGTGGGTGCACGTCGGCCTGTCGTACGCGACGCATGGCTCGGACTTCGTCGCGAACCAGGAACTGACGACCGCGCTCGCGACGCTGCTCGTCGAGCGCGCCAGGGCCAACGACCCGACGCTCGCGCGACTGCACGGCGCCGACGCGCTGACGCGCGTATACGACCGCGTCGACCGCACGACGCTGATGAACCAGCACGGCCTGCTGCTCGCGGAAGTCGACCGCATCGGCCGGGCGCGCGGCATGTCGCCCGCGCGGCTCGCGGCGTTGCGCCAGCAACTGTACGAAGGCAACACCACGCAACTGCTGCATCGCGCCCGCTATGCGACGTCGCGCTTCGCGGCGGACCGATGGGCCGCCGACCCGCGCCGCGCGCCCGCGGCCAGCGACGCCGCCCGGATGTTCACCGAACGATGGCTCACCGACGTCGGCGCGCGGCTCGCGGCGCCGGAACAGATCGTCACGACGGACGGCGGCGGCGCCGGTGTCGAACCGCTGCAGGCCTGGCGCGAAACCGTCCTCGCGCCCGCGCTCGTCGCGGCCGATACGCAGCCGATCAGCGAAAGCCGGCTCGTCAGCGCGCAGACGAACGAGCCGATGCGTCCCGACGATCCGCTCGCCGCGGCCGCGGAACTGCATGCGCTGCGCCTGCATCAGCCGGACAGCTGGATCGCCGCGCTGCTGAACCGCAAGAACCTGCTGTCGATCGCGATCGGCGCGGGGGCCGGCTTCGCGGTCCATCACTTCGGCCTGACGCCGGACAAGTTCAAGCAGGCCGCGAACGCGGCGTTCGTCGGCGTGCGGACCGGCCGGCTCGTGCAGGCCGTGCACCAGGACACCGTGCGCGCGCTGCAAAGCGGCGACCCGCGGCTGTTCGATCGCGTGATCGACCGCTTCGTCGACGGCCTGAACAATCAGCTCGACGCGCACCAGATGCATGCCGAGCAGCGCAACGCGTCGCTGATCCTGCTCGCCGAGAGCGCGCGGGCGAAGATTCATCTCCAGCTGGAATTGCACAAGGCCGCGTCGCTGCCGGCGGACAAGACGCTGGAATACACGAAGATGATCGCCAACGACATGCTCCAGCAGATGCAGGGCGTGCTCGCGGGCACCTCGATCCAGCAGCTGCATTACGGCAATCCGCGCCGCTTCATGGGCAAGGCCGGACGCGCCGCCGCGATCGCCGGCTATGCGAGCCTCGGCGAGCTGTCGCTGCATGCGCTGCTGCAGAATCCGTCGGTGGTGCCGGCGCTGGGCGCGGCCGGCGCGCTGCTCGGCATCACGTATACCGGCCTCGTGCAGGGCAGCGCGTTCGCGCACCTGAGCATCGAACGGCGTAGCCGCGTCGTGCGGGGCATCGACCTGATGTCGGATCTCGCGAGCATCGCCGGCGGTGCGATCGCGCCATTCGTCGGCCCGCATCCCGCGATCCAGTCGGACTTGCCGATCGCGATTTCGTCGCTGTCGTCCGCGACGCTGCTCGCGCTCGCGCGCATCGACACGCATTTCCCGAACCTGCCGAAGCGGCTCACCGGCTCGATTCCGACGTCGCTCATGGTCGCGCCGATCCTGATCTATGTCGGCAAGTGGATCTACACCGCGTTCGAGGACGACGACGGCAAGGCGCCGCCATCCGGCACGCAGCAGCCGGGCGGCGGGGCGACCCAGCACGCCGTCGCGCCGTCGTCGGCCGCCACGCCGGGACACCCGGCGCCCGCCACGCATGCGGCGCAGCCGAGCGCGCCGCCGTCGCCTTCGGCGAGCGCCGCCTCGCCGTCCCGACCGCAACCGTCGCCAGGCACGCCGTCGAACCCGCCGTCGCCGTCGAACGCTCCGCAGCCCTACATCGTCGTCGACGGCGATTCGCTATGGGTGATCGCGGACCAGCATCGCCAGTCGCTGCTGGACGCCGCGCACGTATCGCGTGCCGACCAGCAGGCGATGACACGCGGCGAACAGGATGCGCGTGCGCTGAAAGAAATCCTGCAGCTCAATCCGTCGGCCGCGCGCGATGCCACGCACTTGCCGGTCGGCACGCCGCTGGTGGTCGGATGACGGTCGGCCCGCCGCGCGTCACGGCGGCGGGCACGACGATGCCGTCACGCCGCGCGCTGCGCCTCCAGCCACGCCTGGAACATCAGCACCGTCCACAGCTGGTGCTGCCAGTTCATCCGGCCCGTCTGGTGCTGGCGCCACAGCCGCTCGACCGCCGCCGCATCGAAGAAGCCTTCTTCGCGCAGGCGCGACGGCCGCAGCAGCGCCTCGGCCCAGTCGCGCAGCGCGCCGCGCAGCCAGTGGTCGACGGGCGCGCAAAAGCCCTGCTTCGGCCGGTCGATCAGCGCGGACGGCACGTACCGGTCGAGCAGCCGGCGCAGCAGCGCCTTCGACTGCCCTTCGGGCAAGCGCACCGACGCCGGCACGCGCCACGCGAATTCGACGACGTGATGATCGAGGAACGGCATGCGCGTCTCGAGGCTCACGGCCATCGCCGCGCGATCGACCTTCGCGAGGATGTCGGTCGGCAGGTACGTGAGCGTGTCGATCGCCATCGCCTGCTCGGCGAAGCTCAGATGCGCGGGCCACGCGGACACCGTGTCGAGCGGCGTCGGCGGCTCCTGCCCCGACAGCGCGAGGCGCTCCGGATGATGCACCGACGACATCAGCAGCCGGTACAGCCCGATGCGGCTTTCGGCCGTCATCACATGGCCGAGCTTGTGCAGGCGATCGCCGATGCGCGACGTCGATTCGCGCGCCTCCACGCCGCCGCCCCACGCGCCCTGCGCGACGGCCGCCAGCTGGTCCGCGTGGTCGGGCCGCAGCGCGTGCAACGCGGCGGCGATCCGCGCGCGCACGGCGCCCGGCACGCGATGCAGCTTGCGCCACAGGCGCGGCGTCAGGAAATAGCGCGTGTAGCCGCCGAACAGCTCGTCGCCGCCGTCGCCGGACAGGCTCACCTTCACGTGCCGGCGCGTCAGTTCGGAGACGAGAAAGGTCGGGATCTGCGACGCATCGGAGAACGGCTCGTCGTAGATCGACGGCAGCTTCGGCACGACGCCGAGCGCATGGTCGGCGGTCACGTAAAGCTCGGTATGGCGCGTGCCGAGATGGCGCGCGACGGCCTTCGCGTAACCGGCTTCGTCGTAGCCGGCCTCGTGGAAGCCGATCGTAAACGTGTCGACCGGCGTCGCCGATTGCGCCTGCATCAGCGCGACGATCGCCGACGAATCGACGCCGCCCGACAGGAACGCGCCGAGCGGCACGTCGGCCTCCATCTGCCGCGCGACGGCCTGCCGCAGGATCGCGTCGAGCTGGCCGACGGCTTCGTCGGGGGTGCCTTCGAACGGCTGCGCGCGGCCCGCCTCGATCGCCTGTTCGAGCGTCCAGTACGCGCGCAGGCGCGGCGTGTCGCGCGCATGTTCGAACTGGATGTACGTGCCGGGCGGCAGCTTGCGGATGCCGCGATAGATCGTGTAAGGCGCGGGCACGCTCGACTGGCGCAGGTACAGGCACAGCGCGTCGCGGTCGACCGTGCCGTCGAAGCCCGGGTAGCCGCGCAATGCCTTCAGCTCGGACGCGAACACCAGCGCGTCGCCGATCCGGCCGTAGTAGAGCGGCTTCTCGCCGATCCGGTCGCGTGCGAGCGTCAGCACCCGCGACGCGCGATTCCACAGCGCGAACGCGAACATGCCGGTCGCGCGGCGCAACGTGGCCTCGACGCCCCACGCGACGATCGCCGCGATCAGCACCTCGCTGTCGGAGTGGCCGCGCCACGCCGGTGCGCGCCCCGCACGCTCGAGCTCCGCGCGCAGTTCGCGATGGTTGTAGATTTCGCCGTTGAAGACGAGGACGTAGCGGCCGCACGCGGAAGCCATCGGCTGCCGGCCGTGCACCGACAGGTCGACGATCGCGAGCCGCCGGTGGCCGAGCGCGATGCCGGCTTCCGGGTCGACCCAGATCCCCTGCCCGTCCGGCCCGCGATGCGCGAGGCTCGCCGTCATTCGCGCGAGCGTGCCGCGCGCTGTCTCCTCATCGAAGGCGACGCTATTCAGAAAGCCGTCGATTCCGCACATTGATTTGTCTGCCCCTGTTGACCAGTTCCGTCACGCACCGCGCAACCTCGCGGCCCGCCGTCGGGCATGACGGTCGAGCCATATTACGAAGAAATAAATCAGCAATAATTCACCAGTGAATGTCGGCACCGTCCGGAAAAAAATGGACGTCAAGTGCCGCGTGCGGATGGTCGCGCAAGGGGCCATATCGAATCCGGTGAGTTGGCCGGCAAGCGTTGCGGATGAAAAAAGGGCCGTATGCCGACGGCAACGCCGCCACGCCACGCCGCCGTCAACCGGCGCCGGTCGCCCATTTCAGCAACTGCGCGACCTCGCGGAAATGCTGAGGCTGGATCGTGCCGTTCTCGGGCGTCGTCTCGTACAGCGCCTGCGCGAGCCCGACGTTCGCGAGCGTCGGGCGCAGCGCGTCGCGGGCGAGCCGCACGATCCGCTCGGCCGCGTCGCCCTCGCCGCGCGCGAGTACCCACGGCAGCGAGCCCATCCCGCCGTAGTAGAGCGCGACCGCGACGCGCGGCGAATAGACGACCACCGACGCGTAGCCGATCCGGTCGGGCAGCGACGCAAACTGCACTTCGCGCGCGAGCTGGCGGCGCTTCGCCTGGATGTGCGGATCGCCTTCGTCCTCCTTGTGCTCGCGCCGCACTTCGTCGATCGACATCTTCATCTTCTGGTTGAACTCGTGCCGCTGGTGCACGATGTCGATCAACGCCATCACGATGTAGATCAGCGCGGCCCAGCCGAACAGCAGCATCAGCAGCTTCACGATCAGCGCGAGGATCGAGACCGGCCGCGTGAAGCCCGACTGCACCGACGGATCGAGCGACTCGACGATCAGCCAGCCGAGCGTCGCGACGAGCAGCGCCGTCTTCAGCAACATCTTCGCGAGATTGACGAGGTTGCGCAGCGACCACAGGTTCTTCATCCCCTCGGCCGGGTTGAGCCGCGACAACTGCGGCACGAGGCGGCTCCACGCCATCACGCCGCCCACCTGCACGAAGCCCGCGAGCAACCCCGCCAGCAGCCCGGCCGCGACGATCTGCGCGGACAGCATCGCCCAGTCGCGCGCGGCGCCGTCGATCAGCACCGCGAGCCGCGCGGCCGGATCGGCCGCGCCGACCGCGTCGAACACGAGCCGGAACAGCGCCTGCAACCGCGCGAACAGCGAACCGATGCCCACCGCGAGCGCCACGCACACGCCGACGAAGAACGCCGACGACACCGTTTCCGCGCTTTTCGGCACGTCGCCTTTCTCGCGCGCCTCGCGCAGGCGCTTCGCGGTCGGCTTCTGGTCCTTTTCGGCCATGTCGGCTCCCGCGCGCTCAGCCGCCGCCGTGTGCGGCGAACAACGCGCGCAGCAGCGCCATCAACCCGCTGTCGGGGCTCAGCAGCGCATGCAGCGACGCGTACACCACCGGCAGGAACAGGATCATCATCAGCATCGCGAGCGCGCTCTTCAGCGGCTGCGAGAACACGAAGATGTTGAGCTGCGGCACCGCGCGCCCGACCAGCCCGACGCCGAGCTCGACGAGCACCAGCACGATCGTGACCGGCGCGGCGAGCTTCACCATCCATTCGAAGATCGTGTCGGTCTGCCGCACGATGAAGGTCTGCAGCATCGACGAGAAATCGGGGCCGAGCGAGCCGATCGGCCACCAGGCGTACGACTGCGCGAACAGTTGCACGAGCACCTGCAGCCCGCCGGCTGTCACGAACAGCGCGATCGCGACGAAATTCAGGAATCCGGAAGTCGGGCCGCCCTCGTGGCCACCCATCGGATCGAAGAACGCGGCGCTGCCGCTGCCGGTCTGAAAATCGATCAGGTAGCCGACGCCCTGGATCGCGAACAGCACCGCGCTGAACGCGCCCGCGAGCAGCATGCCGACCATCGCCTCTTTCGCGACCAGCAGGCACCACATCAGGAACGGCAGCGCGGCCACCTGCGCGGCATCGATCGTCGGCGCGACGAACGCGGCGATCACGACCGCGATCCCGTTGCGCACGAGGCCCGTGATGATCTGCTCGTTGAACACCGGCACGATCAGCATGACCGGCAACAGACGCGGCATCACGTAGAGCAGCGGCCGCAGCATGCCGGCGACGTCGTTGAAACCCGCGGCCTGGTCTAGCATCGGCGCTCCGCGGCGGCGGACGGGACGGAATCGTCGGGCATGGCGGGTGCGTCCGATGTATCGGATGCATCGGCTTCAGCGGCAGCGGCGGCGCCCGTCTCCACGTCGGTCATCGCCGCATCGAACGCGGCGGCGGCCTCCGGCGACGTGGACCCGTGACCGGCCGCGTCGCCCGCGCCGGCCACCCAGGTGCCGCCGGTCGCGAAGCGTCGCACCGCGTAGCCGTCCGCGACGTCGTCGGCGTCGCGCTCGACCCGCGCGGCGCGCGCATGCAGCGCCTTCTCGCCGGCTTTCTCCAGCTTGTCCTCGGCGGCCTTCGCCTTGCGTGCGGCGCGCTGCAGGTCGGCGAGCGTCGCCTCGTGGCCGCGATGCACGTGCGCGGCCTCGCTCACCGACGCGTTCGCGGTGCCGATATGCCGGTCGAACGTGCGCGTATCGGCCGCCGCGTTCTGCAACGCGCGCGCTTCGCGCACGTCGTCGGCCAGGCGCGTCTGGATCGCGGCCTTCGCGGCGACCTGCTGCGCGAGCTGCGCCTGCGCGGCCGCCAGCGCGCGCCGGCTCTGCGCGGCGATGCCCTGCTGGCGCGCGGCCGCGACGCGCGCGATCTGGCTGCGCATCTCGCGCACCCGCTTCAGGCGGGCAAGCGTCGCGAGCACGAGGCGGTCGTCGGCTTCAGACATGATCGTTCGCCAGCTTCGTCAGTTTCGCGAGCAGCGCGTCGAAGCGCACGTCCTCGTCCGACGCCTGCGCGCAGAACGCGCCGATCGCGTCGCGCGCGCGCAGCGCGAGATCGCCGAGCCGGTCGCTGCCTTCGCGATACTCGCCGATCTGCACGAGCAGCTCGATCTCCTGGTACTTCGCGATCAACTCGCGCACGCGCGCGGCCGCATGCTGGTGCGCGCGGCTCGCGACGAGCGGCATCACCCGCGACAGGCTCGCGAGCACGTCGATCGCCGGATAGCGATTCGCGAGCGCGATCTTGCGCGACAGCACGATATGGCCGTCGAGGATCGAGCGCACCTCCTCGGCGATCGGGTCCGATTCCTCGTCGCCTTCGACGAGCACCGTGTAGAGCGCGGTGATCGACCCGTGCGCCCCCTGCCCCGCGCGTTCGAGCAGGCGCGGCAACACCGCGAACGTCGACGGCGGGAAGCTGCGCCGCGTCGGCGGCTCGCCGCTCGCGAGGCCGACCTCGCGCTGCGCGCGCGCAAAGCGCGTCAACGAATCGACCAGCAGCAGCACGCGCTTGCCCGCATCGCGGAAGTGCTCGGCGATCGCGGTCGCGACCAGCGCGGATTTCACGCGCTCCATCGCGGGGCGATCGGACGTCGACACGACGACGATCGACCGCGCGCGCACTTCCGGCGACAAGCTGTGCTCGATGAATTCGCGCACCTCGCGGCCGCGCTCGCCGACCAGCGCGATCACGTTCACGTCGGCCTGCGCGCCGCGCGCGATCATCCCGAGCAGCGTGCTCTTGCCGACGCCGGACGGCGCGAAGATGCCGACGCGCTGCCCGATGCCGAGCGTCATCAGCCCGTCGATCACGCGCACGCCGGTCGGAAACGGCGTGTCGATCATCTTGCGCGCGAGCGGGTTCGGCGGGTCCTGCTGCGTCGACACCCACGCGGCGCCCGTCACCGGCCCGCGATCGTCGAGCGGCCGGCCGAGCCCGTCGAGCACGCGGCCGAACAGTCCTTCGCCCACCGGAAAGACATGTTCGCGCCCGGACGGCACGACGGTCGTCTCCGGCGACAGGCCGGCCACGTCGCCGAGCGGCGTGAGCAGCGTCGTCTGCCGCGAGAAGCCGACCACCTCCGCGAGCAGCGTCGGCTGGTTCGGCGTGCGCAGCTCGCAGATCTCGCCGAGCCGCGCGCGGATGCCCGTCGCGTTCAGGATCTGCCCGACCGCGTGGTTGACGCGGCCCTGCACCGAGACCGGCGAGAAGAACGCGAGCCCCGCGTCGAGCTCGCCGACCAGGCGGCCGCGATCGAACGGCGCGTCGTCGTCGCCGAACGACGGCGGATCGTCGAGCGGTGCGCTCATCGCGCGGCCCCTTTCAGCGCGTCGCGGCGGATCGCCTGGCGCAGCGCGTCGATCTGCAGGTCGAGGCTCGCGTCGATCCGCCCGGACGGCGTCTCGACCGTGCACGCGTGGCGTTCGAGCTGCGCATCCTCGACGATGCGGATCTTCTGCCGGTTCGACTGCCCGGCGAACGCGCCGTCGAGCGCGTCGCGCATTTCGTCCGTGCGGCCGGGCGCGACGCGCACGATCAGGAACGCCTCGTCGCGCACGAGCGGCGCGATCCGCGCGAGCGCGGCCTCGTACAGCTTCTGCGTGCTCATCTCGCCGACGATCGCGCGCACGGCCTTCACGACGATATCGGCCATCGCATCCTTCATCGTTTCCATCGTGCGCGTCGCGGCGAGCGCCTGCGTGTAGGCCTGCGCGGCCTGCTCGCGCTGCGCGCGGCGCATGCCTTCGTCGTAGCCGGCCGCCTGGCGCTTGTCGAATTCGCGCTGCGCGTCGGCGACGATGCGCGCCGCTTCTTCATGCGCGGTCGCGATCACCGCGGACGCATCGAGCAGCGCCGCGTATTCGCGCTCCTTGAGCACCTTGCGCTCGGACAGCAGCTGCAGGTTGTCGCTCGTGATCAGAAAAGCCAGTCCCATGACGCAAGCCTCTCGGGAATCAGAAACAGGAACATCAGTTCGCCGAACTGGTCGCGCTGCGCGCGGTTCAGCCAGTACGGCGCTTCGTCGTCGATCGCGCGGTTGAATTTCAGGCGCACGCGCCGCGCCACCGCGTCGCCGGCCACGCCGATGAAATCGGCGAGCAGGCGCCCGCCGCGCGCGCGGATCACGACCGGCAGCGCGGCGGGATCGGCGCGCCACGGTTCGAGCGTTTCGGCGAGCGCGCCGAATTCCGGCGCGCGTTCGAGCGCGAGTTCGAGCGCATCGCCGCCGAGCCGCGCCGCGACTTCCGCGCGAATGCGCCGCCCCGCCAGCGCGTCGCGCAGCCATGCGCGATGCAGCAGCAGCCCCGCATACGCGGCCAGTTGTTCGAGCGCCGCGCCGGGCAGCAGCGCAAGCCGCGCGCACGGGCTCGCGACGTCGAAGTCGTGCCGGTCGGCCACGCCGTGCAGGTCGAGCAGGTGCCGCGCGAGCAGCTTGCGGCCGGCCGCGCCGAACGCGTCCGGCGAACGATAGCGCGCGGGCCAGTCGGCCGGCACGCGCGTCACGTGCAGATAGCGGTCGGGCCGCAGGTTGAAGTCGCAGACGAGCGCATGAAACGCGGCAGCGCGCGCGGCGGGCGGCGGCGCGAGCGGCTGCAGCCACGGCAGCGGCGCCGCCTCGCCCGCCTCGCCCGGCGGCAGCGCGTGCGGGTCGCTCATGCGCCGTCGCGCGCGCCGTCCGGCGTACGCAGCCCGCCGCCTGCCTGCTGCGCGGCCGAACCACCGCCGTTCGCGCCGCGCGGTGCGCCGACCAGGCCCGCGAGGCGCGCGCCGAACATCCCGCGCCGGGCGGCCGACAGCGCGATCACCGCGCAGGTCAGCAGGATCAGCGCGAACACCAGCCAGCCGAGCGGCGAGCGCAGCCGCAGGATGTCCGACACAGCGCTGCCGATGCCGTCCACCCGCGTCGCGCGCGCGGCGGCCGGTTGCAGGAACAGCGACACGTTGTCGTACTGCAGCCCTTCGATGCTGTGCGCGACGAGATCCTTGACCATCGGCGCCATCGCGCGCAGGTCGACGCCCGGCCGGTAGCGGATGTACACCGCGGCCGACGACGGCTTGATCTTGTCCGCGAGCGGATCGTTCTCCGGAATCACGACCTGCACGCGCGCGACCACCACGCCTTCGATGTCCTGCAGCGTGCGCGACAGGTCCTGCGACACGCCGTACAGATAGCGCACGCGCTCCTCGGCCGGGGTCGACACGAGCCCCTGCTTCTGGAACAGCTCGCCGAGGCTCGCATAGCTCGGCTTCGGCAGCCCGTTCGCCTGCAGCACCGTGAGCGCCGCCTGCATGTCGCCGTCCGCGACGCTCACGAGCCACGCGTTGCGGTCCGACGTGTCGCGTGCATCGTTGTCCTTCGACGCGCTGATGCCCGCGTCGCCGAGCACCGCGACCATCTGGTTCGCATCGCGCTCCGACAGGCCCGAGTACAGCTCCTTCTGGCACCCGGCCAACAGCACGAGCAGCCCCGCGAGCAGCGCGCGCGCCGCCCGGCTGCGCCACGCATGCATGCGCGGCGTCGAATCGATCGTCGTCATCGTTTGTCCGCTTCAGGGCGCGCGGCCGTTGCAGGCACACGCACCGGCTTTCGTCACTCCTGCGTCTTCAGCACCGTGTGCGTGAAGCCGTTCGCCGCCTGCGCAACCGACAGGCTCAACTGGTATTCCGAAATCGTGGTGGTTGCCGTCCACTGGAAATCCATCGCCTTCACCATCGTCATCAGCGGATCGCTGCGGCTGTCCGCCATCGACGTCAGCATCTCGCTGCGGTGCTTGTCGATGTTCGCGTACCGCGAATCGAGATCGTTGCCGTAGGTGCGCAACCGCTCGACGAGCGACGACTGGTTCGCCTGCGCGGGCGTCATCTGCACGACCGGCGCCGCATCCGCCGGTGCGCGCGACATCGCGACACCGGACGAAGACGGCGGTGCGGCCGACGACGCGCCCGGCTGCATCAGCGCATCGAACTGGCGCACCTGCGCCGGATCGGACGTCGCGCCCGTTTGCTGTGCGGCACTCGCGAGCGCGGCTGCGCCCGGCGGCGCCGCGCCTACGCCTGTTACCGACATGATCGTGTCCTCCTTGACCGGCAGGGCCGGAAACGGGCCGGCCGGCACGCACCCACGCCGCACCGGGCGCCCGTCACGGGCGGCCCCGGCATCCGGCGTCGCGCGGCACGGCCGGCGACCGGCATCACGCGCGGCCGGCGGAACTCAGGTGTTGCGCGACCTGGGCGTTCGCCGTCCCCTCCTGCGCGGTCACTGCGTTGCTGGTTTCGAACGTCGCAGTCGATTGCTGAACCTGGAAGTTGATCTTCGTCAGTTCGAGCTGCGTCTTGGTCAGGTCGTCGGCCTGTTGCTGGACTTGCTTCGTGTCGGTTGCGCTACCGGTGGGGGCAGTCATGTTTCGCTCCTTTACGTGACGTTCACTTGCGTTGCCGGCGGCGGCCCCATGCCCCGCCGATGACGTGACGCGCCGCCTGCCGGCGACGTGTCGCGTGATGCGCGCAGCGCGATTCGCGCTGCGCCTGATTCGTCGCGACGCTAGTGCGCCGCCTCCTTCGTCGATACACCGGCCGCCGGCTCGCGCGGCAACAGCGTCGGCCCCGGCACCGGCTGCGCGACGCCCGCCGCCGCACCGCTCGCGAGCGGCGCCACGGGCGGCGCCGGCGCCTGCTCGGGCGCACGCGCCGACGGGCCGCCGAGCGGCATCGTGATGCGCTGGCCGTTGCGTTCGAACACGACCTCGTCCGGGCCGATCGACACGACGGTCGCGCCCTCCTTCAGCCGCGCGCCTTCGAAATAGCGGCTGCCGTCGACCGTCTCGATGTAGCGCTGGTCGCCGTCGCCGGCGAACACGGTCGTGATCTCCGGAATGCCCGCCGTGCCGCCGAGTGTCGTCGCCGTGCGCGGCGCGGCCGCATCGGCATCGCGCACGTGATCGACCACCTCGAGCGCCGGGCGCGCGTCCTTCATGTAGTTGCGGATGCGCGGCTCGATCTGCGCGCGCGCGGCCGTGCCCGTCAGCTCGATCCGGCCGCGGCCGAGATACGTGACCGTCAGCGCCGTGTCGCTGAAATAGGTCTGCGCGGTCGCCACGAGATCGCTGACCACGTAGATGTTGCCGAGCGCCGCGTTGTCGACGCCCGCGACGATCTGCGCGACGCGCTCGCGCGCGGCCGGGTCGCTCACGTAGCCCGACACGATCACGCCGTCGTCGCGCGGCGCGACCGCCAGCTCCGGATACGCGTGCAGCAGTTGCTGCAGCCGGTGCGTGCGCGCGAGCACCGATTCGTGCTGCCACGGCAGCCGCCCCGACCACGCGACGAAGCCGTAGCCGAGCGCGCCGAGCAGCACGCCGACCCACAGCGCGACCAGCGCGATCACGAGCCGCCGGCTGCCCAGCCGCCGTAGCCCGCCCGTGAGCCAGCCGAGCCACGCGGCTTCGCGCGCGGCGTCCGGCGCATCGGTTTCGTCGGGCACCGCGACGCTCGCCTGCGCATGCCGTGCGATGCCGAGCCGGATCGAGCCGACCGTCACGACGTCGTTCGGCGTCAACGAGCGGCGGCCGGTGCCGAGCGGCTCGTCGTTGAACAGCACCGGCGCGCCGGCGTCGCCGCCGTGGTTCTGCACCGTCACCGCGAGCGCGCCGACCTGCAGGCACACCTGTTTCGCGCCGATCTCGCGATCGGGCAGGATCACCTCGCAGTCGGCCGCCGTGCCGACCCAGTTCGCGCCGCGCGCGAGCGACATCGTGCGGCCGTACATCGGCCCGCTCAGGAAGCACAGGTTCCACGGCGACGCGAGCGCGGCGGCCGAGCCGGCCCCGCCCGCCGCGCCGCCGGGCAATGCGCCGTCGCCGTGCGGATCAATGATGCTCGTCGACATGCGTGACCACTCCTGCGGTCGTCGCCGCGGGCTGCGACGCCGCCGTATCCTTCGGCGGCGGCAACGCGGGCGGACCGAATTTCGTGCCGGGCAGCGGCTTCGGCGTCAGCGGCACCGTGACGTCGTTGTCCGGCGGGCGATACATCGACATCCCTTCCTGGCTCGCCGGACCGTCGACGCCCGGATTCACCGGCGAGCCGTCCGGCGCATACATCGACGCGCTCGTCACGACCCGCGGCGTCAGCAGGTAGAACCGCTCCATGTGGTTGCCCGACTTGTCGGTGTACTTGAACAGGTTGCCGATCAGCGGGATGTCGGACAGCCAGGGCACGCCGCTCTTGTTCAGCCGCACCTCGTCGTCGTTGAAACCGGCGATCAGGAGGCTCTTGCCTTCGTCGATCATCGTCTTGGTGACGATGTTGCGCTGCTGGATCACCGGCACGTTCGACACCGCCTGCCCCGGCACGATGTTGCCGTCCTGGATGTCGATCGACATCATCACGCTCTGCGGGTTGCCCGACACGGCCGCCGCGTTGCGGATCGCCTCGTCGACGATCATCGGCGTCACCTTGATGCTGGTGCCGGTCGTCACGCTGTACAGCGACGAATCCTGATAGCCCGGCACCTGCACGTAGAACTGCGTGAGGTTCTCGAGGATCGCCTCGGTGTTGTCGAGCGCGAGCACCTTCGGCTTCGATCGCAGTTGCGCCTGGCCTTTCTGCGCGAGCGCGTTCACGCGCGTGAGCAGGTAGTTGCGCAGCGACCCGCCGATCGACGCGGTCAGCGCGATGCCGGTCGGCATGAAGGCGCCCGTCTGCCCGGTTTCCGACGTGCCGATGCCGAACGTCAGCGGCGGATTGCCGGCGCCGTTGTACTGCGTGTTGCCGTTCAGCGCGTTCTGGCCGTTGCCGATCTGCACGTCGCCGTGCGTCGTGTGCAGGCGCCAGTCGATCCCGAGGCTGTCGAGCGAATCCTCGTTGATGTCGATGATCGTCACGTTGATCTCGACGATGCGCGGCCGCTCGTCGAGCTGGCCGATCAGCGACTGGTAGCGGTACATGTTCTCCGGCAGGTCGCGCACGATCACCGCGTTGATCGCCGGGTCGGCGACGATCTGCGGCAGCGTGTCGCCGCCGCCGTTGTTCGAGAACGGCGAGAAGCCGCCGCCCATGCTGCCGTCCGCCCCGCCATAACCGCCCTGCCGCGGGCCGCCGGAAATGTCGGGAAAGTCGAGCCGCGGCACCGCGATCGTCAGCCCCGAGCCGAGCTTCACCTGGCGCGCGGCCTGCCCGAGCGGCGTGCTGGACGGCGCCGCGGTCGTGCCGCCGCCCTTGCCGAACAGCCGGCGCAGGATCGTCGCGACGCCCGGCACCGTCACTTCCTTGCCCGAGCGGTTGATCGTGAAGTCCGACGCCCAGCCGTATTTCAGCCGGAACGCGCGGATGTCCGCATGCGCGCCGTTCGCCGACGGATCGCCAACCGAGCCGACCGCCTGCCGCACGAGCTCGACATAGCGGCGCGGGCCGGCCACGTAGACGCTGTTCGCGCGATCGTTGATCACCAGCGTGTAGCGCTTGTCCGGAATCTGCATCGCCTGCAGCGCGCGGCCGATTTCGCCGGACGCATTCGGCGGAATCGGGATCATCTGCGTCTGCGACTGGTCGGCCGGATCGACGTACAGGAACGAGCCGTCGTAGTACCACGTGAGCCCGTAGGTCGAGCAGATCGTGTCGAGCGTCTGCTGCGGCGTGCCGGAGAAGCGGCCGCTGATCACGCCGTCGACCTTCGGGTCGACCACCGCCGTCACGCCCTGCGACGACGCGAGCTCGCGGATGAAGTCGCCGATCTTCTTGCCGTTCGCGACGATCGTGAACGGCTTGTTGCGCCAGCGCAGGTCCGCGGCGCGCGCATGCTGCGCGGGCGCCATGCACAGCGACGCCGTGAGCAGCGCGGTCGCGCACACGGCAAGCGCGGCCCGTTGCAGGCTGCGCGGTTGAAACCGGATCGAGGCGACGCGTCGACGCATCAAAGGACTCCTGTGGAAGAAACGAACATGCGTTCCAGCGCCTGCTGCGCGAAGCGCAGCACTTCGCCGCCGAGCCAGCCCGACAGCAGCACGAGCGCGACCATCACGGCGATCAGCCGCACCGCGATGCCGATATTGGCGTCCTGCACCTGCGTGACGGCCTGCAGGATCGCGACGACGAGGCCCGTGACGGTCGCGATCAGCACGATCGGCAGCGACAGCAGCAGCACGAGCATCAGCGCCTGGCGCGTCAGGTCGAGGATCGTCGAGCTCGTCATTGCACGGCCCCCGGCGCGCGCACGTCGGCGCCCGCGCCAACCGTGCCGTCGTCCGGCGGGTTCTTCACCCAGCCGACCGTATGCAACTGCACGTCCTCCTCGACTTCCTGGTACGACAGCACCGCGAGTTCGGGCAGCACCGGCTGCAGGATCGTCTTCACGTAGCGGCGCGCGCCGAGCGCGACCATCACCGCGAGCCGCGCGCCACCCTGCGCGTTGCCGTGGCCGCCGGGGCCGGCCGCCTGCGCGGCCTGCACGATCGCGCGCACCTGTTCGCCGATGTCCTGCTTGACCGCGCTCGACAGCGCGAGGAAATTGCCCTGCTTGGTGCGCATCACCGCGCTCTCGATCCGCTCCTGCAGGTTCTGCTCGAACAGCACGACCCGCAGCTGGCGCGCCGTGCCCGCATGGCGATCGGTGATCATCCGGCGCAGGTCGACGCGCACGAGCTCGACCAGCGCGATCACGTCGTCGGGCTCGTTCGGCGCCCACGTGATCAGGCTCTCGAAGATCACGCGCAGGTTCCGGATCGGCACCTGTTCGGCCAGCAGCCGGCGCAACACTTCGGTCACGCGCTGCAGCGGCACGAGCCGCGTCAGTTCGCCGACGAGCTCCGGATGATCGCGGCGCACCAGATGCACGAGCGCCTGCGTCTCCTGGATGCCGAGCAGCTCGTCCGCGTGCTGGCGCACGATCTGCTCGACGTGCGCGGCCAGCGCGCTCTCGCTCGACAGCCACTTGCCGTCCGGCGCCGCGCCGTCGGGCTTGATCCACAGCGCGGTCGCGAACGGGCCGAACGCTTCGGCCGGCTGGCGCTCCGCGCGCTCGGGCAGCGGCGCGACGCCGTCCCACAGCAGCCAGCCCGGCTTCAGCGCGCCGTGCGCGACGAGCACGTCCTGCAGGTAGATCCGGTACGTGCCGGCCGGCGCGCCTTCGTCGTCGTTCAGCGTGATACGCGGGAATACCGTGCCGATGTCCGCGTCGACGCGCGCCTTCGCGCTCGACAGCGCCGCCTGCAATTGCGCGAGGTTCAGGTTCGTGCGCAGGTCGTCGGACAGCGACACCGCGATCAGCGACGTGACGCCCGCCGCGTGCGACACCTTCGCGGGCTGGCCGTCGTCGGCCGCACCGACGCGCCCCGCGACATGAATCAGGTTGAAGCTCGGCGCGGACGTCTTGCGCTTCAGTTGCGAGAACGCGAAGGCGCCGAGGCCGAGCGCGATCAGCGCGAACGACCATTTCGGGAAACCGGGCACGACGAGAAAACCGCTCAGCACGAACGCCGCGATCAGCAACGCGCGCGGATGCGCACCCAGTTGCTCGCCGAGCTGTTCGCCGAGCTGGCGTTGCCGCGCATCGCGCGTCGCGACGCGCGTCGTCACGATGCCGGCCGCGATCGACACGAGCAGCGACGGAATCTGCGACGCCATCCCGTCGCCGACCGTCAGGATCGCGTAACGCTGCAGCGCTTCGCCGATGTCCATCCCGTGCATCAGCGTGCCGACCGCGATCCCCGCGACGATGTTGATGAACGCGATCACGAGGCCCGCGATCGCGTCGCCCTTCACGAACTTCATCGCGCCGTCCATCGCGCCGTGCATCTGCGATTCCTGCTCGAGTTTCTCGCGGCGCTCGCGCGCTTCGTCGGCGCTGATGATGCCCGCGCGCAGGTCCGCGTCGATGCTCATCTGCTTGCCGGGCATCGCGTCGAGCGAGAAGCGCGCGCCGACTTCGGCCACCCGCTCCGACCCTTTCGCGATCACGATGAACTGCACGACCGCGATCACGAGGAACACCACGCCGCCCACCACCACGTTGTTGCCGACCACCAGACGCCCGAACGCGTCGATCACGTGGCCGGCGTTCGCATGCAGCAGGATCAGCTTGCACGACGCGATGTTCAGCGCGAGCCGGAACAGCGTCGTAAACAGCAGCAGCGCCGGAAACGACGAGAAGCTGACCGCCGACGGCACGTAGGTCGACACCGTCAGCAGCACGACGCTCGCCGCCAGATTCAGCGAGATCATCCCGTCGAGCGCGGCCTGCGGCAGCGGCAGGATGAACAGCGCGACGACCGCGACGATGAAGGTCGCGAGAAACAGGTCGGCGCGCGGCGACGCGCCCCCGAGGCGCCGTCCGGACACGCCGCGGCCGGCGGAAAACAACCGCTGCCAGTCGCGGGGGAGCGCCTTCGGTTCAGCCATCGTGCCGTCGTCCTGTCGTTATCGCCGGCTGGCACGGGCAACCCTTCCCCGTGCTGCGCGGACCGTTGAATGGGACGAGTGTAGCGACGGGAAACGGCGGAAAAAGAAGCGCGCCTCGTAGCGTGAAAGCGCGTTTTCCTCAGACGATCGAATCGGACTACGAAACCCGGCGGCCGGCTCGGGCACGCGCCGCCGGAACCGCTTCCATCGCGCGCCGGGCCGCCGGCGCGCGCCTGCGGCAGGGGTCGGGTCAGGACGGCAGCCGGCGCGCGGCGAGGTACGCGAGCTGCGCGCGGTTCTGTACGTTGAAGAGTTTCTCGAGCGAGCGGATGTGGTGCCCGACCTTGTGCAGCGACGTGCGCAGCGCGCTCGCGATCTCCTGGTCGGACAGCCCGTGCACGAGCCGGTCGAGCACCTGCTGCTGCTCGTCGCCGAGCGCGAAGCCGCGCATGCGCGCGACCCGCGCCTCGAGGAACGGCAGCGCGACGCGATGCACGGCCAGACTGACCGACAGCGCGCCGCCGATCACCCGATCGTCGATCCATTCGGTGCCGTGCGTTTCCGACGTCACGTTTACCGCGACGCGCAGGTCGAGCCGCGGCGCCGACAGGCTGAAGATCACGCCGCTGTTCATTGCGTGCGCACGCAAGTGGCCGGCGAGCGCCAGCACCTTGCGGTCGCCGCTGCCGTGCGCGGCCGCCTCGATCTCGTCGAGCCGCCACGCGACCGGGAAGCCGCTTTGCCGCACCTGCGCGAAGCGCGGGTCGCTTTCGTACAGCATCCCTTCGATGAACGGCTGCATGAACGTCGCCGGCGCGAGGTCGCGCAGCAGATGCGCGCGCAGAATGCGCCGCCCGATCATTTCGTACGCGCCGTAACCGAGCGTACTGAATCCGATTTGCCGCAATCGCGCATGGCATTGCGCGAAATCGAATGACGCAAGGTCGGTTTTACCGGACGTGATTTGAATACCGGTAAAAACGTCACGCTCGATTGCGTGATATTCGTTCGAATAAGCGGCGGCGGCCGCTATATCGGCTTGTGAGAACCACTCGACGCGTGGTGCGCCGTCAGCATATGTCATGAGGAGCCCGCCCTTTCCCAATATGTGAAACTGCGCCCCGTCACGATCTGGTCTTTTCTTTATGATTTTCTGGTCGTCGTTATATGCGCACGAACATGAACCTTTCGCCGCAATTAGTATTACGGCATATTACCCACACACCGGCATTTTTGTACAATGCCCCCGCGTTTCGTCAGGGATGACGATCGGCGCATATCACAACGATGCTCGGTCGCACCGCCGCGAATGCCGTACACGATACGGCCGCCGCCAGGCGATGCGCGTCGATTCCGAGGGATGGCTCATGTCCGATATTGCATTGCATGAAGAAGCGGTCGCCCCAACCACCTTGTCCCGCTCGTCGCGCGGATTGAACGCCTGCGCGGACACGCTGCGCGAGCGCACCGTGCAGGTCGTCTGGTGCGACGACGTGAAACGCGGCGACGTCGCGCAGCCGCACGCGCCGAAGCTCGGCGTCGCCGATACGCTCGCGCACGCACAGAGCACGGCCGAGCGCAACCGGATCGTCACGAGCCTGCTGCATCTGACAGGCTTCTCGACGTTCGCGTACTTCGCCCTCGAATTCGCGCGCGAGCGCGTCGAAAGTCTCTACCTGCACGAAGCATTCACGCCGGCCACCTATCGCGGCGACTACGTGCGCCACAACCATCACGACGTCGATCCGCGCACGCTCGGCGCGCGCGTGTGCAACATGCCGATCGTGTGGGACCTGCAGCAATTGCGCCGCGAACACCGCGAGCGCGACGACGACTCGTGCGTGAGCCCGGCCGCGCTCGACGGCTTCCTGCAGACGATGCAGGACGACGGGATGTGCAGCGGCATCATGTATTCGATGGCCGTGCCCGGCACGCGGCTGCACGCGTTCATGAGCTTCACCGCGCCGCGCCGCACGCGCGAATGGATCACGCCGGCGACGATCGAGCAGGCGCTGTCGATCGGGCTGTCGGTACACAAGTTCGCGTCGCCGCAACTGATCTCGACGTCGCGCGAGCGCGCGGTCAACGGGCTCACGCCGTTCGAGCAGGAGTTGTTGCTCGGCATCGCCGAAGGCGCGTCCGACAAGGAGATCGGCCGGCGCCTCGACACCAGCGCGCACAACGTCGACTATCACCTGCGCAAGCTGCGCAAGCGCTTCGGCGTCGCGAACCGGATCCAGCTCACGTACCTGACGTCGAAGCTCGAGCTGATCTGACGCGCGGGCGACGGCGCGGCGCAGTTTCGTTTCGCCGATCGCGTAAACGCACATGCCGGCCTCGCGGGCCGGCATGTTCGGGTTGCGGCGCGGCGCCGGGCCGGCGCCGCTTCCTCGTGGACGGTCGCCGTTACTTCAGCAGCGTCATCTGCACGACCTTTACGATCACGAGCCCGACCGCAATCACCAGATAGCCGCGCAGCACGGCCATCCAGATCCGCGTCGCGAGCGTCATGTTCTGCGGCTCGAGCGTGTCGAGCGGCGGCATGCGCCACGTGTCGCGCAGCGAACGATCGACGGCCGGCTCGACGACGCGCTTGTTGCGGCGAATCAGTACCGTCGCGAGATAGCCGGCGATGGCGAGCACGGTGCCGCCCACCAGCACGTCGACGATCGCCTCCCCGCTGATGTCCGGATACATCACCGACGCGGTCAGGATGATCGACAGCAGCACCAGCACCCAGATCACCGCGCCCGTGAACACGTTGAGCTTCGTCGAGTTGACCCAGGGCCCAAGCACCTGACGGTCGTTGCACAGCACGAGCAGGAACACCGTCGCGCTCGGCAGCAGCACGCCGGCCAGCGTCTGCACGGCTTCCGTCAACAGGCCGAGCGGGCTGCCCGGAATCAGCACGAGCGTGGCCGCCGCCGCGACGATGCCGAAGTAGACGAGATAGAAGCCCTTCGCGTCGGTCACGCCGCGGTGCAGCGAGTGACGGATCTTGAACACGTCGCCGATCGCGTACGCGGTCGACAGCGACACGGCCGCCGCGCCGATGATGCACGCGTCGAGCAGCGCGATCGCGAACAGCGTCGCGCTCGTGCGGCCCGCATACTTCTCGAGGCCGGCGATGATGCCGCCCGCGTCGGTGAAGTTGCCGGCTTCCGGATGGCCGCCGAACAGCGCCGAGCTGAAGCCGATCATCGCGACCGCGCCGACCAGCACGAACGCGATGCCGATCCACAGATCGGCTTTTTCATACTTCATGAAGCGCGGCGTGATGCGCTTGTCGATCACGTAGCTCTGCTGGAAGAACAACTGCCACGGCGCGACCGTGGTGCCGACGATCCCGATCACGAGCAGCATCACGTCCGACAGCTTCGCGTGCGCGGGCCAGTTCGGCACGAAGAAATCGCGCGTCATCTGCGCGACGGGCGGGTGGATCGACACGAGCACCGGCACGAGCAGCAGGCTCAGCACGCACAGCCCGATCGCGAACCGCTCGAAGCGCCGGAAATCGCCGGTACTGACCGCGGCCATCGTCAGCGCGGCGGCGACGCACACGCCGGCCACCTTCGGCAGCCCGAAGAAATCCAGCACGAACGTGATGCCGATGAATTCGGTGACGATGGTCAGCGCGTTGAGCAGGAACAGGTCGATCACGCTGAACGCGCCCCAGAACTTGCCGAAGCGTTCGAAGATCAGCCGCGCATGGCCGACGCCCGTGACCGCGCCGAGGCGCAGCACCATTTCCTGGTTCACGTACAGCACGGGCACGAGCAGCAGCAGCGTCCACAGCAGCGTCGTGCCGTAGTTCTGGCCGGCCTGCGTATAGGTGCCGAATGCGCCGGCGTCGTTGTCGCCGACCATCACGATCAGGCCCGGGCCGATGATCGCGAGCAGCGTACGCAGGCGCGCCCACCACGTGCCGCGTGCGCCGGTGTCGTGGTGCGGGATCGTGCCGAGCGCACCGCGGATGTCGCCCAGGTGGGCGTCGTCGAGCACGGCGCTGCGGTCGACCGCGATCGGTGGAGAGACGTTGGAGGGCGTGGACATGATGTGTTCCGTACGGCTAAGGGTTATGCGATTCGATGAGCGTGCGACCTTGGCATGCGCGCGGGACGGCCGCTCGAAGGCGGCCGCACGTGCGCATGCCGAGGCGCGCTCGGCGTGTCTCTTTCAGCGGATCAACGCTTTCAACTGGTTCAGCAGGCGGGAGAACACCCGCGGACGGGCGTCGAGCGTCAGCATCGCGTCGTAGTGGGGGCGCGATTCCGTGACGTGCGGAAGGGTCGACAGCAGAAGGCCGAAGTTCATGGTCTGGCTCCGTGCGGCGACGGCAGGCGTGCCGGCCGCGTCGTGGGCGCGGGGCCAGCCAGGGGCCTGAACGACGTGTCAGGCTAGTCGGCCGGCATGTCCCCGCGACCCGGGTTCAAAAGGGTCTGCGTATGCAGCGGGCATAAGGGACAACTGTCACTGTCGTTCATGGCGGCTCCTGTACGGTGTTCCGGGGAACACGGTTGACCGCCGTCCGGCGTGCGGGCCGGCATTCGCGCGCCCGGGAAACGGATGCGCGAACACGGCCGCCTGCCAGGCGGCGGTGAAACCGGACAACGCATGCGAGAACGCATCACGCTAACCGGCGCGAATCAGGGTGCACGTAGGGAGTTGCTGCGGAAATACTGCTGCGCGCACCGTTTGCCCGGGAGACAAACGGCGGCTTCGATGAGGCGCGGACGTCGGTCGCTCAGGCGGAAATTTCGTTCGAAGATCGACTACTGCAGGCGTCCAAGGCGGCGGCCCCAAGAGTGAAGATGGCGGATTCTATGGACCGCGCGAAAGTGAAGTCAACCCCTCGAAACCCCGTTTTTCGAAATAAATTTCCCGCATGACGCAACTGAAAGATTTGCCCTTGAATTGACGTACCGAAACCTTTCAGCGGGCGATGACGCGATCGCGCGCCGATGCGTGCAAGCAACGGTGCGGCGCAACGCGCAACCACCCGCTTTGCCGTTGCCGGGCGGGCGTGTGGCGGCCCTGGGCCGCCGCGACGCGCACACCACACGGCGCAACCGTCATGCGTTTTCTACTTGCGCCGCAGCAAAAGTCGCGACTACAATCCGCCCCAATTCATCACGGGAGTCCCCTCCGTGGATACATGCTCTAGTTGCAGTTCGATGCCGGTCCAGGCCGGCCAAGCCATCGCGAGATAGCAGCCAGACGCATGTCTTTCGCCGCTAGCTCGCACTCGTCGGGTTAGCGCGCCTCCATCCGGGCCGGCCATCGCCGGTTCGTCAGTCGCACGCTCCGTTATGTTCCATCCTCCGATCGCAGGCCGCGTCACGCACCCGCGCTCGATCACGTCGTCCGGCGTCCGCCGGACGGAACGGAGGCAGCGTCATGTTCGTTCAATCGTTCGCGGTCAAGCTCAAGCGCGTCGTACACGTCGCGTGCGACCGCTCTTTTTCCGGCCGCTCGCCGCTCGCCCGGGCATTCAGCCGCTGGCGCGGCCGGGCCCTCGCCCACGTGCCGACGGCGCCCCGCCCGCTCGATTGCGTGCTGATCGCCGCGACGGCGGCCGCGCTCGCGCTCGCCGCGCTGCTGTGCTCGGTCGCGCCGCGCGTCGGCTTCGCGCAGGTCTGGCGCGTCGGCGGCTGGCTGCCGTAAGCCCTGCTCCGTGCGGGCCGCCTCGCCATGCGTCCCGCATCACGTTCCCGTTTCTTCAGCCAAACTAATCAAACTGCCAACGGAACCCAAATGAAGAATCACCTCGCACCCGTCCCGCGCAAGCGCCGCCTCGATGCGCTCACCGCGCTGCTGCTGTCGCTCGCCGCCGCGCCCGCATTCGCGCAGGCATCGTCGCCCGCCGCTGCCGAACCGGCAGCCGGCGCGAGCGATGCCGCCGCCCCCGCGCAACAGGCCGCCGATGCTGCCGCGCCCGCTCCGACCGGCTTCTGGGAGCGCTCGAACCTGCTCGGCAACATGGGTGGCCTGCGTGACGTGCTCGACGAGCACGGCGTCACGCTGAGCCTGCAGGAGACCAGCGAGTACCTGTACAACACGTCCGGCGGCACGGGTCGCGGCGGCGCATACCAGGGGCTCACGCAATTCGGTTTCAACGTCGACACCGGCAAGGCGATCGGCCTGCCGGGCGGCACGTTCAACGTGTCGGGGCTGCAGATCCACGGCACCAACCTCACGCAGCGCTACCTGCAGACGTTGCAGACCGCCACCGGCATCGAGGCGAACTCGACCACGCGCCTGTGGGAACTCTGGTACCAGCAGTCGCTGCTCGACGGCAAGGTCGACGTGAAAGTCGGCCAGCAGAGCGTCGACCAGGAATTCATGGTGAGCCAGAACGCGGCGACGTTCATGAACGCGACGTTCGGCTGGCCCGTGCTGCCGTCCACCGATCTGCCGTCCGGCGGCCCCGCGTACCCGCTGTCGTCGCTCGGCGTGCGGCTGCGCGTGAAGCCGGCCGATGCGTGGACCGCGATGGTCGGCGTGTTCGACGGCAACCCGGCCGGCCGCACCGACGGCGACGCCCAGGTGCTGAACGCACACGGCACCAACTTCAACCTGCGCAGCGGCGCATTCGTGATCGGCGAGGTGCAGTACGCGCTGAACGCGCCGCCCGCCGATCCGAAGGCCCCGCAGCCGGCCGGCCTGCCCGGCACGTACAAGCTCGGCTTCTGGTATCACTCGCAGCACGCGGACGATCCGCGCTACGGCACCGACGGGCTGTCGCTCGCCGATCCGGCGAGCAACGGCACACCGGCCACGCATCGCGGCAACTACGGCTTCTATGCGGTCGCGGACCAGATGGTGTGGCGGCCGTCCGCCGACAGCCCGCGCTCGGTCGGCGTGTTCGCGCGCCTGATGGGCTCGCCGGGCGACCGCAATGTCGTCGATTTCGCGGCCAACGCCGGCGTGACGCTGAAGGCGCCGTTCGCCGGCCGCGACAACGACGTCGCCGGCATCGCGATCGGCTACGCGAAGATCGGCTCGCATGCGCGCGGCCTCGACGGCGATACCGGCGTGTACACGACGCCCGGCTATCCGGTGCGCCGCGCGGAAACCGTCATCGAAGCGACCTACCAGTACCAGGTCGCGCCGTGGTGGCAGGTGCAGGCCGACCTGCAGCACTTCTTCCGTCCCGGCGGCGGCATCCCGAACCCGAACGCGGCCGGCGCGCGCATCGGCGACGAGACGGTGGTCGGCGTGCGCACGACGATCACGTTCTGACGCGCGCCGCATGAAAACGCGGGCCGGACGGCCGCTTGCGCGACGGTCCGGCCCGTGCGATTGCTCGCCGTGTGGGCACGCGGCCCGCGCCGCGCACCGCGCATTACTCGCCGTACAGCCCGAGCAGTTTCAGCGTGACGCCGTTGGTCCAGCCGAAGCCGTCCTGCAACGGATATTCGCCGCCGCCTCCACCGCCCGTGCCGGTACCCTCGACCACGTACTTCTCGACGAGCTTGCCTTCGGTCGCATACACATGCTTCACGTCGGACAGGAAACGCGTGCCGATGTCCTTCGCGAGCGCCGGTTCGCCATAACGGCGCAGCCCGTCGATCGCGATCCACTGCAGCGGCGCCCAGCCGTTCGGCGCATCCCATTGCTGGCCCGTGTTCTCGGTCGTCGTCGCGAGACCGCCCGGCTGCAGCAGCGTCTTGCGCACTTCGCGCGCGGTCGCCTTCGCACGCTCCGGCCACGCGACGCCTGCAAACAACGGATACAGCGCGGCCGCCGTCACGCCGTCGCGCGGCTTGCGCAACTGCCAGTCGTAGTCGCCATAGTAGCCGCGACGGTTCCACAGGTAATGATTGATCGCAGCCGCACGCTTGCCCGCGCGCGCTGAAAAATCGGCCACGCATGCGATGTCGCGCGTGACCGCACAGCCCTTCACGATCGTCGTCTCGAGATGGAACATCAGGCTGTTCAGGTCGACCGGCACGATCGACGTCGTGCGGATCGTCGCGAGCGTCTTGCCGTCGCCGAACCACCGCGAGCTGTAGTCCCAGCCGCTTTCGGCGCCCGCGCGCAGGTCGCGGTACACCTCGTTCGCCGGACGGGACGGCACCGACTTCGCGGTCGTCACGTCCTCCAGATACGACTCGTCGCGCGGCGTATCGCTCGCATCCCAGTAGCGGTTCAGCACGGCGCCGTCGGGCATCGCGACCACGTGGCGCGCCGCCTGCCCGCGCGGCGTCGTGGTCTCGCCCTGCATCCAGTACGCATGTTCCTTGCGCAGCGCCGGCAGGTATTTCTGGTAGACCTTGTCGCCCTCGACCTGCGCGGCGAGCGTGACCATGTACGCGAAGAACGGCGGCTGCGAGCGGCTCGCGTAGTACGTGCGATTGCCGTTCGGGATGTGGCCGACCGTATCGATCAGGTATGCAAAGTTGTCGAGCATGTCGTCGACGAGATCCTCGCGCCCCGACACCTGCAACCCGAGCATCGTGAAATAGGTATCCCAGTAGTACCCTTCGCGGAAACGGCCACCCGGCACGACGTACGGCTTCGGCATCGGCATCAGCGAACTGTACTGGGGCACCGTGACGCTCGTGCGCGTGAGCTGCGGCCACAGCCAGTCGATGTGCTGGCGCAGCGTCTGGTTCGGCGGCGGCGTCACGCCGCCTGCCGGGGGCGGCGTGAAATGCTGGTCGACGAACGCCTTCAGCGAGAAGCCCGGCTGCGATTTCTGTTGCTGATACAACTGCACGATCGTCGCGGGGTCGGTATCGGGCGTTGCGTCGACGAAGGTCTTCTGGTCGGGATAGAGCTGCGCGGTCTGCACCGCGACGAACAGATCGCCGTAGAGCTGGCTCGGCGGCGGCAGCGTGCCCGACGCGGGAGCGGCAGCCGCTGCGGTGGTAGCCGGTATCGCGGACTGGCCGGCCGCTTGCGCGGCGGCCTGGTTCGCATTGTCGGCCTGCGCGGCGCAGCCGGCGACGGCGAGATACGCGATGGCCAGTGCGGCGGCCCAGCGCAGACGCGGCGCGGGCGGTGACTGACGCGACGAGAAGCGAGATGCAAGCGGTGCGGCACGACGTGACGTCATGGCGTGTCCCCTCCTTTCGATGGTGAGTGGATCGGCACGAGGTCTCGTTCGCGCGCGCGTTCGTCTCGATGGCCTTCGATCGATACGCGTCATGTTGTGGTGCGAATGGGTCCGACTGTCGCACGAAACATGCATCTCAAGCAAGTTTCGATTCGCGCGATTCCCGGAGATAACCGCGCACCGCCCGCCACGCCCGCGCTTCGAGCGCGTGCGCATCGGTTTCGCCGCGCGCGCCCGCCGCATCGACGATGCCTTTCACGATCGCGAGCAGATCGTGCGCAATCACGTCGGGCGCGGCGACGCGCGGCGCATCGCGCAACCCGAGCGCATGCAGCAAGGTCGCGTGGATGCGGTCGACGACGCGCGCGTTGCGCGCACCGAGCGGCAGCCGCGCCTCCTCGAAATCGATCAGCCGCGCGAGCACCGGCCGGCGCATCTGGTGCGCGACGGCCCCGCGCACCAGCGTGCGCAGCACGTCGTCGCACGACGACAGCGCGGCCGCCCGGTCGACGTCGTCGAGCAGATGCGCACTCTCGCGCTCGACAAGCGCAGCGGTCAGCGCATCGCGGTTCGGAAAGTATTGATAGAGGGAACCGATGCTCACGCCGGCCAGCGCGGCGACCGCGTTCGTCGTGTAGCCGTCGAAGCCGTCGCGCTCCAGAATGCGCGCGGCGGCCTCGACGATCGCATCGACGGTGGCCACCGAGCGGCGCTGGCGCGGCGCCTTGCGGGGCGACAGCGGGATGCGCGAAGACGAGTCGGACATGGCGGGAATGCGAGTTTCGAATATGAGCAAACGCTCATATTCTAGAAACGCACCGCCACTCCGTCAAAAGGAATCGCCATGACCGGGCAGACGTCGGTCCCGCTCATCGTGTTCATGCGCGTCGACACGCACGACGAATGGCGAAAGCGCGGGCGACGCACCGCGCGAGAAGCCGTTCCCCGATCGCAATGTCGGGCGCGTCGACCGCCTGCCCGGCATCGAAAACGCACGCGCGCCCGGCAACGGCGATGCTGCGTCGTTCACCGGTCGGACAACGCATTCGACACGCACGAGCAATGCGCCGCTTGCCCACGCACAGTCGTTCTTTCCGCCCCAGCCACAGGAAAAGACGACTGTTGCAACATGCGGAACAACTGTTGTCGTACGTGACGCAACGGTCACATTGTGGGCATAATGACGTCTTTACCGCGCGCCCAGCCCATGTCGCCCGTCTTTCTAGCACCGCTCATCGTTGCCTGTGCGTTGTTCATGGAAAGCGTCGACGCGAACATCATCGTCACCGCGCTGCCCGCGATGGCGAGGGACTTCGGGCACAGCCCCGTCACACTGAACATCGCGATCACGGCTTACGTGGTCGGCCTCGGCGTGTTCATCCCGATCTGCGGCTGGCTCGCCGACCGCTTCAGCGCGCGCGCCGTGTTCCGCACCGCGATCGGCATCTTCGTCGTCGGCTCGCTGATGTGCGCGGCGTCCAACTCCCTCGGCGTGCTCACGTTCGCGCGCTTCATACAGGGCGTCGGCGGCGCGATGATGGTGCCGGTCGGCCGCATCATCATCTTCCGCGCGGTGCCGCGCTCCGATCTCGTGCGCGCGATGAACTACCTCGCGATTCCCGCGCTGTTCGGGCCCACGGTCGGGCCGCTCGTCGGCGGCTTCATCACGACCTATCTGCACTGGCGGATGATCTTCTTCATCAACGTGCCGATCGGCATCTACGGGATCTACCTGGCGAGCAAGCACATCGCGAACACGCACGAGCCCGATCCGGGGCCGCTCGACTGGTTCGGCTTCCTGCTGTCGGCCAGCGGCGCGGCGCTGCTGCTGATGGGCCTCACGCTGATCGACGGTTCGCTCACGTCGCGCTCGAACGCCATCCTCATGTGCGCGGCCGGCGCCGCGATGCTCGCGCTGTACGTGCCGTACGCGCGCCGCAAGGAGCGCCCCGTGCTCGACCTCAGTTTCCTGAAGATCCCGACGTACCACGCGAGCGTCGTCGGCGGGTCGCTGTTCCGCATCGGCCTCGGCGCGGTGCCGTTCCTGCTGCCGCTCGCGCTGCAGGAAGGGCTCGGCATGAGCGCGTTCCATTCCGGCCTGATCACGTGCGCGTCCGCGCTCGGCGGCGCGGTCAGCCGCTCGACGGCCACCCATACGCTGCGCCGCTTCGGCTTTCGTACCGTGCTGATCTACAACGCGGCATTCGCGGGCCTCGCGATCGCCGCGTATGGCGTGTTCCATCCCGGCATGGCCACCTGGGCGATCTGGATGATCGTGCTCGTCGGCGGCATCTTCCCCGCGCTGCAGTTCACGAGCCTGAATTCGATGATCTACGCGGACATCTCGCCGCGCGACGCAGGCCGCGCGACGAGCCTCGGCAGCGTCGTGCAGCAGATGTCGCTCGGCCTCGGCGTGACGGTGGCCGGCCTCGTGCTGCACGTGTCGCACTGGCTCCAGGGCCATCAGGCGATGGTGTGGTCGGATTTCTGGCCGGCATTCGTGGTGGTCGGGCTGTGCTCGTTCGCATCGATTCCGATCACGCGGCGGCTGCCGCCCGGCGCCGGCGACGAGGTCGCGCGCGGCAAGCGGGCATAGGCGGCCAACGGCCGACGCAGCGAAATCGTTTTCGCCGCAATCGATCGTCCGCGTATTGCATCGCTTTTATTTTTCAATTCCGAAATTTATTCAATCGCGCGAAACGCACGAGGCACTCGCCGAATCCGCATGTCGAAATAACCTCGGCCCGAAGATCGACTGCGCATCACCGCTTTCGATATCGGCAGACGCGCCGCCACGCCTGCTCGGTCGCTTGCGCTGGCGCGTTCCGATATCGGGCAGGCGAACGACTTGAAAATCCGAAATCCATTGATCAATAATGATCACTCGCATCGGCGCCAATATTGTCCCCGCGCCGAATTGCAGCAGTCGTCATAACCTCCCATCCGCTGTTTCACGTTTCGATCGCTATCTCGCCTCGAAGGGGTCTCCATGACTCAAGAGCTGATTCTGCGCGCGCCGGAAACATTCATCACCGACTCGCCCGCTGCACTGGATACGGCCCGACCGCCATTGCCGACGCATCTCGCCGTCATCCTCGACGGCAACCGGCGCTGGGCGGACCGCCTCGGCCTGCCGGCCGCCGACGGCTATCGGGCCGGCGGGCGCAACGTGCACGCGCTGCTGTCGTGGTGCGAGGAAACCGGAATCCCGTTCGTGACGCTGTGGCCGCTGTCCACCGAGAATCTCCAGCGCGACGCCGGGGAATTGCGCGACCTGCTCGCGGTGATCGGCGACGTCTTCGACGAGCTTGCCGCCTGCGGCCGCTGGCGCCTGCACGTGATTGGCGACCTGACGCAGTTGCCGCCCGCCACCGCCGAGCGCATCCGCACCGCGCAGCAACGCACGGCCCACGCGCGCGGGCTCGACGTGAACATCGCGGTCGCGTACAGCGGCCGCCTCGACCTGCTGCACGCGGTCCGCTCGCTGATCGCGGAGCATGTCGCCGCCGGCACCATCGAGCAGTTGCTCGCGCAACTCAGCCCGGAGCTGATCGCGAGCCGGCTCTACACGGCCGGCCAGCCGGAGCCGGACCTCGTGATCCGCACGTCGGGCGAGCAGCGCCTGTCGAATTTCATGCTGTGGCAAACCGCTTTCTCGGAGTTCTATTTCACGCCGACGTGCTGGCCCGATTTTGGACGCGACGATTTCGAACAGGCCATCGATGCGTACGGCAAGCGCGCGCGCCGGTTCGGCAAGTAGCGCCGGACCGTCCTTCACGACACCCGTTGTCACCCGCCATCCGCGAGGCACGCCATGTCCACCGTTGAAACCGTTACCGCCGAAGCCGCCGCGCCCGCGCTCGTGCTGCCGCACCTGTTCCACCCGTTCGACACGCCCGTGCATCCCGACGCCGACCGCGCCGAAGCCGACCTGCTCGCGTGGATGAACGGCCATGGCTTGCTCGACGATCCGCGCTGGGCCAACGGCATCCGTCACGGCAAGGTCGGCGAATACTGCTCACGCGTCTATGCGCACGCGACCTTCGAGGGCCTGTGCACGACGAGCCGCGCGTATGGCTGGATCTTCGCGATCGACGACGGCCTGTGCAGCCTGCACGGCGTCGCGCGCGCCCCGGGCGAGCTCGGCGCGCTCTACCTGTGGCTGTACGAAATGATCGCCGACCCGACCGGTCATGATCCGGCGCCGCTGCGCGCCGCGCTGGCGGGGCGCCTGCCGCACCTGGCCGCGTTCCTGCCCGCCCTGCAACGGGCGACGCAGGACATCTGCGCGCGTATCGCCGCTGCATCCACACGCGTGCAGTACGCCCGCTGGGTGGCGGGAATGATGACGTTCCTGTTCTCGACGCTATGGGAAACCGGCCGGTTCGCGACCGACGTCGTGCCCGGCGAGGCCGAGTACCTGTCCGGTCGCACCTATAACGGCTGCGGCGAAGGCGCGTTCGCGCTGATCGACATCGCCGCGGGCTACGAAGCGCCCGCCGCGTTCTACGCAGACGAAGAAATCGAGCGCCTGCGCAAGCTGTCCGGCCTGATCCTGTGCCTGTGCAACGACATCTTTTCGTATCCGAAGGAGGCCGGCGAATCGAGCAGCAATCTCGTCTGCGTCCTGATGCACGAACGCGGGCTCGCGCCGCAAGCCGCGCTCGACGCGGCGGCGGACATCCACAACGGCTATCTCGCGCGTTATCTCGATCTGGAAAAAAAGGTGCGTGCGCGCACCGACGATCGCGCGTCGCTGCGCCTGCTCGACGAGGCCCGCACATACATTCGCGGCAACTACGACTGGCACTTCGGTTCGCCGCGTTACGGTGCGGCGAAACACTACGACCTGTCCCGTGCGCTGCGGCCTGGACAGACGAGCGCTGCGACATGACCTGTCGCTCGGCGACGGATGAAAACCGGAAAAGCAAAAAAATCAGCGAACATCCACACGGGGCCGGTGCACAGCCGCGTGGATGTTCGCTCAGGGCTCCGGGTCTCCCGATGGGGGTTGAGAGTCCCGGATTCGCTTCCTGCGTGCCATGGACATATGTGCGTCGGAAGCGGAATCGTTGCGCGCACTTGTCGTCGCGCCATGAACTGCACTATAGGGAAACTTGCGAAACGCATCTGTCAACCATTGTCAGACGCGTTGCAGCCGCACGTCGCACGCGCGCGCCGCTTTCGCGCTAAAGTGGTTCCCGATCGCCACCCTCGACCGTCCTGCCGATGCTCACGCTCTCGCCCGCCGCCGCCCGCGCACTGCATCTCGCCGCACAGGGCCTGCTCACGCCGCCCCGCCGCAAGGCCACCAAGTCCGACGTGCTCGACACGATCCGCCGGATGGCGCAGTTGCAGATCGACACCATCCACGTCGTCGCGCGCAGCCCGTATCTCGTGCTGTTCAGCCGGCTCGGCGATTTCTCGCCGCAGTGGCTCGACGAACATCTCGCCGAAGCGCGCCTGTTCGAATACTGGTCGCACGAAGCGTGTTTCCTGCCGATCGAGCAGTTCGGGCTGATGCGCTACAAGATGCTCGATCCGTCGGGGATGGGCTGGAAATATGCGGCCGAATGGCATGCGCAGAATCGTCCCGAGATCGAACGGCTGCTCGCGCGGATTCGCGCGGAAGGCCCGGTGCGGTCGGCGGATTTCGCGCGCGAGGACGGCGTGAAGGGCAACGGCTGGTGGGACCGCAAGCCCGAGAAGCGTCACCTGGAAGTGCTGTTCACGACGGGCGACCTGATGGTGTCGGAGCGCCGCAATTTCCAGCGTGTGTACGACGTGCGCGAACGCGTGCTGCCCGGCTGGGACGATACGCGCGACCTGCCGCCGCGCGAAGCCGTGCTGCCCACGCTGCTCGACTACACGTGCCGCGCGCTCGGCGTCGTGCGCGCGGACTGGGTGGCCGACTACTATCGGCTGCCGCGCCGCTCGTACCGCGCGGAGCTGGAACGGCTGGCGGAGGCCGGCGACCTGATTCCGGTGCAGATCGACGACTGGAAGGAGCCGGCCTACGTGCATCGCTCGCTCGATGCGTGGCTGCCGGCCGCCGCGGCCGACACGTTGCGCTCGACGGTCACGACGCTGCTGTCGCCGTTCGATCCGGTCGTCTGGGACCGGCGGCGCGCGTCGACGCTGTTCGGTTTCGATTACACGATCGAGTGCTACACACCCGAGCACAAGCGGCGCTACGGCTATTTCTGCCTGCCCGTGCTGCATCGCGGCCGGCTGGTGGGCCGCGTCGATGCGAAAGCGCATCGCACGCTCGGCACGTTCGAACTGAAGGCCGTGCACGTCGAGCCGGGCGTGCGCTTCGGCACCGGGCTCGCGGCCGACGTCGCGAAGGCCGTGAAGAAACTCGCGGCGTGGCACGGCACGCCGGAGGTGACGGTCAGGCATGCACCGCCGGAACTGGTGAAGGCGCTGGCCGACACGTAACGCGCACAGGTTCGCGCGGCCGGCCCGCGCGGCGGCGTACGCGCCGCCGGCCGCGGATCAGTCGCGCAGCTTGCGAAAACGCGGCGTGCCGTCTTCGAGATTGCCGTTGAACATGGCTTCCGGCCGCACCCACAGCCCGCGCGCATGCGGCCACAGATGCTCGTAGACGACCACCGATTCCTCGGTTTCGGAATGGCGGGCAACGCCGATGTAGCGGTACAGGCCGCCCTTGTAGTGGCGGTGCGTCGCGAGCTGTTCGGCTTCCTGTTCGGTCATGGTGTGCTTCTCTTCGGCAAAAAGGGAAAGCGCGTATTGTATGCGCTGCGCCGCCCGTCAGCGTGTCGTGTAGATGTCGGGGCGGCGGATCTCCATCAGCCGCTCGGGGTTCGCCGGCGGACCGAAACCGACCGGCCGGTACAGCGCGTGCGCATCAGTCGTCGCGAGCATGATGCGGCGCAGCCGCCGCACCATCTCCTGCGCGAATATATGGTCGATCAGCGCGCGGCCGTAGCCGTTGCCGCGTTCGGCCGGCAGCACGAACACGTCGCACAGGTACGCGAACGTCGCCTGATCGGTGACGAGCCGCGCGAACCCGACGAACCGGTCGCCGACGTACGCGCCGAAGCACAGCGAACCGTCGATCGCGCGCTCGACCACGTCGCGCGGAATGCCCTGCGACCAGTACGCGTCGCGATGCAGGAAATCGAAGATCGCGTCGATGTCGAGTTCGCGCTTGTCGGTGGAAAATCTCAGCGTGGCGGGAGTGGCTGCGGGCACGTCTGTTCTCCGGTCGGGACGGAAGGCGGAGCATCGACGATACCGCGCTGGCGAGTGGCGGACAAGGGGCGCCACGATCCACCGCGGACGAACGGTCGTACTCTGCCGGCTTCGATTCGGTGACAATGTCATCGCCCGATAAACCTGCCACGCTGCATCATGACCTACCGCCTCATCGCCTTCGACTTCGACGGCACGCTCGCCGATTCGCTCGACAGTTTTCTCGCCGCGCTGTCGGAAGCGTCGCGCCTGCACGGCTTTCGCGATGCCACGCCCGAACTGCGCCCGGCGCTGCGCGGCATGTCGGCGCGCGACATCATCCGCGCGCTCGACGTGCCGATGTGGAAAGTGCCGCGCGTGACGATCGACATGCGCCGCCTGATGCAGCCGCGTGTCGCGCACGTGCGGCTGTTCCCCGGCGTCGACGAAACGTTCGACGCGCTCGCCGCGCGCGGCATCCGCATCGCGATCGCCACGTCGAATACCGAGGCGATCGTGCGCGACCGGCTCGGCCCGCGCGCCGGCGCGCGCGTCGACCATTTCGCATGCGGGATTCCGCTGTTCGGCAAGGCGCGTCGTCTGCGCGCGCTCGTTCGCGAGGCCGGCGTGCGCGCCGACGAAGTGCTGTACGTCGGCGACGAAATCCGCGATGCCGACGCGGCACGGCGTGCACGGATCGCGTTCCAGGGCGTCGCGTGGGGCTATACGGCGCCCGACGCGTTGCAGGCGCATTGCGCGACGCCGTTGCTGCCGCGCCTCGACGTGCTGCTCGAACGCGTGTAACGCGTTCGCCGCGCCACGCGCGCATGCAGCCACGGCAGCCGCCACGACAACATCACGTCGATGAAATGCGGATGACACGCACCTGCATCTCATGCATTGCATGCGCCACACGCGCGCAAAAATTGCCGCCACCGCACGCGCATCAGGTACGCGCTACCTGCCTGCGCGCATGCCCATCGATTCGTCTTACCAACCGTTACACAAGCCACAGCACGGTTGCACCTGCTACCCGAGCGCTCTCCTAGAATCAGTCGGGCCGGGAAACACTTCGAACGCCGCCGCGGCAGAGTGGCCATCGAATCCGGCCCGGGCGCGCCCGGTCTCTCGCACAGCGACGGATCACACGATCCGTTTTTCAACCAGAGCCCCGATCGAAAGGAGGTCCCATGAACCGCTTTCCCCCCATCTCGCGCCTTGCCTTGTCTGCCGCCGGCCTGCTTCTCGTCGCCGTGACGGCGACCGCGCAAACCGCGCAACCGGCCCCCGCCGCGTCCGCCGCGCCGGCTGCCACCGCGACGCGCATCCACGAAGCCGACCAGACCTTCATCACGGACGGCACGAAAACCGTGTCGACCCAGCACGACGCCGCGCGCATCGCCGATTCGCGCACGTCGGACAGCCAGGTCAAGGCCTTCGCGCAACGCGTGTCGACCGACGATGCGAAGATCATCCAGGCGATGCGCGCGGCGAGCCCGCGCGGCGTCGACGTGCCGGCCAACGACCCGGACACGACCGTGCTGAACAGCATCAAGAGCTTGCGCGGCGCCGACTTCGACAAGGCCTACATCGAACAGGTCGCGCTCGCCGGCCAGCAAAAGGCGATCTCGGCATTCCAGGCCGAAATCGCATCGGGCCGCGACACCAAGCTGAAGGAAGTCGCACGCCAGGCGCTGCCGATCCTGCAGGCGCACTATGCAGACGCGCAGAAGCTCGCGCAGCGTCATCACCTCGCATCGGCGCAGTAACACGATGCAGCGCCGCGCATCGTGCGCGGCGCACCGCCCCCTGTCGCGTCGCCGCCTCCCCTGCCGGCGGCGCGGCACACGTTACGTCGCCAGCTTCGCGTCGAGCCGCGCACGCACTTCCGGCCATTCGTCGTCGATGATGCTGAAGCGCACCGAATTGCGCTTGCGGCCGTCCGGCATGATCCGTTCGTGACGCACGATGCCCTCCTGTTTCGCACCGAGCCGCAGGATCGCCGCGCGCGATTTCTCGTTCAGCTCGTCCGTCGTGAACTGCACGCGTACGCATCGCATCGTGTCGAACGCATAGGTCAGCAGCAACCACTTCGCTTCGGTATTCGCCCGCGTACGCTGCGCCGATTCGCTCAACCACGTATGGCCGATCTCCAGCTTGCGATTCGTGCGATCGATCTTCCAGAAGCGTGTACTGCCGATGGCGCGACCCGATGCGCGATCGACGATCACGAACGGCATCACGGTGCCGGCCGCGCGGCCCCGCAATGCAGTATCGATGTAGGCGTCGACCGTCTGCGCGCCCGGCACGACCGTGACCTTCAGGTTCCACAACTCGCCGTCGGCTGCAGCGTCCAGCAGCGCTTGCCGGTCGGACACGTCGAGCGGACGCAGGACGACACGTTCGCCGACGAGGGTCGGTTGTTCGAGGGAAGACGATGCGTCGGTCATGACGGGATTCCGGAAAATGAGGACGATGGCGGCAAAACGCCCATCATACGGTGCCGCTAGCCGAGGTGCGCGGCGAGCCGGCGGCGGATCGCCTTCGCTTCGCCGCGCAATGCATCGGCGAACGCATCGACGAGCAGGCTCTTCGGCCGGTGCTCGGGCACGATCACGCTGACCCGGTACGGAAACGACCGCGTCAGCGGCCGCACGTGCAGATCGCGGCCGACGAAATCGAGCGCCGTGAGCGGGTTGACGATCGCGGCGCCGAGCCCTTGCCGCACGAACGCGCACACCGACACCGCCGACGGCGTATCGACCACCGAGCGCGGCGCGACACCGAGTTGCGCGAACGCCTCGTCGATCAGGATGCGGTACGGATCGTTCAGCGACAGGCTCACGAACGGGCGGTCGGCGAGATCGAGCAAATCGATCGCGTCCTGCGCGAGCAGCGGATGGCCGTCGGGCAACACGCACACTTCATCGACTTCGAGCAGCGGCGTGAGCACGGTGCCGGCCGGCGCGACATCGTGCTCGGTCAGCCCGAGGTCGTAACGCTGCGCGGTGAGCCACTCCTCGAGCACCGGCGACTCCTGCGTCGCGACCGACACGCTGACACCCGCATGCGCGTCGTGAAAGCGCCGGCACGCACCGGGCAGGATCGCGTGCGAGAACGCCGGCAGCGCGATCACCGACAGTTGCCCGTCGCGGAATTCGCGCAGGCGCGCGGCCGTCGCCGCGACGCGTTCGAGCCCCACATACGCGAGCCGCACGTCGTCGAACAGCGTGAGCGCGGCCATCGTCGGGCGCAGCCGGCCGTGCGCGCGTTCGAACAGCGCGAAGCCGACGACCTGCTCCATCCGCGCCAGCTCGCGGCTGATCGTCGGCTGCGACGTGTACAGCATCTCGGCCGCGCGCGTCGTGCTGCCGGTGACCATCAGCGCACGGAAAACCTCGATATGACGGTGCGTCAGCATGATCGTATATATCAGGAATGAATCGAATGAAGATAAATCGGCATTTTACTGTATAGCCGATCAGGCGCATCATCCCGCTATCCGTTCATTCCATCCGGTTCATCCGCCATGTCTCTCGATTCCCGCCAGCTCGCGACGCTCGCGCAGCAATACGGCACCCCGCTGTGGGTGTACGACGCCGACGTCATCCGCGACCGCATCGCCCAACTGCGCCAGTTCGACGTGATCCGTTACGCGCAGAAGGCGAATTCGAACGTCCATATCCTCAAGCTGATGCGCGAAGAAGGCGCGTGCGTCGACGCCGTGTCGCTCGGCGAGATCGAGCGCAGCCTCGCGGCGGGGTTCAGCCCGGCAGGCGAACCGGAAGGCGTCGTGTTCACGGCCGACCTGATCGACCGCCCGACGCTCGCGGCGGTGCTCAAGCATGGCGTGACCGTGAACGCCGGCTCGCTCGATATGCTCGCGCGCATCGGCGAGCACGCGCCCGGCCACCGAGTGTGGCTGCGCGTGAATCCCGGGTTCGGCCACGGCCACAGCAACAAGACCAACACCGGCGGCCCGCAGAGCAAGCACGGCATCTGGATCGACGACGTACCGCGCGCGATCGAGATCGTGCGCCAGTACGGGCTGAAGCTGGTCGGCATCCACATGCACATCGGTTCGGGCGTCGACTACGGCCACCTGTCGCAGGTGTGCGATGCGATGGTCGATCTCGTCACGTCGCTCGGCCACGACATCGATGCGATCTCGGCCGGCGGCGGCCTGTCGATCCCGTATCGCGACGGCGAACCGCGCGTCGACGTCGGTCACTACTTCAGCCAGTGGGACGCCGCGCGCAAGCGGATCGAACGGCATCTCGGCCACCCGGTGCGCATCGAGATCGAACCGGGCCGCTTTCTCGTCGCCGAAGCCGGCACGCTCGTCACCGAGGTGCAAGCCGTCAACCGTCGGCCGAAGCACGATTTCGTGCTGATCGACGCGGGCTTCAACGACCTGATGCGCCCGTCGATGTACGGCAGCTATCACGCGGTGTCGGTACACGCGCACGATGGCGCGCTGCCCGCCGGCCGGCCGCTCGTCGATCTCGCGATCGCGGGGCCGCTGTGCGAATCGGGCGACGTGTTCACGCAGGATGCAGGCGGCGTGGTCACGCACCGCAAGCTCGCGCAGCCGCAGATCGGCGACCTGCTGTTCCTGCACGACGCGGGCGCGTACGGCGCGTCGATGTCGTCGAACTACAACAGCCGGCCGCTCGCGCCGGAAGTGCTCGTCGATCGCGGCACGCCGCGACTGATCCGCCGCCGGCAGACGATCGGCGAATTGCTCGCGCTGGAAACGTTCGAGTAACCCGCGCCCGGCGTGACGAACGCCCAACGGCCAGGCTTGCCGCTACCGGCAGCCTGGCCGTTTTGCCTTGGGCCGCGTCATCGGGTGCAGGATCGGGCGCACGTCGCGATCATGCGCATCGGTGGCAACCGGCTTACGGCCAGCCTCGCACCGGAGGGCGTCGGCCTGATGCGCGCCCCACCGCTGCCCCTGCGTCACCCCGCACGCTGCACGGGCGCCATCTTCGAGAAGTACTTCGCGCCCGCCACGCAGCCGACCACGACGACCGTCACGACCACCATCGACGGCGGCACCGTCTCGTGCAGCAGCCCGGCCGCGAGCAGGAGGCCGAAGAACGGCTGCAGCAGCTGCAACTGGCCGACGCCCGCGATCCCGCCGAGCGCCAGCCCGCGATACCAGAACACGAAGCCGATCAACATGCTGAACAGCGACACGTACGCGAGCCCCCACAGCGCGGCGGCGTCTACTCCGTCGAACGACGCGGGCCAGGTCAGCCACGTGAGCGGCAGCATCAGCGGCAGCGACAACACGAGCGCCCACGAGATCACCTGCCAGCCGCCGAGCTGGCGCGACAGGCGCGCGCCTTCCGCATAACCGAGCCCGCACGCGACGATCGCGGCCAGCATCAGCGCATCGCCGAACGCCGACGCCTGCCCGCCGTTGCGCAGCGCGAACGCGGCCACCGCGCCGCTGCCGACGATCGAGAAGATCCAGAACGGCAGCCGCGGCCGTTCGCCGCCGCGCCACACGCCGAACAGCGCGGTCGCGAGCGGCAGCAGCCCGACGAACACGATCGCGTGCGCCGACGTCACGTGCTTCAACGCAAGCGCCGTCAGCAACGGGAACCCGACCACGACACCGAGCGCGACGATGGCCAGCGACACGGCCTCGGCGCGCGACGGCCGCCGCTGCTTCAGCACGACGAGCAGCAGCAGGCCCAGCGCACCGGCGATGGTCGCGCGGGCGAACGTCAGGAACAGCGGGTCGAGCCCTTGTACCGCGACACGCGTCGCGGGCAGCGAGCCACTGAAAATGATGACACCCAGCAGGCCGCTGAGCCATCCGTCGGTCGTCTTTTGCACGGTCGATCCTGAATGGGGAAATGGATGATGGATGACCGATGATCCGCCGCCGGCGAAAACGGCGTAAGCTACAACCCAATACAATTCAGACAAACTGTACTGGACAACCGGCCGTACAGTTCATCGTTCGCCATGAACCATTCCGCCCCGATTCCCGCTCCGCCCGCGCCGTCGCGCACGCGCGTGGAAACCGTCATGGATACGTTGCGCGCGCGGATCTCGAGCCGCGCGCTGATGCCCGGCGCGCGCGTGCCGTCGATCCGGATGATGGCCGATGCGCTCGGCGTATCGAAATCGACGGTCGTCGATGCGTACGAACGGCTCGCGAGCGAAGGCGTGCTCGTCGCCCGACGCGGTTCGGGCTTCTATGTATCGGGGCACGCACCGCCGCTCGCGCTCGCGGAACTCGGCCCGCGCCTCGATCGCGAGCTCGATCCGCTGTGGCTGTCGCGTCAGTCGCTCGAAGCGGCGCCGACGTCGGTGAAGCCCGGCTGCGGATGGTTGCCGTCGTCGTGGCTGCCCGACGAAAGCCTGCGGCGCGCGTTGCGCGCCGTGTCGCGCGACGAAGCCGATGCGCTGACCGACTATGCGACCCCGCTCGGCCTGCCCGCGCTGCGCCAGCAGCTTGCGTGGCGGCTCGCGCAGCACGGCGTCCACGCGGAACCCGCGCAGATCATGCTGACCGACGGCGGCACGCACGCGCTCGACCTCGTGTGCCGCCTGCTGCTGGAGCCCGGCGATACGGTCGTGCTCGACGATCCGTGCTACTTCAACTTCCAGGCGCTGCTGCGCGCGCATCGCGCACGGATCGTCAGCGTCCCGTTCACGCCGAACGGCCCCGATCTCGTGCGCTTCGAGCAGGTACTCGCCGAGCACCGGCCGCGCCTGTACATCACCAACGCCGCGCTGCACAACCCGACCGGCGCGACGCTCGCGCCGCCCGTCGCGCACCGGCTGCTGACGCTCGCGGCCGAGCACGGGCTGCTGATCGTCGAGGACGACATCTTCGCGGATTTCGAGAGCACGCCCGCACCGCGCCTCGCGGCGTTCGACGGGCTGTCGCGCGTCGTGTCGATCGGCAGCTTCTCGAAGACGCTGTCGGCCGCGATCCGCTGCGGCTATGTCGCCGCGCGTCCGGAATGGATCGACGCGCTCGTCGACCTGAAGCTCGCGACGTCGTTCGGCAATGCACAGATCGGCGCGAACGTCGTGCACCGGCTGCTGATCGACGGCACGTACCGCCGCCATCTCGACAGCCTGCGCGCGCGTCTCGCGGACGCGATGGGCGAAACGATCCGGCGCCTCGCGCGGGCCGGGCTCGGGATCTGGACGGAGCCGCGCGGCGGGTTGTTCGTGTGGGCGCAATTGCCGGACGGACTCGACGCCGCGCGCGTCGCGCGTCATGCGCTGGACCATGACGTGGTGCTCGCGCCCGGCGACGTGTTCAGCGCGTCGCGCAGCGCGACGTCGTACATGCGCTTCAACGTGTCGCGTTGCAAGGGTCCGGCGGTGTTCGATGCGCTGGCGCGGGCGATGGAGGCGGTGCGGGTGGTGGAGCGCGGCGGCGCGCTGGCGAATGCCGGCAGCCGTGTACTGGCCGGCAAGTGACGCAAACCTGCCGCGCAGCGGCGGGATGGCCCGCCGCCTGCGTCACACCTCCCCCGCATGCGCCCTCGCCCGGACCTCGGCGAACGACGTATCGACGAGCAAACGCCCGGTGTCGAACACCGTCTCGAGCGCCTCTTCCCATTCGCCTTCCAGCACGCGATCATCCCACGCGACCGGCAACGTCACCGTCCGATACTCGCCGGTGCGCCAATTGCGCAGCAACGTCAACCGCCCCTGCTTCGAGCGCTTGCCCCGATCGGTGACCGGATCCTTGCGAACGTCGTGCCATACGCCATCACGCCGGATGGCCGAACACTTCATCGCGAAGCGCTGCGTATCGCGGTTCACGCGCTGCAACAACGCACCGCCCATGCCGAACACCACGTTGCCGGCCGCATAGCCGGCATCGTCGAGCGCGGCGAGGATCGCCTCGATCGACTGCTCGTCGACACCGTCGCCCTGGATCACGCGCACGCGGTTCAGCACGCGCCGCCCCTTGCCGTTCACGGTCGAACCGAACGACGCGTCGAGCGCGCGCACGGTCTGCAACACGATCGTCACCGGGTCGCCGGAATCGGGACGCACGACGAGCGTCGCGCCCGAATCGAGCACCGCCTGCCGCAGTTCGCCACCCCACAGATCGAGCGCGGCGAACAGATCATAGGAGTCCGACACGACCGATACGATCGCACCCGGCAAACCGAAGCGCCTGATCATGTTGCGGTACGCATCGGCCTCGCCCTCGCGCCCCCACGACGTGATCGTGCTGTGCTCGGCCGCCGGCACCGAATAGGCGGCCATCGGCTCGCGATAGAAGCGGTTCGCGGCCAGCACGCCGAGCACCGTGTCCGAGCCCATGAAGTTCACGAGGTGCGCGGCGCCGCCGATCGCGGCCGATTCCGCGCTCGACACGCCGCGCGCGCCGAAGTCGTGCAGCTTGAACGGCAGTTGCGCGAGATCGTCGTCGGTCCGTTCGAGGAAGCGGCGAATCGTCTGCCGCAGGTGCCAGCTGCGGGTCGCCACCGTCACCGGATACCAGATGCGCAACAGCATCGTCTCGAGATACGACGCGAGCCAGAACACCTGCGGATCGTCGCATTCGACCGTCATCAGCACGTTGTTCACCGGCACGATCGAGCCTTCCGGCACCGCGCGGATCCTCACCGGCAGGTAACCGTCGTAGTGCTCGACGACATAGCGCCATCCTGCTTCGTTGAACGGCTCGCCGTGCACCGTGAAGAAATCGCGCGCGTCGTCGATCATCGCGTGCGTGACCGGCTTGCACAGGTACTGCTTCAACAGCATCTGCAGGCCGAAGAACAGCGTGCGGTCGTAACGGCCGCCGCGCGATTCGACGTACGAGAACATCGCCGATGCGTCCGGCGGATACTGCAGGAAGTGGGAAGCCTTGTACGAATCCGTGTTGAGAATCGGATTGGCGAGAACCGCGGCAAAGCCGCCGGGATCGTTTTGCATGGCTAGAGCTCCTCTAGGCCGTTGAAGTGCCGCCGCGTCTGTCGCGGCGGACCGATGCAGGGAATCAGCGCGTCACAGCTTCCCCAGGAAGTGATACGCGATGTCGAAGTGATCCTCGAACATCACGTTGCGCATCTGCGCGAATTCGTTGAGCGGGACCCAGCGCGCCTTGTCGGCGTCGTCGCTGCCCTTCACGCGCGGCAACTCGCCGGTCGGGAAGTTGAACAGGCACGCATGCGTGATCGTGCGGCCACGCAGCGAACGCGTCGGGTGATCGAACACCTGGCGATCCTTGATCGAGCCGCGCAGCACGGGTTCCGGCAGCTTGAGGCCGGTTTCCTCGCGCAGCTCGCGGATGCACGCCGCATCGAGCCGCTCGTCCTGGTTCACGAAGCCGCCCGGCAGCGCCCACAGGCCGCGGCCCGGTTCGCTGCGGCGGCGCACGAGCAGGATATGCCCCGAGTGCACGACCACCGCGTCGACCGTCACGAACGTGACGGGATACGGCGCGGCCGCCCACGCCTTGCGATACGCGGCGATGAATTCGGCTTCCGACTTCAGTTGCGCGAATTCCGGCTGCGTGCGAAAACGCTCGAGCCAGCCGAACACGGGTTCCGGCACGGCCCACTGCACGAAGCTGTTGGTGCGTTCGGCGAAATACTGGTCGCGGATCTCGGTGGCGGAAATGTCTTCCGTCGCATCGACGTCGACGAGCTCCCATTGCGGGAACATCCGCAGGTAATACGAGGTGGCGTCCTTCTCGTGGCCGATCAGCCCGACCTTGCGTTGCGCGACGTCGCCGAGCGCGACGGCCACCGCATCCTGCACCCAGCGCACCCAGTCGCCGTCGTTGTAGGTCGAATCCTGCAGCGGGGCAATCGTCACGCGATCGCGCTCGGACGCATCGAGCAGCGAAGCCAGCATCTGGCGACGCTCGTCGAACGAGAACGGATCCTTGATGGTGCGGGGCTTGTCGGTCGATCCGATCAGCACGCACACGCGCTCGGCCCGGCTCAGTGCCGACTTCAGCACGTTCAGGTGACCACGATGCGGAGGCTGTAAACGACCAATGAAAACGAGCGCGTCGAAGCGCCGGTTCTGTTGCGTACTCATGAGGCTCCCTCAAGAGATTGAAACGCTCCGGGTCTGTCCCGAAGGGTTGAGATGAATCCTAGGGGAATTCCCGAGGGAGGTCAATCGAGCCGATTCGAGCCCGCGCTCGACTTGACGAAGTCTGACGAAACACGCGTTATTGGCGAGTTACACTCGATTTCATCCCAATCCGCGCCACGGCGCCCGCCCTCATGAGGATCTCCGTCAGCCGGACCGTCGGCGTCGATCGCAGACGCCTGTTCACGTGGTCGCAGGACTACGGGCGGCGGCTCGTCTGGGACAACTTCCTCATCGATGCCTATCTGCTCGACGGCACGACCGCCGACGTCGGCGTCGACGCGTTCTGCCGCAGCCAGTCGGGCGCGACGATGGTGTCGCGCTACATCTCGTACCGTCCGCCGCAGGTCGCCGCCGTCGAAATGGTCGAAGGGCCGAAGGTGCTCGAACGCTTCAGCGGCAGCTGGAACTTCACCGAGCGCACGGCCGGATCGACCGAGGTGAAGTTCACGTACCACTTCCGCGCCCAGCCGTCCTGGCTGCGCTGGCTGCTCGAACCGCTGATCGGCGCGTTCTATCTCGTGCAGACGCGCCGGCGTCTCGATTCGTTCAAGCGCTGGGCCGAAGCCGAAGCACTGCCGCGCTGACCGGCGTAAGCCGGCTGCGCCATCGGCTATTTGCCAGATTCGCCGAAGCCGGGGAAACGACAGGCGGCCGCCATCCCGCCGCGCGCCACCTGCTGCCGGACCTGCGCGTGCGTGCCGAGCGCCGCGGCGATCGCATCGACCGCGTCGGCGGCACGCGCCGCGCCGCACATGAACGCATCGACGGCCGCGAAGCGATGCTCGGGCCACGTGTGGATCGTGATGTGCGACTCCGCCAGCAGCACGACGCCCGTCACGCCATGCTCGCCGCCGAAATGATGGAAATGCGCGCCGATCACGCGCGCGCCGGCCCGTTGCGCCGCATCGGTGAGGATTGCTTCGAGCCGCGCGGCGTCGCGCAGCAGCGCCGCATCGATGCCGGCCAGGTCGGCCAGCACGTGCGAGCCGAGCGTCGCGTCCGGCGACACGCTCCCGTCGCGTGCGGTCATTTGTGCGACCCGTACGACGAGTAGCCGCTGCGCGCCGACGAACTGCCCCACCCGCCGCCGCCCGAACCGCTGCCGCCGATCGAAGAACAACTGAACAGCGTGACGACGATCAGGCCGTAGATGCCGTAGAGAATGTACCGGATCACGCGTTGCCCCCGTCCGGCGCAAACCGCTTCCACAGCCATTCCGGCAGCCACAGCACCAGCAGGCCGACCAGCACGTAGACGGAGCGGCCGGTGAACGAGAACAGCGAGCCCATGTTGAAGATCACGAGCAACGCGCTGAACATGAACGGCAGCGGCGCGAAACTGTGCGGCCCCTTTCGGCCGAACAGGCCCATCGATTCGGTGGCGCCGGCGGCCGCCGGCGTGGCCGCCGCGAGCGCGGGCGTGCCGAAGCGCTCGGCGAGCGCGCCGCCCGACAGCGGGCGCGCGCGCGACCAGACGATCTCCGCGTCACTGCGCTCGCGCGTGAGCTTGTCCTTCTGCCAGCCGTAGTCGATGATCGACGTGCGATCGCCCGCCTGCACGCGCCAGTTGAATGCACCGACCACGTAGACGACCTCCGATTCGTATTCCTCGCGCAGCCGGTAGGTCTTGCCGTCGTCGGTCACGTTGCCGGATTCGCCGCCGATCGTCGGCCAATGGTCGAGCACCTGCACACGTTCCCAGCGCCCCTCGCTCTGCACGAGCCACAGGAAGCCGCGTTTCGGGTTCAGCAACAGGTACTCGTCCCACGTCTCGTCGTCGCCCGGCACGCGGCAGCGCATCATGCCGATCACCGTGTACTTCACGCCGTCGAACGTGCCGATCGCGCCGAGTTCGAGCGCGCCCTTCACCGATTCGAGCTTGCGCCGCGCCGCGAACACGGTCTGCTGCTCCGCCGTGCACTGCACGCCCGCGTGACAACTGCCGCACACGACGTAGTCGGCCACGTTCGGTGCATATGACAGCGGCGCGCCACAGCTCGGGCACGCGAACGGCACCAGCTCCGCGCCGCGCTTGTCGCGCGTATCGTTTTCGGTGTCGCGCAGCCCGGTGAACGCGAGCGCGTCGAATTCCAGCGCCTCGCCCGCATAGACGGCCGGGATGCCGCCGTTCGGTTCGGCGTCGGAATAGTCGTAGGTCGCGAATGCATTGCCCGTGCGCAGGTCGGCGACGCGCGCCTCCCAGCCGGCATCGACGCGAAACGGCAGCTCGCCGTCGCCGCCCGTGCAGCGCGCGGTGCGCACGTCGGACACCAGATACGCGCGCCCGCCGTGGTCGATCCGCATGCCCGGTTCGAGCGTGTCGAATGCTGGCCATGCGCGGCCCGACGCATCGTCGGGTTCGCGCACCGTGATCGCGTACTGGCCCGACGCATCCGACAGCCAGCCGAACGCGCCGTCGTCGAACACGACGTACCACTCGCTCCATGCACCGGCGTCGTAGGTCATCTGGATACGCCCGAGCACCGTGAATGCGCGCTTGTCGTAGCGGCCGGCCGTGCCGATCTGGATCGGCGACGCATCGTCGAGCACCGTGGCCAGTTCGCCGATGCGCTCGACGTCGGCGCCGCGCTTGAGCAGCGTGCTGCGACAGAACGCGCAGACGGCCATTACCGCCGCGGCCGAGCGAAACTCGACCGGCGCGCCGCACTGGGGGCACGAGGTACGGAACATGCGCGACGCTTACCGGGTGAGCTTCGCGAGAATCTCGGCCTTCGCACGCGAATATTCGTCTTCGGTCACGAGGCCCTTGTCGAACAGCGCCTTCAATTGCTCGAGCCGCTGCACGTAATCGGTGCTCTCGGTCGGCGCGGCGGCCACCGGCGCGGCAACGGGCGCGGGCGGTGCGGCCTGTGCCGGTTGCGCGGCGCCCGCGATCTGGCCGGCCATCGCCTGCCCGATCGCCGCGCCCGCGGCGAGCCCCGCGCCGACCCCGGCGATGCCGCCCGGGTTTTGCGCGGCGAGCGGAATCGCCTGCGCGGTCTGGTATTGCGTGGCGCGCGCGAGATCGCCGGCCATCCCGGCACCGATCCGCAGGTCGAGCGCCTTCTGCAGTTCGGCCGGCAGCGACACGCTCTCGACCGCGAACGCGTCGAGCGCCAGCCCGTAGCGCGTGAACACCGGCACCAATGCCTCGGCGACACGCTGCGACAGCAGCGACTGGTTCGCGGCCATGTCGACGAACGGCACGTCGGCCGAGCCGAACGTGGTGCTCATCGCGGTGACGACCAGGTTGCGCAGTTGCTGCTCGAGATCGTCGACCGTGTATGCCGCGCGCGTGCCGCTGACCTCGCGATGGAACGCCGCCGCATCGACGATCCGATACGAGTAGATGCCGAACGCGCGCAGCTGCACGAAACCGAATTCGCGGTCGCGGATCGTCACCGGCTGCGCGGTGCCCCAGCGCCGGCCCAGCTGCAGCCGCGTGCTGAAAAAGTAGACGTCCGACTTGAAAGGCGATTGAAAGAATTTGTCCCAGTTCTTCAGGTTCGTGAGCACCGGCAGCGTGCGCGTTTCCAGCGTGTAGAGGCCCGGCTGGAACACGTCGGCGACCTTGCCTTCGTTGACGAAGATCGCGACCTGCGTTTCGCGCACGGTCAGCTTGCCGCCGTACTGGATTTCCTGGTCTTCCATCGGATAGCGCCAGGCCAGCACGCCGTCGGTGTCTTCCGTCCATTGCAGGACGTCGATGAACTGCTTGCGGATGAATGAACCCAGACTCATGTCGGTCTCCTCGGAACGCGTGGCGCGTCAGGTCAGGCAGGCGGCATTGATGATGCCGACGACGAGCGACGCGGTGCCCATCAGGCCGCCCATCGCGACGTTGCGATCCTCGATCGCATGATTCATGCCGGGCATCACGCGCGTCAGCACCGCGTAGGCGATCAGTTGCACGATCATCGCGCCGATGGCCCAGATCACGACTTCGCCGAGCGTCGCGTTGTGCGCGATGCTGGACGCGAGCGTCAGGCAGAAACCGATCAGTGCGCCGCCGAACGACAGCGTCGCGGCCGCGTTGCCGTCGCGGATCAGCGCCAGTTCGTCGAACGGGGTGACCTTCAGGTACACTGCCGCGAACACGAGAAGCAGCACGAACGCCGACAGTAAATGAACCGCATAAAGATAGGCACTATTCATTCTTTTCCTCGGATTTTGTGCTCGGTTCGCCGCCCCGTCGCCGGCCGGCCCGCACGGGGCCGCCAGACGAAAATCCGCGCCAGTATATCCACATTGCCGAACACTGCACAACGGATGCGCGATGCTGCATAAGCGCGCGCTCGTCCTGTCGATTCTCGTGCTCGCGTCCTGCGGGCTCGGCTACGAACTGATCAGCAGCGCGCTGTCGAGCTACCTGCTCGGCGACTCGATCCTGCAGTTCTCGTCGGTGATCGGCTGCTACCTGTTCGCGATGGGGATCGGCTCGTGGCTCGCGAAGTTCGTCGAGGACGACGACGTGCTCGACCGCTTCGTCGACATCGAGCTGCTCGTCGGCCTGCTCGGCGGCGTGTCGGCCGCGCTGCTGTTCGTCGTGTTCGCCTGGCTCGCCGCGCCGTTTCGTGCGGCGCTTTACGCACTGGTGCTCGCGCTCGGCCTGCTGATCGGGATGGAGATTCCGCTCGTGATGCGCGCGTTCCAGCAGCGACGCCAGGCGTTCCGCCATACCGTCAGCGAGGTGCTGACCTTCGACTATCTCGGCTCGCTGGCCGTGTCGCTGATCTTCCCGCTCGTGCTCGCGCCGCGTCTCGGCCTGCTGCGCACGAGCTTCCTGTTCGGGCTCCTGAACGCACTCGTCGCACTGTGGACCACGCACCTGTTCCGCGACGAGATCCGCAACGTGCGCGGCAAGCTGATGCGCGCATCGCTCGTGATCGGGCTGCTGGTCGCCGGATTCGCGCTGTCGGACCGCATCACGCACTGGGCCGAGCACGGCGTGTACGGCGACGAGACGATCTATTCGGAAACGACGCCGTACCAGCGCATCGTGCTCACGCAATGGCACGACGACATGCGGCTGTACCTGAACGGCAACCTGCAATTCTCGTCGCGCGACGAGCACCGCTATCACGAAGCGCTGATCCACCCGACGATCGAGGCGCTGCCGTGGGCGAAGCGCGTGCTCGTGCTCGGCGGCGGCGACGGCCTCGCAGTGCGCGAACTGCTCAAGCACCGCAACCTCGAACAAATCACGCTCGTCGATCTCGACCCCGCGATGACGAAGCTGTTCTCGACGTCCGTGCCGCTCGTCAAGCTGAACCAGGGCGCGCTGAAGGACCCGCGCGTGCACGTGATCAACGACGACGCGGTGCGCTGGCTCGAATCGAATGCCGACGTGTACGACGCGATCGTCGTCGATTTCCCCGATCCGACCAACTTCGGGCTCGGCCGCCTGTACTCGGTGCCGGTATTCCGGCTGCTGGCGCGCCACCTGTCGGAGAACGGCTACACGGTGATCCAGTCGACCTCGCCGTACTTCGCGCCGCACGCGTACTGGACCATCATCGCGACGCTGCACGAAGCCGGGCTCAACACGTGGCCATACCACTGCTACGTGCCATCGTTCGGCGACTGGGGCTTCGTGATCGCCGGCAAGCGCCGCGACTTCACGGTGCCGACGCATTACTCGGTGCCGACGCGCTGGCTCGATGCGCAAACGGCCACCGAGATGTTCCACTTCCCGGCCGACATGCCGGCGCTGTCGATGTCGCCGAACGAACTCAACGACCAGCCGCTCGTGCGCCGCTTCGACGACGACTGGAAGCACGTGCTGCGCTGATGGATCGCCGCACGTTCCTCGTCGCATCGGCGGCCGCGTCGCTCGCCGCATGCGGCCGCACCGGCTGGATCGAGACGACGCCGCGCGTCGACTACCCCGGCATGCGCGAAGGCCATGCGCTGCGCGACCATGCCGCGCTGCCCGCGCCGTCCGGCACGATCGAGACGGATGTCGCGATTCTCGGCGCCGGCGCGGCCGGGCTGTCGTGCGCATGGCAGCTCGCGCGCGCGGGCCATACGCGCTTCACGGTGCTCGCCGGCCCCGAATTCGGCGGCAACGCGGCCGGCGGGCGTTTCGGCGCGCTCGGCTATCCGAAGGGCGCACACTACCTGCCGCTGCCGTCGCTCGAATCCGCGCATCTGCGCGACATGCTCGCCGATCTCGGCGTGATCGAATCCGCGCCGTTCTCCGCGCGCCCCGTGTACGACGAGCGTGCACTCGTCCACGCACCGGATGAACGCCTGTTCATCGATGGACAGTGGCAGGACGGCATCGTGCCGGCCACCGGCCTCGACGCCGACGCGCTCGCGCAGCAGGCGCGCTTCTTCGCGTACACGGACGGGCTGCGCACCGCACGCGGCGCCGACGGCCGCAAGGTGTTCTGCATCCCGATCGCGGAATCGTCGCGCGACCCGCGCTGGCGCGCACTCGACCGGCGCTCGTTTCGCCAGTGGCTGCACGACGAGGGTTACACCGCGAAGGCGCTGCACTGGTATCTGAACTACTGCTGCCGCGACGATTACGGCGCCGGCTACGAGCATGTCTCCGCCTGGGCCGGCCTGCACTATTTCTCGTCACGCGGCGGCCATGCGGGCGATGCGAGCGACGGCGCGGTGCTGACCTGGCCCGACGGGCTGCACACGATGGTGACGAAGCTGAGCGAGTCGATCGCCGCGCGCACCGGCTCGAACGCGTGGTCGCGCGATGGCTTCGCGGTGCGCGCGACCGAACGCGCGGGCGGCGTCGACGTGCTGTGCGCACGCGTCGGTCACGACGGCACGCTGTCGACGTTCACGCTGAAGGCGCGCCGTGTCGTATGTGCGATGCCGCTGTTCGTCGCGGCGCGCGTATTCCCGCAACTGCTTGCCGCGTATGGCTTCGAGCCCGCGCGCGACTTGCCGCCGCGCGCGCCGTGGCTCGTGTCCAACTTCCTGCTCGACGGCATGCCGGCCGAGGAAGCGGGCGTGCCGCTCGCGTGGGACAACGTCGTCTACGACGGCGCCGGGCTCGGCTACGTCGTGTCGACGCACCAGTTGATCCGGATGTCGCCGCCGACGCGCTCGGTGTTCTCCGCCTATCAGGCATTGAGCACGCAAACGCCGGACGATACGCGCCGCTGGCTCGCGCAGGCGAAGCCCGACGCATTGCGCGAGCAGGCGGCGATCGACCTGCAGGCCGTGTACGGACGCGAGCTGTGGAAGCATGCGACCGCGCTCGAGATCACCGTCCGCGGCCACGCGATGGCCACGCCCGACGTCGGCTTCCTGAGCCGGCCGGGGCTGCTCGCGCTGCGTGATGCCGACGGCCCCGTCGTGTTCGCGCATGCCGACCTGTCCGGACTGTCGCTGTTCGAGGAAGCGTCGTACTGGGGCATGCTGGCGGCACATCGCGTGCTCGCCTGACAACCGTCGCGCGTCATTGCGGCGTCGCCGCCACCCGCTATAATCGCGCGACATTCCGACTGCATTGAGCAGGCCGACGGCGGCGCGCCGTTCGACGCGCCGTCCGCCCTCTCGACAACAACAATGACGAACCGAACCTTCCGACGCCTTCGCCCGCTCGTGCGCGCCGCCGCGCGCGTGCTCGCGTGCGCCCCGCTGCTCGGCGCGCCGCTGGCGCTGCACGCGGCCGACACCGCCGCCACGACCGTTACCGAGCCCGCGTCCGGCCGCTACATCGTCGTCGACACCGGCCATACGCCCGCGCATCCGGGCTCCACCGGCGCCAGCGGCCGCGTCGAATATCTGTACAACCTCGACCTGTCCGGCGCCGTCGCCGACAAACTCGCCGCGCACGGCGACCGCGTGCTGCGCACGTCGGCGGACGGTCGCGAGATCGCGCTCAATCAGCGCTCGACGCAGGCGCCCGACGCGAACCTGTTCGTGTCGATCCATCACGACTCGATGCAGCAGCAGTTCATCGACGCGGGCCGGCAGCGCGAATTCCGCGGCTTCTCGGTGTTCGTGTCGGAGCGCAATCCGGACTATGCGGAGAGCCTGCGTTGTGCGAAGGCGATCGCCGAGCGGCTGGTCGCGGCCGGCGAACGGCCGTCGCTGTATCACGCGCAGCCGATCCGCGGCGAGAATCGTCCGCTGATCGACCCGCAACTCGGCATCCACCGCTTCGACGATCTCGTCGTGCTGCGCACCGCGCCGATTCCGGCCGTGCTCGTCGAAGCCGGCGTGATCGTCAATCCGGACGAAGAAGCGCGGCTCGCGCGCCGCGAGACGATCCAGCGCCTGTCCGCCGCGATCGCGGGCGGCATCGACGCGTGCACGACGCCCCAATAACGACGGTCTCGCCTGTCGCGTTCAACGGTTTTCACCCAATCAGGAGCATCACCATGAAGAAAAAGAATCTGCTCGCAGCCTGCGCGTTGCTCGCGCTCGCCGTTCCGTTCGCCGCGCACGCGGCCGGCTGCGGAAAGCCGCGCAGCGCGTTCGACCAGGTCTATTGCACGAGCACGCAGTTCTCGCAGTCCGACCGCGATCTCAACGACGAATACGGCCGGTTGCGCAAGCAACTGAGCGGCGACCAGCAGGCGACGCTGAAGGCCGGCCAGCTCGCGTGGCTGAAGCAACGCGATGCGCAGTGCAGCGAAACGCGCGGCAGCAGCTACCTCGTCGACATCCAGTGCGCGAACGACATGACGCAATCGCGACTGTCGTTCCTGCGCGAGCGTGAGCGCGAATGCTCGAGCACCGGCTGCGTGACGTCGAAGCTCGGCGAATAAGGTCGCCACGCGTGCCGTGCCGCAAAGCACGTCGCGGCACGGCACGCTGCTCGAAAGGAACGACGATGCGGCATCAATTCGCCGAAGTCCTCAACGATCTGATCGACTACTTTCTCGTCGGCGATCTTCTGCTGCTGAAACGCTACAAGGACGAACACGGGCTGCCGGACGACGTCGCATCGGCGTTCACGACCGGCGACAGCGGCGACCACGCGGTGCTCGAAGGCATCGTCATTCCGCTGGCCGGCATCGAGAATCATCCATATACGGTCATCTTCACGCTGGACGACGGCACGCCCGAATTGCTGAAAGCAGGCAGTCGTCTGCAGCATCGGTGCGGTGGATACGTATTGCGCGTCGCGCATCGTGCGGTGATGCTCTACACGTGGCGCATTCTCGAACGCTTCACCGACGACACGGTGAATGCGCTGCTTGCGCGCTATCGCGAACCAGGCAGGCCCGTCATTGAAATCGACAACGGCTGGTACGACGTCGAGATCCTCGGCGGAGAAATCGCACGCGACGGCTGGTTCGAACCCGCGTTCGAGTTCGTGCTGAAGAAAACCGACGCACCGGGCAACGCATCACACGTGGACATCCACTACCGTTTCGCCATCGACGCCAGCCTGGATCCGGCGACGTGAATCCGGCAGGCGGCAGCGCGGCGACCGGCAACCGGCCACACGGAGGGCGCATGCCATCGAATACGACGACGATCGACATCCGCGCGGCCACCACCGCCGATGCACCGGCCATCGCCGGCATCCACGTCGCGTCGTGGCAAGCGACCTACACGGACATCATGCCGGCCCCGTTCCTCGCCGGCCTGTCGGTCGAAAAGCGCACGGCCGCGTGGCGCGCGGTACTCGACGCGGGCCGGCCATGCGTCGCGCTCGCGTTCGCGAACCGCGCACCGACCGGCTGGATCGCGTACGGCCCGACGCGCGACGCCGACAAGGACCGGGCGTGGGGCGAAATCGAAGCGATCTATCTGCATCCTGCGCATTGCGGGCAAGGGATCGGTGCGCGGCTGGTCGACCATGCATGCCGGGCGCTGCACGACGCGGGTCATGCATGGGTGTCGCTGTGGGTGCTGGTCAAAAACCGTCGGGCAAGAGCATTCTACGAACGCGAAGGTTTCGTCGCCGAAGCCGACATCAAGACCTTCGAGATCGACGGTACGCCGATCGAGGAAGTGCGCTACTGGCGCGCCCTACCAAAGCGGTCGCGATGACGGCAGCGCCTCCTCCGTCGCCAATCGTTCCTGCATCAGCTGCAGCAGCGCGCGAATCTTCGCGTTGACCGAATTCCGGCTCGCGTAAGCGGCATGCAGCTGCAGCGGCGCCGGCGCCATCTCCAGCGGCACGCGCACCAGCCGCCCTTCGGCAAGCTCCACCGCGCACGCGCGTTCGACCAGAATCGCGAAGCCGATCCCGTTCACCGCCGCGAGGCCCGCCATCTCGCCGCTATTGACGCGATACCGGCTCGCCACCGGAATCTTGTGAATCCGTCCGTCGCGATCGGCGAACTGCCACGGCTGCCCTTTCAGCGTGCTCAACGTCGTGATGCACGGCAACTGCCGGAGCTGCTCCGTCAGGCCAGGCATCCCGACCCGCGCGACCAGTGACGGCGCGGCCACGACGACGCTCGGCAAACTCGCGAGCGGCCTGACGACGAACGCGCTGTCGTCCAGCTTGCCGCGATTGACGATGATCGACAGGTCGATATCGTCGCGCAGCGTCGACATGCCCGCGAGGCTGGTGTCGCAGTCGATCTCGACACGTGGATGGCGGCTCGCGAATTCCGCGACGATCGGCCCCAGCATGCGCGGCCCGATTTCGCCCGGGACGCAAAGCTTCAACACGCCGCGCAATTCCGTTTGCTGCGACGTCAGCTCGCATTCGGCCTGCGTCAGCGCGTCGAGCATCGGCCGCGCACGCTCGTGCAGCAACCGCCCGGCCTCGGTCATCCGCAGGTGCCGCGTGCTGCGCTCGAGCAAACGTACGCCGAGCCGCGACTCCAGTTGCGCCACATGACGGCTCACGTTGGAACCCGGCAGCGCGAGCATGCGCGCGGCGCCGGCAAAGCTGCCTTCATCGACGACCGTCACGAACACACGCACCGCATTCAGATCCAGCTTGCTACGCATCATTATCCCGTTTTAGGTATCAAAGCCTGCCGATTTCGATGACTTATCCCGCCAGAAACCATAATTTACGATGCTTATCCCGTCAATGCGACGCCCGGGCACGCACCCGCGGCCAGCGAGCGTTCGCACGACACAGGCAAGGAGCGTCATGAACATTGCAATCCTGGGCGCCGGCGTGGCCGGCATGAGCACCGCACTCGCGCTCGCCGGGCGCGGCCACGAGATCCGGCTGTACGAACGCAGGCCGGCGGAATCGACGATGGGCGCAGGCGTGGTGCTGTGGCCGAATGCCGGCTTCGTCCTCACCCAGCTCGGCCTGCTGCCGGACATCGTCGAGGCCGGCGGCCGCCTGCATGCGATGCGGCGCATCGACCGGCACGGCACCCTGCTCAAGGCCACCGAGATCGGCGCGCTCGACCGCCGCATGGGCTTCCCGACGGTGTCGATCCTGCGGCGCGACCTGCAGGCCGTGCTGACCCGGCACCTCGCCGCGCGCGGCATCGAGGTCCGCTTCGGCCACGGCGCAACGGCCATCGATACCGGCGCGGACGGTCGCGCCGTCGTTCGCTTCGACAACGGCACGACGATCGCCCCCGATCTCGTGATCGGCGCGGACGGCCGCATGAACTCCGTCGCGCGACGTCATGTGGTCGGCGACAACACCCCCGTCTATCAGGGCTTCGTCAACTGGATCGGCGTCGCGCAAAGCAATGCGCCGCTGGTCGACGAAGTGTCGATATTCGATTACTGGGGCACGCGCGAACGCTTCGGCATCGTCGCGCTGGACCGGCATCGCGTGTACTGGGCGGCGGCATGGCCGGAAGCCGACAGGTGCGATACGGCGGAAGACGATCCGCGCGGGATGCTGGAACGGCGCTTCGCGCCGTGGCCGGCGCCCGTCACGGACGTGATACGTGCGACGCCAGCGGACACGCTCACGAAGATCCGCGTGCACGATCTGGACCCGGTCGACGCATGGCACCGCGGCAACGTACTGCTGATCGGCGACGCCGCGCACGCGCCGCTCCCGACCTCCGGACAAGGCGCCTGCCAGGCGCTCGAAGATGCGTGGCATCTTGCCCGGTGCCTCGACAAATACGATTCAGCCAACGGCGGCGATCTCGATGCGGCGCTTACGGCGTTCACGCTGCGGCGCAGCGGGAAAACCGCCGCGATCACCGAGCGTGCGCGTGAATTCGCGCACCTGTTATTCAGCGACGACGTAAGCGACAGCGCTCGACAACGGATCGATCCGGTCGCCGAAATCGAAGCGCTGACGAACGCGTGGGGCGCGCACCTGCCGATGGAACAGGCGCGCGGACGATAAGCCGTGCGGACGGCGGCATCGGCTCACAGAAACCACCGATACTCCCGCGCGCCGATCTCGTTGCGGAAATCCAGCTCCTCCTGCCGCTTGTTCTCGCAATACACCATCACGAACTCGCTGCCGAGCCCGTCGCGCACGGCCGGATGATCCTGCATCGCGGCGACCGACGACAGCATCTCCTTCGGAAAGTCGATCCCGCTGCCGCGATCCTCATTGAGCGGCGCGATCGGCTCGAGGCGCGCATCGAGCCCGTGCTCCATCCCGCTGAGGATCGCCGCGAGCACCAGGTACGGGTTCGCATCCGCACTCGCGAGCCGGTGCTCGATCCGCAGGTTGCGGGCGTCCGACTCGGGAATGCGGATGCACGCGTCGCGATCCTCGAAACCCCAGCTCGCGCGGCTCGCCGCGTTCACCATCGACCCGTAGCGGCGGAATGCATTGTGATTCGGCGCGAACACGGGCATGCAATGCGGCAGCAGCGCGAGGCAGCCGGCCACCGCGTGACGCAACGGCCGCTGCCCGTCCGCCGCAAGCAGGTTGCGCCCCGCGTCGTCATACAGGCTCACGTGCACGTGCATGCCGCTGCCCGGCGCATGCAAATACGGCTTGCCCATGAAACTCGCGCGATAGCCATGCCGCAACGCGACGCCGCGCGTGCTGCGACAGAACAGCGCCGACCAGTCGGCCGCGCGCAGCGCGTCGTCGGTATGCCCGAAATTGATCTCGAACTGGCCGGGCCCGAGCTCCGCGGTGATCACCGTTGCATCGACGCCTTGCTCGCACGCGGCTTCGACCATCTCGTGCAGCACGTCGGAGAAGCGCGACAGGCGCTCGATATGCATGTTCGGCTGATCGTCGCGGTCGTCGCTCAGGCGGTCGCGCGGATACTGCGGCATCCCGTCCGCGAGCTGCGCGGCGAACAGGTAGAACTCGAGCTCGAATGCGACGACCGGCCGGATGCCGCGCGCCGCGAAGCGCCGCAGCACGCGTGCGAGCACCTCGCGCGGCTCGAATTCGATCGGGGAATCGGTGCCATCGGAACTGATTAGCATCTGCGCGAGCGGTTGCCGCTCCCAGCGCACGGGCTTCAGCGTGCCGGGGATCAGGCGGCGCGGCGCATCGGGATCGCCGTCGTTGAAGCAGTAGTCGCCGATCTTGTAGAGGCCGCCCTGCGTGCCGAGCAGCACGCAGTTCTGCGGCAGCTTCAGCAGCGAGCCCGATGCGACTTTCTCGAGCGCATCGATCGGATAGCGCTTGCCGTAGAAGTGCCCGGGCAGGTCGAGGCAGATCAGGTCGACATAACGGATCTCGGGGTGCGCCTGCCGGAATGCGCGGACTTCACTGACCAGCGCGGGAACGACGTCAGCCATGTCTCATCCTTTCCATGTCTTGTATGGCGGTGCCGCAACGCGGCGAACCGGATTCGGGCGGCGCACGGCGCAACGCACGCCGCATGTCGATCAGTACTGCAAACAGGCTGCGCGGCGGGGCCGCCTCCAACACCGCCCGCCCCGCCGACCACTCAGGTGAATACCCAGATCACGCGCGTCGGCGCGTCGGTCAGGTTCGCGTAGCGGAAGCGCTTGTGCGCGGGCAGCTGGAACGCATCGTTCGGGCCGAGCGTGACCGGCGTGTCGTCGCCGTCGATCCAGATCGTCAGTTCTCCTTCGAGCACGAAGCCGCCCTGCTCGTCGCTGTCGTCGACCGGCCGCTCGCCGCTGCTCGCGCCGGGCCCGAGATGGCTTTCGAGGATCGAGAAACGCGACCGCATGTTCGGCGACACGAGGATGTCGGTAATACCGGCCGCGTAATACACGGTGCGGCGTTCGTCGGGCCGCGTGACCCACGGCACGCTGCGCGGCTTGCTCAGGCTGTAGAAATAGGTGGTCGGCACGCCGAGCGCCTCGCCGATCGCGGTGAGATCCGCGACCGTCGGACGCGACAGCCCGCGCTCGACCTGCGACAGAAAGCCGACCGAGCGGCCGATCCGTTCGGCGAGATCGTTCAGCGTGACCTTGCGATGCTTGCGCAGGTCGCGGATCAGGATCGCCAGACTTTCTATCTCTTCCTGTTCGTTCATGATGGATTCCGGTGCAATCAAACGGTATCGCGCAAACGGTACCAGGCCTTGCCGATCGCTTCGAGCGGCGCGGCCAGCCGGCCGCCGCCGGGAAAGCGCGGGTTGCGGATGCGCTGGTACTGCGCGAGCAGACGGGTGTCGCCGAGCACGGCGTCGGCCACCGCGCGCGCGCCGGCGAGCGTCGGCAGCACGCCGTGCCCCGAAAAACCCTGCAGCCAGAAGCGCTGCCCGTGGCGGCCGATGTCCGGCGTGCGGCGCATGCTGATGTCGATGTGACCGCCCCACGCGTAGTCGAGCGGCACGCCGGCCAGGTGCGGAAACACGCGCTCGAGGTGCGGGCGCGTCGCCGCCGCGATATCGGCCGGGATGCCGCCGAGATACGTGCAGCCGCCGCCGAACAGCAGCCGGTTGTCGGGGCTCAGGCGGAAGTAGTCGGGCACGAACTGGTTGTCGATCACGCAACTGTTGCGCGGCAGCAGCGCACGCGCGACGTCGGGTGCGAGCGGCGCCGTTGCGACCTGATACGTGCCGACCGGCAGCAGCCGGCGCGCGAGATCGCGGTCGAGGCGGTCGACGTACGCATTGCAGGCGAGCACCAGCACGTCCGCGCGCACTTCGCCACGCGTCGTGCGGGCGACGTGGCCGCCGGCCGTCTCGCGGCAGTCGAGCACGCGGCTCTGTTCGAAGATGCGGCCACCCGCGCGCTCGATCGTCTGCGCGAGGCCGAGCGCGAGCTTCAGCGGGTTCAGGTGGCCGGCCTCCGGATCGTGAAGCGCGGCCAGATAGCGCGTGCCGCCGATCCATTCAGGCATCTCGTCGCGCCCGATCACGCGCAACCGATCGTAGCCCCAGCGCTCGGCCGCCTCGTCGCGCGCCTGCGCCAGCATCGCGACGCGCCGCGGCCGCACCGCGGCCCACAGGCTGCCGGGCCGGTAGTCGATGTCGAACCCGTGCCGCGCCGGCAGTTCGCGCACCTCGGCCGCCGCCCAGCGCATGCTGTTCCACAGCAGCCGCGCGCCGTCGCGGCCGAGCGCATCCTCGAGGGGCTGCATGTCGCACGACCAGCCGAGCAGCGCCTGTCCGCCGTTGCGGCCCGATGCGGCCCACGCGACGCGGCTCGCTTCCAGCATGACGACGCGCTTGCCGGCAAGCGCGAGCCGCAGCGCCGTATGCAGCCCGCTGAAACCCGCGCCAACGACCAGCACGTCGGCGTCGACGCGTTCGTCCAGCATCGGACGATGCGGGATCGGCGCCGGGTAGGTGCCCGCGTAGTAGCTTGCGACGTGACGGTCGGACTGCACGAACATGCGGACTCCCGTGAAAATTACGCCTAGAAATTTCATGAAAAACTAGCATGACAATTTCACGAGAGCAAGCGTGAGACCGACGGTCTATTAGTCCGACCCGACTGTCGAGATGCGTCCAACTTGGAATTTTTTCGTTCAAGTTGAAACCGACCCTAGCCTGGGTCCACAAGACTGTCCCGTTTGGAAGTGGAAAATTCCGGCATGACGTTGTCATCGAGACCAGGAGAGCATGCCGGCACGCCGGCATGGGCGCTGCAACCTAGGAGACCAGGTCGTGGCAGGTATGAAGAAAGACGCGACATCTTCATCACCGATAAGATGCAACAGTTGCTTTGCTCTCGACAGCCCGACGTAACGCAGTTGCGATTCCCCGTGGGTCCGTTAATGCCGCGAGCTTCGTGTGTAGCGTCCTAGGCCTTCAATCAGCGGCGAACCACGTTGAAAACTCACTCAGACACCCGTGGTTAGCAGACTGCTTCGGCAAGCTCGACGTTCTTCGAGCTTGCCCAAAACCTCCACAGTGCCTTGCCTCGCGAATTTCTGACCTACACCATCGGCAACTGCCGCACCGACTTGCCGGTGAGTTGCGCGACGGCGTGCGCCACGGCTGGCGCGACCGGAGGCACGGCAATTTCACCGACCCCGGTCGGTTCGGCCGTGCTCGGCACGACGTGGATTTCGATCGCTGGCGCCTCCGCCATCTTCAAGACCGGATAGTCGGGGAAGTTGGATTGAATGACCCGTCCGTCCTTGATCTGAATCTGGCCGTACAACGCAGCGCTCAGCCCGAAGATGATCCCGCCTTCCATCTGCTGCGCGACGATGCCGGGGTTGACCACCGTTCCACAGTCCGCCACGCAGACGACGCGATGCACACGTGGCTTGCCATCCTTGAGCGACACCTCCACCACCTGTGCCACCACGGAGCCGAATGCGTTGTGCAGCGCCAGCCCGCGCGCACGCGGTGCGCCATCGGCGGCGGGCGCGAGCGGCTGGCCCCAGCCTGCCGTCTGCGCCGCGATGTCGAGCACCTTCCGCTCACGCGGATGCGCTTTGAGCAAGTCTCGCCGCATCGCCAGCGGATCGAGCTTGGCGGCGGCAGCCACATCGTTCAGGAAACTTTCGAGGAAGAACCCCGTGTACGAGTGGCCGACGCTGCGCCAGAACCCGATGGGTACCGGTAAGTCGACCACCAGATGCGCAATGTGTTCGTGCTCGATCTCATACGGTTGGTCGAACAAACCTTCGGCCGTATAGCGGTCAATGTCGAGCGACGGCGCACCGAACAGGCGCTCCAACTCGCCTGCCAGGATCGACTGGCCCGCACTGCGCGAGGCGATGGCCGTCACCCTGCCGTTCTCGACGCGAGCCTTCAGCCGTGCGATGGCCTGGGGGCGGTAGAAGTCGTGCTTGATGTCATCTTCGCGCGACCAGATCACCTGCACCGGGCGGCCTTCCGTCCTGGCGGCGATCGTCACCGCCTGCCCGACAAAGTCCGACTCCAACCGTCGCCCGAAGCCGCCTCCGATGAGCGGGATTTCGATGTGTACCTGGTCGCGGCTCACGCCTGCCGCGCGGGCTGCGACCAGTTGGGCCAGCGTGGCGACCTGCGTGGGTGCCCAAAGCTGCACTCGATTCTTGGTCACCTGCGCCGTGCAGTTGATAGGCTCCATCGTGGCATGCGCAAGATACGGCGCACTGTATTCGGCCTCGACAATGGTCGCACCCTGTGCATTCTCAAAGGCCTTCAGCCCATCACCCGTCGAACGGTAGGTGAAGCTCCCCTTGTCGCTGTTCAGCGCGCCGACGAGTTGTTGATGGATGTCAGCCGAATCCAGGGTGGCATGTGGGCCATTGTCCCACTCGGGTTCGAGTGCCCCAAGGGCTTGGCGTGCCTGCCAGTAATGGTCTGCCACCACGGCGACGCCCGGAGCGCCGCCCGTCGAGCCGTCGAACGGCACGACATACCGCACGCCGGGCATCACAAGGGCCGCTTTCGCGTTGAAGGTCTTGAGCTTGCCGCCCAATACCGGGCACATAACGACAGCGGCATACAGCATGCCGGGCGGCCTCACGTCGATGGCGAAGCGCGCGCTGCCATCGGTCTTGGCGGCGATGTCGTTGCGCGGCGCAGGCTTGCCCACCAGTTGATATTGCGAAGCGGGCTTGAGCGTGACATTGGACGGCGGAGCAATCTCGCGTGCCTTCTGCGCGACCGCGCTGAAAGGCATCTGCTTTCCGCCCGGCCCGATGAGTTGCCCTTCCCGCACCGTCACCAGCGTCGACTGCACGCCCCATTCGCGCGCGGCTGCCTCCACCAGCGTGGCGCGCGCGGTTGCGGCGGCCTCGCGCACGGGTTGCCGCCCGTCGGCCATGCTGCTGCTGCCGCCGGTGATGATGAGACCGATTTCGCGCGCGCTCTTGGCCATGATCCAATGCAGTGCGCGCGCCCAGAGCTTGTCCGCGTCGTCCGGATGCAGCGGCAGCGAGCTGTCGCCCATTGCGACGACATTACCGTAGATGCGTTCGATCGGCGATGACTCGATGCTCACCCGCGTCAGCGGAATATCCAGTTCCTCCGCGGCCAACATCGACAGCCCAGTGTGGATTCCCTGCCCCATCTCGACACGCGGCATGGCCAGGATCGCATTGCCTTCCGAGGTGATCTTGATCCAGCCATTCAGGGCAATCTGACCGGACGTTTCGGGAAACACCGCGGGATCACCGAGCCGGCTGCGTGGAGGCATCACGCCCCAGCCCACCACCAGCGCACCGCCAAGGCCAACCGCCCCCAGCAGAAATCGGCGCCGCCCAGGGCGTGCAATCCTGGTGTCGGCGCTCATGCGTGGCCGTCCCGCAGCACTTTCGCCGCACGCTTGATCGCTATGCGCACGCGCGGATAGGTCCCGCAACGGCACAGGTTGGTGATCGCAGTGTCGATATCGGCGTCACTCGGATCGGGCTGTCTCGTCAACAGATCTGCCGCCGCCATCAGCATGCCGGACTGGCAATAGCCGCACTGAGGTACCTGTTCGTCGACCCACGCCTGCTGTAACGCATGGCGTTTCTCCGGCGATTCCGCCAGCCCTTCGATCGTGGTGATACGCTTGCCGGCGACCGCTGCCACGGGCAGGACACAAGATCGTACCGCCGTACCATCCAGATGCACGGTACACGCGCCGCAGGCAGCGACGCCGCAGCCGAATTTCGTGCCCGTCAGGTTCAGGTGGTCACGCAGAACCCACAGCAACGGGGTAGCCGGGTCGCAGTCGACGTTGACCCGTTGGTGGTTGACGTCAAGATCCATGTATCGCTTCCTTGCCTCGTATCACAATGGCCCAGCCTACTACCCGCACCTTAAGGTCAAACCAAACTTTAATGTCAAGCGCCCGGACGCAAATAACTTTTGGTTGGTCGCACGGTGACCGGCCAGAATACGCAATCCACAAGGACGCCAGCCGAGCAGACTGCGGCTCCTGATAACGGCAGACCCAGGCGGGCACCGCGTACTCCGGAAGGCGACTGTTGCCGTCCAGTGCCCGTCCATCGACCGCATTGCAGTTTGCACCGACGCTATCTGAATCGCACTTCCGCGTCGGCGCCTACGCATGATCGCCTTCATCGGTGCGTTCATCGTCATTTCGTCCGTGATGAACGACCTGGTGTGACGTCGCGGAACGAAGCTCCCTGGACTCCTCAGCTCGCCCTCGACCGATAACGTGCACGTGAGAGTCACATGCTTGCATCGATACCGCCGAATGATGTGGTCAGCGCGAAGCACTGCTCAGAAGGAACGCAAAAAAAGCTTGACCATAGACTTAACTTGAAGGTTATGGTTTGCCATGGCATGCGCTTCGAGCCCATGGTCACGCTTGTGGCATCAGGCAAAGGGCGACATGTCCGCGGCTATCGCCTGTGACCGATGAAGGGGAGACTCACCATGACCAAACGCATACTTCACGTTGTCAGCAATGTCGCCAACTACGCGGATCAATCCGAGCCGACCGGCCTGTGGTTGTCGGAACTGACCCATGCGTGGCACGTCTTCGCCGAACACGGGTACGACCAGCGTCTCGTCAGCCCCAGGGGTGGCGAGTCCCCGCTGGAACCTCGCTCGCTGAAATGGCCGCTCGCCGACGCCTCGGTAAAGGAGTGGCTGAACGACAAGGACCGCCAGAAGCTTTTGGCGACGACGGCAAGCCCCGATCAGATCGATCCGGCGGATTTCGATGCGATCTATTTCACGGGCGGGCACGCCGTCATGTGGGACTTTCCCGACGATGCCGGACTTCAACGGCTCACGCGAGACATCTACGAGCGCGGCGGTATCGTGTCGTCCGTATGCCATGGCTACTGCGGCTTGCTGAATACGAGACTCGCCAACGGCACACTGCTCGTCGCCGGCCGCCGCCTCACCGGCTACTCGTGGGTGGAGGAGGTGCTTGCGGGCGTCGCGAAGAAAGTGCCCTACAACGCCGAGGAAGAGATGGTGAGGCGCGGTGCACTTTACGAAAAAGCGTTGCTGCCGTTCACGTCGAAAGTCGTTACAGATGGCCGCTTGGTAACAGGGCAGAATCCCCAATCGGCAAAAGCAACGGCCGAGCAGGTCGCGGCTCTCCTGTAACGGCAGGCAGCCCGGGACGCCAGCGGACATCCTCGCCTAGCCTTTTCCGGACGGTCGGCGGCGTCCGGCCTTGCCGGCGCCCTTCGTTCGGGCCGCACCGTCCAGTTCCCTCGACTGCATCTGCGACAACAGGCGCGTTGCATTGGCGCTGCAATCGATCTCGTCGGGCTTGGCCTCGATCTCGGCCATCAACGACACGAGATGCACCTTGTTCTGCGCCAGCTTCACCTGCATGGTCTCGATATCCCGCACCTTATGACGGAGCGCCTCGAGCAGCGCACCGCGCTGCCACTGCACGAGGTCGGGCGGCAACAACATGCGGATCTCGTCCAGGCTGAAGCCGGCCTTTTGTGCTGCCGTGACCAGACCGAGCACGACCACAGCGTCCGGCGAATAGATCCGATAGCCGTTGGGTTGCCGCTCGACGGCCATCAACAGGCCGATGCGTTCATAGAAGCGGATGCGCGACGGCGTCAGGCCAGTACGCTCCGCCAGATCCCCTATCTTCATGTCTTGGGTGCGAAAGTGCCCAGACGGGTGGGCATGTTCAGGACCAGTTGCGCGTCCTTGACGACGTCCATACGAAGCACGGTGGACGCTCCGAGTCCGTCAAGCAGCTGACTCAACGGCCCGCCGTGCCGCGACAGTTCGACGTCGCGCGGAAAGAGTCGCTGCGCGAACGACAGCATGTTGGTCTGCACCAGTGTCTGGTGCCACTCGCCATCGATCCGGTTGATCATGGTTGCCGTCGCCATATGCGACTGCGACGGGACATTGCGCAACTCGGGAAGCGGCGCACGCAAGGTCAGGTCCGGCTTGCCGCCGGGACCGGCGATGCTGGCTTTTACGTCGGCGCCGATGTGCACGCCGATTTCCGTGCGCCATTTTGGCAACTGATATCCATACAGTCCGCGCACCCGCGCGATTTCCGTGGTCACCGGCAGCGCAAGAACATGCGCGTGGAAGCTGCGGCGTCGCATGGAAGCGAGCAGTTCCGGCGCATGGGGCCCCCGCGCCCCCGGCCGGCGGATCACCACCGCTACGGAAACTTCGTCGTAGGGATCGTTATCGCAAACGGAATACGAGAAGAAGGTCAACGCCACGAGTCCATGGCCCGGATAGGCGCGCAGTGGCTCGAGAGGCGTCGGCAACATTGCACGCAATCGATCGGCAGGCGCCAGGAACAGCAGCTGAACGTTACTTGAGCGGTAGTAGAAGTTCGGCGCCCACGTCGGACCAACCGTGGATGTGACGAGCCGCTTCGGGATCCTGCGAAAAAAATCGATGTTTCCTGCGGCAGGGTCTCTCGCCACCTCGTCGAGATCCGGGTTCATCCGGTAACGGTCATAGTAGCCGCCGGCAGGCACCTCGACCTTGTGCTCGCCAAACTCGACCTGAATGAACCGCTTATCCATATTCGTTGACCTTTCTCGGTGATTGAACCGGCAGGCGAGCCTGAAGAGGCATACCGATTAACAGCCGGCAACAATCACTCTAAGATTGAATATGACTTTAAGGTCAAGTACTTCGCAACGAATCGGAATGAATCGATATGCTTGGTCTACGCCGCAGCCGCTGGCTTATGCGAATCCCGAACCGAACGGACGACGGGGACCTCCGGCTGCGGCGTTTGGTCAGTCACTGACGGATCCGGAACGGATATCCCAGTCGGCGCTCTGGAAGGCAAGGCGCTCGCCGCACGGCGCGCTTGCTCGGCAGGTGTGGGGATCAGCCGGTGGTGGAACCGTCGGGCTTGCCTAAATCAGGCGTAATTCCTGCTTCGCGGAGACGGTCCAGCACGCGCTTCTTGTTGTCGACACATTCAATTCCGTCCGGCCTGTCCTCGATACTCGCGATCGCGACGACAAGTTGGGCCCGGGTATGGTCGAGACGCTTGCGGATGCCATCGATCTCCTCCACCTTCTGCTTGAGTGCATCGAGCAATGCGCGATGATCCCATGCGCCCGGGCCGACCGGTAGCAGTTGTCGAATCTGCTCGAGCGTAAACCCCGCCTGCTGCGCGATCGAGATCAACCCCAGGAGAATTTCCGCCTCCGGGGGATACTCCCGATAGCCATTCGCTTGGCGCTCCACCACCCTGATCAATCCCTCTGCCTCGTAGAAACGAATACGTGAGGCCGTCAGACCACTGCGCTTCGCCAACTCTCCGATTTTCACGCCACACCCCAAAAAACTATTGACATTAACGTTGACTTTAATCCTAAAGTTGACCGGCGACTACATGGTGAAGCCCGACTGACTCGGGGGCAAGCGACCGCCTCGCGGCCTACCGAGTATTTCGAATTGTCTCAACAAACGGAGCGCATTGTCTCACCCAGGCCGCAAATGGTGATGTCGGCCTGCGCGTCGCCGGCAGAGTGACTGGATCCCAGCGCCATCGTCACGTTGCCGTTTCGTCAGTCACCGTCACAAAAGGAGTCGCCCGCTACCAAGCAGCAACGATCGCCGTACACGTCACTGGTTGTCAACTTGAATATCGAAAAGGAGTGCTGATCATGGGATACGTCACAACAAAGGATGGCGTTCAGATCTTCTACAAGGACTGGGGTCCGCGCGACGCGCAGGTCATCTTCTTCCATCACGGTTGGCCGCTCAGCGCGGACGACTGGGATGCCCAGATGCTCTTTTTCCTGTCGCACGGGTACCGGGTCATCGCGCATGACCGCCGCGGTCACGGACGCTCCAGCCAGGTGTGGGACGGTCATGACATGGATCATTACGCGGACGACGTCGCCGCTGTCGTGAACCATCTCGGCGTGCAAGGCGCCGTTCATGTCGGCCACTCCACCGGCGGTGGCGAAGTCATCCACTACGTCGCCCGTCATGGCGAAGATCGCGTCTCGAAGGCCGTGCTGATCAGCGCTGTGCCGCCGCTGATGGTCAAGACAGACAAGAACCCGGGCGGCCTGCCGAAGGACGTGTTCGATAACCTGCAGGCGCAACTGGCCGCGAACCGTGCTCAGTTTTATTACGACGTTCCGGCCGGCCCGTTCTACGGCTACAACCGTGCCGGCGCGAAACCGTCGCAAGGCGTGATCTGGAACTGGTGGCGCCAAGGCATGATGGGCAGCGCCAAGGCGCATTACGACGGCATCGTCGCGTTCTCGCAGACCGACTTTACCGAGGACCTGAAGAGCACCACGATTCCCGTGCTCGTGATGCATGGTGATGACGATCAGATCGTCCCCTATGCCGATTCCGGCTTGCTGTCGGCGAAGCTCGCTCGGAACAGCACGCTGAAGACCTACAAGGGCTTCCCGCACGGCATGCCTACGTCCAACGCCGACACGATCAACGCCGATCTGCTCGCGTTCCTGCGAGGGTAATCGCGACGGGTGCCGGAAAAGAAACATGCCCGGCATCCGCCTGCCTCCTTCCGGGAAAGCACACTGCCTCCCCGAGAAACACTCACACATTATTCAAGTGTCCGTTCGCGCGGCTCACAGCACGCGGGAGCATTGCTCCCGGCGACCGCTCCGTGCATAGCGATACACCCACACGTCCTCATACAGAGGTGCTTATGTCGAACGAAGGGCAGTGCCCATTCAACCATGCCAACGGCGGCGGCACGACCAATCGCGATTGGTGGCCAAACGAATTGCGCCTGGATCTGCTCAGCCAGCACTCGAGTAAAACCGACCCGCTCGACCCTGGCTTCAACTATGCCGAAGCCTTCAACAGCCTCGACCTCGACGCGCTCAGGAAAGATCTGGCTGCCCTGATGACCGACTCCCAGGACTGGTGGCCGGCGGACTTCGGCCACTACGGTCCGTTATTCGTACGGATGGCCTGGCACAGTGCCGGCACCTATCGCATGGGCGACGGGCGCGGCGGCGCCGGGCGCGGCCAGCAGCGCTTCGCGCCGCTCAACAGCTGGCCGGACAACGTGAGTCTCGACAAAGCTCGCCGCCTGCTGTGGCCGATCAAGCAGAAGTACGGTCAGAAGATCTCGTGGGCCGATCTGCTGATTCTCACGGGTGACGTTGCGCTTACCACGATGGGATTCAAGACCTTCGGCTACGCCGGTGGCCGCGAGGACACGTGGGAGCCGGATCGCGACGTCTACTGGGGCAGCGAGACGACCTGGCTTGGCGGCGACCTGCGCTACGGCAAGGGCGGCGCCTGCGAATCGCAACACGGTGGCAACGCCGGGCGCAACCTCGAAAATCCGCTTGCCGCGGTACAGATGGGCCTCATCTACGTGAATCCGGAAGGTCCGGACGGCAATCCCGATCCCGTCGCGGCAGCGTACGACATCCGGGAGGTCTTCGGACGCATGGCGATGAACGACGAAGAAACCGTGGCGCTGATTGCCGGTGGTCATGCCTTCGGCAAGACGCACGGCGCGGGTCCGGCCGACAACGTCGGTCTGGAACCCGAGGCTGCCGGTCTCGAGCAGCAAGGGCTTGGCTGGAAGAACAGCTTTGGCACCGGCAAAGGCGCGGACACGATCACGAGCGGCCTCGAAGTCACGTGGAGCGACACGCCGACTCAATGGGGCATGGGCTTTTTCAAGAACCTGTTCGGATACGAATGGGAACTCACGAAGAGCCCCGCAGGCGCTCACCAGTGGGTGGCGAAAAACGCCGAACCGACGATCCCGCATGCACACGATCCGTCGAAAAAGCTGCTGCCCACCATGCTGACCACCGATCTCTCGCTGCGCTTCGACCCCGTCTACGAGAAGATCTCGCGTCATTTCATGGACAACCCCGACGTGTTCGCCGACGCGTTCGCGCGCGCGTGGTTCAAGCTCACGCACCGCGACATGGGACCGCGCGCCCGCTACCTCGGGCCGGACGTGCCGACCGAAGAGCTGATCTGGCAGGACCCGATTCCTGCGGTCGATCATGTGCTCGTCGACGACACGGACGTTGCCTCGCTCAAGGAGACGATCCTTGCCTCGGGGCTTTCCGTGGCCGAGCTCGTGTCCACCGCATGGGCGTCGGCATCGACATTCCGCGGCTCGGACAAGCGCGGCGGCGCCAACGGCGCGCGTATCCGCCTCGCGCCGCAGAAGGACTGGGCCGTCAACGAGCCCGCACGATTGGCCAAGGTTCTGAAAGTTCTCGAGCGCATTCAGGGCGAGTTCAACAGCACGCAGCCTGGCGGCAAGAAGATTTCGCTGGCCGATCTGATCGTACTGGCCGGCGGCGCCGGCATCGAGCAGGCGGCGAAGCGCGCTGGCCACGACGTGGTTGTGCCGTTCGCGCCCGGCCGGATGGACGCCTCTCAGGAACAGACCGACGCGCACTCCTTCGCGGTGCTCGAACCGGTCGCAGACGGTTTCCGTAATTTCGTCAAGGGCAAATTCGCGGTGCCGGCCGAAGCGCTGCTGATCGACAAGGCGCAACTGTTGACGCTGACCGCCCCACAGATGACGGCGCTCGTCGGCGGATTCCGCGTGTTGAACGTCCAAACCGGCGACGAAAAACACGGCGTTTTTACCGACCAGCCCGAAACGCTGACCGTCGATTTCTTCCGCAACCTGCTCGACATGGCGACCGAATGGAAGCCGATCGCCGGCGAAGACACCTATGAAGGACGTGACCGTCGGACCGGTGAGCTGAAGTGGACCGGTACGCGCGTGGATCTGGTGTTTGGTTCGAATGCCGTGCTGCGGGCATTGTCCGAAGTCTATGCGAGTGCAGACGGCGAGGCGAAGTTCATTCGTGACTTCGTGGCGGCCTGGGTCAAGGTGATGAATCTCGATCGATTCGATCTCGCCTGACAAAAAGCGGTGGTACATCGATGCGAGCGGGCTGCCGGGGGAACCGGCCCTGTCCGCTCGCATCCGGTGGCGATGACTATCGCTGTTCGGCCCGACATGGCAAGTGCCGGGCCGTGAAGCTCGTACGCGGAGGTACGACGCGACAATGCCGCTGTTCCGAATCGTACTACTGCTTCCGGCCCGGAGTCGGGCCGGCACGCAGTCGTCACTCCAAATCTATCCGAGAAACGCAATGCCTGCTGACGCTTTCACACCTCCTACCGAAATGACCGCGATCGAAATCGTCCATCCCGGCGGTCCCGACGTACTCGTTCCAGCCCGACGTCCGGTGCCGCGCCCCACCGACGAACAGGTCCTGATCCGCGTTCACGCCGCTGGCGTCAACGGTCCCGATGTCTTCCAGCGCAAGGGCTTCTACAATCCGCCACCGGGCGCATCGGACATCCCGGGCCTCGAGATCGCGGGCGAGGTCATCGACGTGGGGAGCGCAGTGAAGCGCTTCAAGCGCGGCGATGTCGTGTGCGCGCTCGTTACCGGTGGTGGTTATGCCGAATATGCAGTGGCCGATCACCGGGTCACCATGACGCTCCCGAAGGGACTTGGTGTCGTCGAAGCCGCGGCAATGCCGGAGACGTTCATGACGGTCTGGCTCAATCTGTTTCAGCGCGGCAAACTACAAGCCGGCGAGTCGGTTCTCATCCATGGCGGCGCTTCAGGTATCGGCACCACGGCGACAATGCTGGCCAAAGCATTCGGTGCGTCGAAGGTCATGACCACCGTCGGATCGGAGGTTCATCGCGAGGCCAGCCTGCGTCTTGGGGCCAATCACGCGATCAATTACCGGGGCGAGGATTTCGTCGAAAAGGTCAGCGAGTTCACGAATGGGAACGGTGTCGACGTCATTCTCGACATCATCGCCGGGGATTACGTCGCACGTAACTACACGGTCGCTGCAATGAACGGCCGCATCCTGCAGGTGAGTGTATTGAAAGGCCCCGCCAAAGACCTCGATCTGTGGCCGATGATGACGAAACGCCTGACGCATATCGGTTCGACGCTGCGCTCCCGAACACCCAACGAGAAAGCGGAAATTATTCGTGAACTGGAGATGCATGTCTGGCCGTTGATCCAGGCGGGAATGGTCAAACCCCAGGTTTACAAGACCTTCCCGTTGAAGGACGCGCGCGGGGCTCACGAGTTGATCGATTCCGGCGTGCACATTGGCAAGATCGTTCTCGTCACCGACGCGCTCCCGGCAGAGTGAGCCCCCGATCGACAGATCGGCGCGGTATCGGAAACAGGCGGCCTCTTGCTGGAGAGGCCGCCTTGACCTTTAGCTCTTGATGAACTTCAGAATGTCCGCGTTGATGACATCCGCATTGGTCGTCAGCATCCCGTGCGGGTAGCCCGGATAGATTCTCAACGTCGCGTTCTTGAGCAGCTTTGCGGACAGCACGCCGGCATCCTTGTATGGCACGACCTGGTCGTCGTCACCATGCAGGACCAGCGCCGGTTGCGTGATTTTCTTCAAGTCTTCGGTGAAATCCGTTTCCGAGAAGGCCTTGATGCAATCGTATTGAGCCTTGATTCCACCCATCATGCCCTGACGCCACCAATTGCGGATGACGCCTTCGGACACCTTCGCGCCCGCCCGGTTGAAGCCGTAAAACGGTCCCGACGGCACGTCGAGGTAGAACTGCGCCCGGTTGGCGGCAAGCTGCTTCCTGAAGCCGTCGAAGACTTCAATCGGCGTTCCGCCGGGGTTGCGCTCGCTCTTCACCATGACCGGTGGCACTGCGCTGACCAGAACGATCTTTGAAGTCCGCTTCATGCCATGACGCGCTACGTAGGCAGCAACTTCCCCGCCCCCGGTCGAGTGCCCGATGTGGACGGCATTCCTGATATCGAGCGCCTCGGTCAGGGCCGCGAGATCGGCAGCGTAGTGATTCATGTCATTGCCGTCGGCTGTTTGCGTGGATCGCCCATGCCCACGACGATCATGGGCGATGACGCGATAACCATGCTCGACGAAGAACAGCATTTGAGCGTCCCAGTCATCCGCCGACAGCGGCCAACCGTGACTGAAGACGATCGGCTGGCCTTTGCCCCAATCCTTGTAGAAGATCTCGACGCCGTCCTTCGTCACGATCTTGTTACCACGGTCAGCCTCTCCTGCCGACGGATAAATCGGATGCTTGGCTGATGCGGCACCGGCCGTGCCACTCGAAGAAAACAAGGGCAGCGCCATCGAGGCAGCCGCTACTGCACCCGCTCCGATCATCAGTTCGCGACGAGATTTGCTGATGACGTCGACTTCATCCTTACCGCTCATGACAGCCTCCTTTGGTAATCGAAAAGCGGCTACACCTGACCACCCGATACCCGAACCGCGTACGATCACGCTCCCGGTACCCCCGTTGCGCAAACTCGATGACCACGCGCCCCGTTTCCTGCTACTTGCTCTGCCGGCATCGGCAGCCAGTCAATTCGTTTCCCTGAGCCGCTTGACGACCGCCTCGGCAATTTCCTTGCTCGATTGCGGGTTTTGCCCGGTGATGATCCGGTCGTCACTGACGACATAGGATGTAAAGGGAAGAAACGCCTTCTTGTAGCGCGCACCACGGCTCACAAGTGCATCCTGCAAGAAGAGCGGAACCTGTGACTTCATGCCGGACAGCGTCTCCTCCATGTCGGAGAAGCCCGTCACCGGCACGCCCGCGAGGAGAGACTTGCCTTCGGCGTCCTGGAGCGGCAACAACGCGGATACGCCATGGCAAACGGCCGAGACGACACCCCCCTGACGATAAATCTGCTCGCTGACGGCCTTCAGCGCCGCGTTGTCGGGAAAGTCCCACAACGTACCGTGCCCGCCAGTGAAGTAGATCGCCTTGTAGTCGGCGGGATCGACGGCCGCGGCCGGCAAAGTCGCCTTCAATCGCGCCATGAAAGCAGGATCGGCCAAATGTGCGCGTGCCGAATCATCCAGGTAGAAAGACTTCAGGCTGCGCTCGTCGATCGGGACTTCACCCCCCGCCGGACTCGCAAAATCCATTTGCAGCCCGGCTGCCTGGGCGACGTCATAGAAATGCGTCAACTCGGTGAACCAGAGGCCGGTCGTATCCGATCGAGACGGATACTTCGAGTGATTGGTCATCACGACCAGAACCTTGCCGTTCAGCTGTGGCACGCCCTCGTTCCGCGCAACGTCGGCTGCATACGCGTATCCGCCCGTCAGCACGGAAATCATGATGGCCAGGAGCCAATGCCTCAAAAGCCAACGCTTGAACATTCTCGATTCCTCATATAAGTCGGCGCGACTTCGGGTCATGACTCGATCGCACCGCACTGAAGCAACGACGTGAAAGGATGCAGACGAAATCCTAGGATTGAAGTTAAGTTGAATGTCAAGTGATCACGGCGCGCCATCGCCACACCGCCACGCGTCCGGATGCCGTGGCGCTCGGCGGCGTCCGTCTCGAGAATCAGCATCGCCACCGATCGATACGACGTTGTCGTGTCACCGATCCGGTCGCATGCCCGCACCAACCCGGCCTCGAACCGACTGAGCATCCATGGCCGTGGATCGCGTTAGCTGATGCAGGCAGGTGCCTCACCGACGTAACTTCTATTTATTTTGTTTGCCTAAATATATTTCCGGGGCGAACGAGGAATGCCTTTTCCCCGTCGCGGATGGTGCCGGGCATCGAGCCGTCGGAAGACCGGATGCTGCAGGGTCGGATGTTCTCGCACACCGATACGCAGATGTACCGCCTCGGCGCGAACTTCAATCAGTCGTCGATCAACCGTCCGCGCGTGCGCGTCACGAACAACAACCAGGACGGTGCGCTGAACTTCGGCGACCGCAACGGCGAAGTGAACTACGAGTCGTCAACGCTGAACGAACTCGCGCAGAACCCGCGTGACAAGTCAGAACAGCGCTGTCGTTCGCCGCGCTGTTCGGCCGCCTCGACCTGCTGCCGGGACTCGTCGCACATGGCGCGAACTCGGATCACGTCGATGCGCTCGGTCGTACCGCGCTACAGAACGCGATCCTGCAAGGCAACGACGCCGCGGTTGCCGCGCTCGAAAAGGTTGGCTCCGCACCGAGTGCGGATGTAACGTTGCGATCGTTTCCGTAACCGCTTGACTTTGAACTTGCCTTCAAGGTTAGCCTAGTGTCCCTCGTCATTCGACACAAGGTCACGAAGGTATCCGACATGCAAACGATACTGGGAGCGAACGGTCAGATCGCCACGGAACTGGCGCGGGAATTGCGCCGCCTCAACACCGGCGAAATCCGCCTCGTCAGCCGCAATCCGCGCAAGGTCAACGACACCGATAGCTTGGTGTCGGCCAATCTGCTTGATGCGCGACAGACCGCCCAGGCGGTGAAAGGCAGTGACATCGTCTACTTCACGGCGGGCCTGCCCCCGGACACGGAGCTGTGGGAAACGCAGTTTCCGGTGATGTTGAAGAACGCGCTGGATGCGTGCCGCGCGGAAGGTGCTCGATTCGCCTATTTCGACAACACCTACATGTACCCGCAGAACAACCGGCTGCAGACCGAGGCGACACAGTTCGCGCCGGTAGGCCGCAAGGGCAAGGTGCGCGCGGCAATGGCGTCGATGGTGCTCGAAGAGATGGCGCGTGGCGACATCCCGGTGCTGATCGGCCGGGCACCCGAGTTCTATGGCCCCGGCAAGACGCAGAGCTTCACGAATGCGTTGGTCATCGACAAGCTGAAGGAAGGCAAGAAGCCGAAGGTGCCGTTGCGTGACGACACGCGGCGCACTCTTATCTGGACGCCCGACGCGAGCCGTGCGCTCGCGACGCTCGGCAACTCGCCGGACGCGTTCGGGCAGACCTGGCATCTGCCGTGCTGCGACGACCGGCCGACCTACCGGGAGTTCGTCGACATGGCCAGCGCCGCGTTTGGACGACCGCCCGCCTATTCGATCATCGGGAAAGGGGCGTTTTGGGTCGCGGGCCTCTTCTCCCCGCAGGTACGTGAGATCAGGGAGCTTCTACCTCGCTACGAGCAGGACAATCTCTTCGATTCCACGAAGTTCAAGCGCCGATTCCCCGAGTTTGAGGTGACAACTTACCGTCAGGGCCTTGAACTGATTCGACGGGAATTCTAAACGTTTGGGGCGCGCGGACACCGTCTTCCCCTCGTTGCGCGATCCAGCAGGCTTGGCGGGCTCCCCGGGCTTAGTCGTGGGGCAGCGTCACACCCGCTTCAAATTGGGGAACACGTTTTCTTGCCGCGCATTTGCGAGAAATTGCAACGCGTTGCACCGGAGGTGCGGCTAGCGGCCGAGCAAGTGCCGCTGCGCGAGGTCGAGGAGAAACTGCGACTTGGGCAGATCGATCTCGCTATCGGCAACCTTCCGTCGCTCATGCCGGTCACAAACCACGCGCTGTTGTTTCGCGACGAGTTCGCGTGCATGACGCGAAAGCGCGCCGGGCTACCGGCCGGGCCATTCGAACCGCATGCTCGACGCATTCGTCGACCTGCTCGATGCGGTCGAGATCACGCTGCTCGCGGACATCCGCAAGATGACGCGCTCGCCGCCGCCGACATCGCGTACGAACACATCGCCGAGCTCGGCGGCCTGCGCGGCAAGTCGCGCGGCGTACCCGACGACGTCAACGGTTTCTGGACCAACCGCAGCTTTCACCGCTACGCGGACTATGCGCTGTCGCCGGCGTTTCATGCGGGCCTCGACCGGCTGATCGCGCAGGGGCACGAGCAGCGCTGCGCGATCATGTGTTCGGAAGCCGTGTGGTGGCGCTGCCACCGGCGCATCGTGTCCGACTACCTGATCGCGCGCGGCGAAACGGTGCTGCACATCATGGGCCGCAACCGCGTGGAGCCCGCGCGGCTCACGGCCGGCGCCGTGATCCGGGACGACGGCACGATCGTGTATCCGGATGCCGAACGCAGCGACTCGGCGTCGCACCCATGATCGTGCCGCGCCGGCGCGTTAGCGTTCGCGCAACGCCTCGGCTGCGCGGTTCAGCGGCTTGACCAGGTAGTCGAACACGGTGCGGCGCCCGGTGCGGATCTCCGCGGTGGCGACCATGCCCGGCAGGATCGGATGCCGCTTGCCGTCGCGGGTTTCCAGATACGCGTGCTGCGTGAGCACGTAGACGCGGTAGTAATACACGCGCCGGTCGACCTGGTCTTCGATCGTGTCGGGCGAAATCCGCTCGACCTTCGCCGGCAGCGACCCGTAGATCGACGACTCGAACGCCGTGATCTTCACGGTCGCCTCCTGCCCCGGATGAATGAATGCGATGTCGCGCGGGCTGAGGCGCGCCTCGATCAACAACTGGTCGTCGAGCGGCACGATCTCCATCAGCATGCCGCCCGGCGGAATCACCCCGCCGACCGTCGACACCCGGATGTCCTTCACGATGCCGCGCGCCGGCGCGCGAATCACGGTTCGCCGCAATTGATCGGCACGCCCTTCGCGAACCTTGAGCAGCGGTTCGAGATCGGCCATCGTCTTCGAATAGTCGGCTTTCAGCGCGACGTAGTATTCGCTCTGCGCCGCTGCGAGCTTCGTCGAGAATTCGGCGGCCTTCTGACGCAACCGGAGCACCTCGACCTCGTTGGTCGCGCCGGTTTTCAACAGCGGCAACGCAATCCGGAGCTCGTCCTCGGCGAGCCGCAACTGTTCGCGCAGGTTGGCGACGTTCTCGCGAAACGCGCGCCGGTTTGCGACGAACAGCTGACGCTCACGCCCGGTCACGGCCTTCTCGTTCGCCAGTTCCGCCGGGAATTCAATGCCGGTCAGGTCGTTCATCTCCGCATACAGCCGCGCGGCACGCCCCTGCAATGCGGTGATCCGTTCCAGCGTTTCCTCCATCGACGAGCGCGCGAGCACCGGATCGAGCGTTGCGAGCCGCTGGCCCGCGTCGACGACATCGCCTTCGCGCACCGCCAGTTCCAGCAGGATGCCGCCTTCGAGACTCTGGATGACCTGCCCTTTCGATGCCGGCGTGACCTTGGCTTCGCCGACCGCGACTTCGTCGAGGTTCGCGAACGCGGACCACACGAGGAAGATCGCCAGCGCAGCAACGATCAGCCACAGCATCCGCCGGGCGGGTGCCGCTTCGCGTGCGCGATGCGCCGACCACGGAAAATCGCTCATCGTGCCTCTCCCGCCATCTGCGCCGGCAACGGGCTCGACTCGCCAGCCGGCGCGCGCGAAGCCGCCGCCGGCTCCGGCGTGCCGGCGCCGCGCAACGCTGCCAGCACCTCGTCTTTCGGACCGTCACGCACCACGCGCCCGCCATCGAGCACGATGATGCGATCGACGATCGACAGCACCGGATAACGATGCGTCGCGACGATCAACGTGCGATGGCCGAGCCACTGCCGCAGGCGCTCGACGATCGCGCGCTCGGTCGCCTCGTCGAGCGAGGCGGTCGGCTCGTCGAGCAGCAACACGTTCGGCGCGCGCAGAATCACGCGGGCCAGCATCAGCGCCTGCTTCTGGCCGCCGGACAGGCCGAGGCCGCTTTCGCGCAGTTTCAGGTCGAGGCCGTGCGGCTGCCGCAACAGCAACTGGTCCGCGCAGGCGACCTTCATCGCCGCGAGCATCGCATCGTCGGTAGCGAGCGGATTCGCGATCAGCAGGTTCTCTCGCAGCGTGCCGTAGAAGAGACTCGATTCCTGCAGCAGCATCCCGACGTCGCGACGGACGTCAGCGACGTCGATCAGCGGCAGTGGCGTGTCGTTGAACAGGATGCGCCCCTGCACCGGCGTCGCGAGTCCGCCGAGCAGCCGCAGCAGCGTCGATTTGCCCGCACCGACCCGGCCGAGAATCGCGATCCGCTCGCCCGGCTCGATCGACAGATTCGGAATACCGAGCACCGGCTTTGCCTGCGGATCGAAGCTGTATCCGACCTGCTCGAAGCGATATCGGCCGACGAGCGCCGGCTTGTGATACGCATCGACCGCCGGATCATGATCGACCGGCAGCGCGAGCAGGTTGTCGAGCCCCTTCTTGCCCGCGCGTACGTTCTGGATGCGCGACAGCACGGCGGGAATCTGGCCCAGCGGGGCGATCGTGCGGCTCGTCAGGATGGAACAGGCCAGCACGGCGCCGAACGACAGGCTCGCGTCCAGGATGCCGTACACGCCGGCGACCAGTACGCCGGCATACGCAAGCTGCTGCACCGTCTGCGCGAGATTGACCAGCAGACCGGCCAGCCGGCGTTGTTGCAAGCCGATATCGGCATTCACGCGATTCGTCTGCGCCCACAGCTGCCGGAATCGCGGCTCCGCCTGCAACGCCTTGATGTCCTCCGCGCGATAGATGGCCTCCATCAGGATCGCGTTGCGCAGCGCCGATTCCTCGAGCCCCTGGTTCGACAGCTTCGCCAGCGGGATTTGCGCGAGCACGCCCGGCAGGATCAGCAGCGGGATCGCCGCGAGCGGCACGAACGCGAGCGGCCCGCCGAGCAGCCAGATGATGAACAGGAACGTGATGACGAACGGGATGTCGATCAGCACGCCCATCGTGCTCGACGTCAGCAGCTCGCGCAGCTGTTCGAGGTCGCGAAGCTGGGCGACCAGCGTGCCCGGCGAGCGCGGCCGCGCGTCGTTGCGGATGTCGAGCACGCGCGCGAAGAACATCGCGGACAGCTTGAGATCCGCCTGCTTGCCGAAATGATCGGCGATCGATACGCGCGCGGTACGCAGCAGCAGTTCCAGCGCGAGCGCGAGCACGACGCCTGAAGCCAGCACCCACAGCGTGTGCGTCGCCCGCGCCGGGACCACACGATCCCACACCTGCATCGCGAACAGCGACGTCGCGATCGCGAGCAGATTGCCGAACAGCGAGCCGGCGCCGAGATCGAGCAATACCTTCCATTGCGCCGAGAACAGATCGTGCAGCCAGGTGTCGGGTTTGGCGGACAGGTAGCCGTCGACGCGTTCGTCACGCCGCGCGACCCGCTCGTGGACGATCAACATGCGGGCCGGCCACGCCGGCGCCGGCGCGCCCAGATCGATCGCGCGTTCGACCGGCTTGCCGTCGAAGACGAACTGGACGACCGCACGCTCCGCCGCGACCGATACGATCACGCCGACATGCGCATCGTCGAACACGGCGAGCGCCGGCAGCATCGCCGGCGTGAGCCGTGCCGGCGGCAACGCGACGAACTGCGCGGCCAGGCCCGCGGACGCGGCGACTTCGATGACGGCGGCGTCCGGCTCCGCGACGCTCGCCCACGACGCCGCGCCACGGACCTGCTCGGGCGAAACGGCGAGACCGAGATGCCGTGCCGCGAAAATCAGCGGGTCGGTCCAGCGCGCGATATCGGCGCCGGCATCGCGCCCGGCGCGAAACGCATCATTCATGACGACTCCCCTCGTGTTCGCGCAGCAATTCGACGAATTTGCCGACTGCCACGTATGCCTTGATGCGCGCGATCGCGCCGTCGGCCAGTGCGTTGATCGCCTCGACTTCCGATTCGAAGATGTCGCGCTCCGGATTCACGACGTCGGTCAACGTACGCTTGTTCAGGATGTATTCCTGCCAGTACAGGTCGCGCGACGCGCGCGACAGCGCGGTCACTTTCTCGTAGCTGTTCAGGCGCGCGGCCGCGCCGGACGCTTCGATTTCCGCCGACTTGAGCGCGCTGCGCGTGACGAGCCGCCGGTTCTCGAGGCTTTCGCGGTTCGCGCGCAGTTCGGCTTCGGCGGCCGCGATCTGGTGTTTCGCCAGGCCGCCGAGCGAGTAGTTGCCGCTCACCGCGAAACCGATCCATGTGTCGTTGGTCGCGTTCGGGCGGCCGCTCGATATCGAACGGCTCGCGCCGATACCGATCGACGGAAAGCGTTCCGCCTGCGCGACCCGCACGCGCGCATCGGCCGCATCGACGGCCGCCGCCGCGGCAAGCACCGACGGCGTGCGTTCGATGTCGCCGCCGGCGTGGCCGAGATCGCCGACGAAATCGACCGTGCCGCCGAGGGGCGCCACGCGCCGCGGGCGGGCGCCGATCAGTTCGGTGAGCTTCGCGGCGGCGACGTCGAAGCGCGTGTTGGCCTTCAGCACTTCCGCCTGTGCATGCAGGATCGCCAGTTCGACCAGATTGCGGTCCGACGAAACCGACAGTCCGGCCCGCACGCGATCGAGAATCTTCGTGCGCGTGTCGCTCAGCGCGGCGACCTGGCGCCGCGCGGCGGCGACGACGTCCTGGCTCGCGGCCAGTTCGATGAACGTCGACGCCGTCTGATACGCGACCGTCTCGATCGTGTCGGCCAGCTGGTACTGCTTCTGGCTGCGCGTCGAGTCCGCCGCGGAAATCCGGCCCGACGTACGGCCGAAGTCGTACAGCAACTGCGACACGCCGATCGAGGCGCGCGTGCCGGTGCGGTTGCCGTTGCTGCCGAAACTGCCGCCATAGCCGGGGCGCACGCCATAGTCGATCTTCGGGTACCAGGCCGCTTTCGCGACCTCGACCTCCGACAGGCTTTGCGCCACTTCCGCATGCGCGCGACCGATGTCCGGATGGCGCGCGATCGCGACGCCGACCGCGTCGCGCAGCGTCAGGCGATCGAGCGCGATGCGCAGCGTTTCGCCCGATGCGCCGGCGGAATCCTCTGCATCCTCGGGATCCGCTGCGTGCGCGGCGGCGGGCGTGTCGAATGCGTCCGGCAGATCCGGCGTGATCGTCGTCACCCCGTCGTGCGGCAACGGCACCGGTGATGGCAGGTCGCCCGGCGCCATCGCACGGGACAGGTTCGCGAGGACGATGCGCCGTGCCGGGTCCGCAGGCGGCAATGGCGGCGCCAGGTGCCGGCGCGGGGCGGCAGCGGCGGCGGCGGGCATGCCGGCCGGCAACGGCACGAACGACGGCGCCATCGCGGTGTGCATCGCCGGAGCGGCACCCCGGGGAGACCCCGGCGGCAACGAACGCGGGGGAGATGCCGCGGCAGCCTGGGCCGCAGGAGCCGGCACGCGGACCGCGGTCTCGAACGAATCGGTCAGTCGGCCGCTCGGCAGCGGCGACGACGATGACGCGAACGCCACCGAGGCGGTATCGAACAGCGCGATCGCGAACAACACATGGCCTGGATGAAAAACGGCACGCGCCGCGCGAGCGGCGCGACGCACTGTGAATCTGGAGCAAGCGGTTGTCTTGAGCATCATCGGGACGCCGGCGGCGAGCCGTCCGGCAAAGCTGGCCCCGCGCATGACGCGGGAACGGATATGCGTCGGGCGGGCCCGCGTCGCGATGCGAACGGGCCTGCCGTGTCGGGGAGGCAGGCCGGCCTCCCCGGGGCGCTGCGGTCAGACGATGATCTGGTGGTTCGCGAGCAGGCTCTCCAGGTTGGTCGTCACGTTGTTCAGCGTGACGAGGGTTTCGGAACCGAACGCCGTCCCGGCGCCGTCGCGGTCGATGCTGATCACCGTATCGGCGCCGACGTTCGTCACCGACAGGAACTGCCCGATCGTGTCGCCCGCATCGATCGTGGGCACGCCGTCCACGTAGTGCGCGGGCCCGTCCGCGTCGGCCGTGTAGCCGACCAGCAGCTTCGACAGATCGATCTTGTCGCCGCTCGTATCGGTGGGGCCGCTTGCCAGCTGGAAGTCGGTGATGACGTCGTGGCCGTTGCCGCCGGTGTTGTCCGCGCCGACGACTTCCCACAGGAACACGTCGGTGCCGGCGCCGCCCGTCAGCGTGTCGTTACCTGCGCCGCCGATCAGGATATCGTTGCCGTTGCCACCGTTCAGCGTGTCGTTGCCGGCGCCGCCGCGCAGCAGGTCATTGCCGTCGCCGCCGTTCAGCACGTCGTCGCCGCCATAGCCGTACAGTCGGTCGTTGCCGGACGTGCCCGTGACGGTGTCGCTGCCCGACGTCCCCTCGATGATCGACGCCGACTGCGTCGAGCCGAGCAGGCTCGCGTTCAGCAACTGACCGGCGGTGGCCGATGCGGACAGCCCTGTCTTGTCGGTCGCGGAGATCGTCACGCTGTCGAGCGCGCTGATGCTGATCAGCCCGCCGTTCAGCGTGATCGAACCGAGAAACTCGTTGAGCCTCAGGTTGTCGATCGGGCCGCCGTCGGTCGCCGTGATCGTCAGGTCGGACGACGGCCCGATGATGCCGAGGATCCCGGGGTTGTTGACGACGTTGAAGTGCAGCCCCAGTTCGTTCGCCAGCGCCTGGTTCGCGTTGAATTGCAGCGCGCCGAGGCCGAGCAATCCGCCGTAGTGCAGCGTCACGTGATCGAGGTTGTTGTTGTAGTCCGATGCGGAGAACGCCTGCTGCGTGCTGAAATCGATCAGGTTGAGCAGGTTCGCGCCGATGATCCCGAGCAGGTTCCCCGACGCCTGCGCCGATACGACCGGTGCGACATTCGGATCGATCGTGAAAAGCTGCGACGTCGTCGGGCCGAGGTTGCCGGCGGCATCGACCACGCGCACCGTCGCCGTGTAGTTCGCCGCGGACAACACGCCCGGCGTGTACCAGGTCCAGTTCGTGCCGTTGACGGTCGCGTTGGTCCAGTGGGCGCCGCCGTCGAGGCTGACCTGGACGACCTCGCCCGCACCGAGCGCAGCATTCAGCGTGCCGCTCAGGGTCGGGGTCGTGTCGCCGGTGATCCAGTCGTTGGGCACGCCGGTGTTGTCGGTCAGGGTCGTCAGCGTGGCCGTCGCAGTCGGTGCGGTCGTATCGACCGTGATCGCGAATGCCGCGCTCGGGGGGCTCACGTTGCCGGCCGTGTCCGTGGCAGTCACCGTGATCGAATGCGCGCCTTCACCCAAGCCTGTGGCCGGCGTGAACGTCCAGTTTCCGGATGGGTCCGCTGTCGTCGTACCCAACAACGTCGTGCCGTCATAGACGCTCACCGTGCTGCCTGCTTCCGCCGTACCGGCAAGCGTCGGGGTCGTGTCGTCCGTCGTCGCGCCAGTCGTCAGCAGGCCAACGATCGAGCCAACGTCGTCGGTCACGGTGCCGATGATCGGCGCGGCCGGCGCCGTCAGGTCTGAAACCGTTACCGACGCGGACGGGCCGGTGTTGCCAGCCGCGTCCGTGGCGGTCACGCCGATCACCGTGCCGATCGGCAGCGGGGTCGACGGCGTGTACGTCCACGCGCCACTCGGGTCGGCCGTCACGGTGGCGTCCGGCGTGCCGTCACCGTTCGTATCGATATTGACCGTCGCGCCCGCTTCCGCCGTACCCGACAGCGACGTACCATCGGTCGCGTTCACAGTCGGTAATGCAGGAGCCGTCGTATCGATCGTCAGGTTGAAGGCCGTGCTCGGGGGGCTCACGTTGCCGGCCGTGTCCGTGGCAGTCACCGTAATCGAGTGCGCGCCCTCTCCCAAACCCGTGGTCGGCGTGAACGTCCAGTTTCCGGACGGGTCTGCTGTCGTCGTGCCCAGCAACGTCGTGCCGTCATACACGCTCACCGTGCTGCCTGCTTCCGCTGTACCGCTCAATGTCGGCGTCGCGTCATCAGTACTGCCTCCGGAAATGATCGCACCAACAACAGAGC